>DATBWZ010000051.1:0-9618 GCA_036514535.1 bacterium
TATCGCAGCGGATTTTCTAAAAAAATTAAAAAACAGGGGCGGATTCAGGAGTATTGCCGGAACAGTGATTAAATGGCTGGCAACTATCAAGAGTCCTGAGAATGAAGCAGATCTTATGAGTTATCTGCTCTTTGACAGGGAATATGCTTCTGCCCTGATTGAGATTGGCTTTAACGACGCAAAAGCAAAAGAGGATAAACTGGCAGATTTTTTCTCCAGTTAGCGAAAAGGCAAGATTACAACCCCCAGCGCAGCCATGGAATTTAGTGCAAAAAACTCGCAATTGCTTGACATGATTTAAAAACCTGTTATATTATGAGCCAGTTTTAAAATTAGTATGAATATTAAAATTGCTAAACAAAATATTATGTGTCATTTATGAGCCCACAGTCTGTCTCTTGAAACCCATGAAAAAGTAACGAGTAATTATTCTGATGTTAATGTCAGCCATAGAAAGAATATTTGTTGAAAATAAAAAATTAAAGGATGAAACTGTAGCGGTCAGGGTCAACGGCATTATAACCGACATTCATGCTCAGGTTTCGGATACAGATTCTGTGGAGCCTGTATATTTAAATTCTCCCGAAGGAACAGAGATCCTCAGGCACAGCACAGCCCATGTGATGGCGCAAGCGGTTAAGGAATTATTCCACGAAGCAAAGGTAACCATAGGGCCGGCCATTGAAGACGGTTTTTATTACGATTTTTATTATCCAAAGGGGTTCAGCCCTGATGATCTCTCCAAAATTGAAAATAAGATGAAGGAGATTATTAAAAATGGCCATCTTTTTAAAAGAATGGTAATGTCAAGAGCGGACGCAATAAACTTCTTTACAAAAACCGGAGAAGATTACAAGATTGAAATAATAAAGGAACTTAACGAGCAGAGTATTTCGCTCTACGAACAGGGAGGGTTTGTGGACCTTTGCAGGGGACCGCATCTTCCTTCAACGAAACTTATTAAGCACTTCAAACTCCAGCACATTGCCGGAGCATACTGGCGCGGTGATGAAAAAAGGGAGATGCTCCAGCGTATTTACGGGACCGCATTTCCGGAAAAGGAACAACTTGATTCCTATCTCCAGAGAATTGAGGAGGCAAAAAAGCGGGATCACAGAAAGCTCGGAAGGGATCTTGACCTCTTCAGCATAGAGGAATCAACCGGAGCGGGATTAATACTCTGGCACCCGCGCGGAGCCATAATAAGAAAGGTAATTGAGGATTTCTGGAAGGATGAACATCTGAAGAATGGTTATAATATAGTCTATACTCCACATATTGCAAAACTTGACATATGGAAAACAAGCGGGCACACTGAATTCTACAGGGAAAACATGTATGCTCCCATTGACATTGACAATGTTGAATTCCAGCTGAAACCAATGAATTGTCCATTCCATATTCAAATCTACAAATCCAAAATAAGAAGTTACCGCGATCTGCCAATAAGGCTTGCAGAACTCGGAACCGTTTACAGATACGAAAGGGCGGGCGTGTTGCATGGATTGCTCAGAGTCCGCGGTTTTACACAGGATGATGCTCATATCTTCACAAGCATTGAACTAATGGGCGAAGAGATCGTCAGAGTTATAGAACTCACCACAAAGATACTGCGGACATTCGGGTTCAGTGAATATCAGGTATTTCTTTCAACAAGGCCGGAAAAATTTGTCGGCGCTGCTGAAAACTGGGAAAAGGCAACGGCAGCGCTGAAGAACTCCCTGGAAAAGATGAACATAGAATACAGTATAGACCCCGGCGAAGGTGTTTTTTATGGTCCAAAAATAGATATAAAAATCAAAGATATCCTTGGCAGGCAATGGCAGTGCTCAACTGTTCAGGTTGATTTCAATCTGCCCGAAAAGTTTGAGGTGGACTATATTGATAAAGACAACAAAAAACACCGCACTGTTATGATCCACCGCGCACTCATGGGATCCCTGGAGAGGTTCTTCGGAATTCTTATTGAGCATTATGCCGGAGCATTTCCGCTATGGCTCTCGCCTGTCCAAGTTGCGGTATTGAGCATCTCGGAGAAATTTGAAGAATACGCAAGGACGGTATCGGAGCAACTGCGTCAGGACGGGGTAAGGGTTGAAGATTTCTTTGGAAACGCAAAACTTGGATATAAGGTCAGAGAGGCCGAAATAATGAAAGTACCGTATATCGTCGTTGTCGGTAAAAACGAGGAAGAAACAAAAACCATCTCAGTAAGAAAAAGAGGAAAAAATATTGATAACAGAGATATAAATATTATAGAATTTATAAGTCAGGTAAAAAAAGAAAATGAGTTTAAAAAATAAAAACAGGAGGGTGGACTGGATAAACATTATAATGTAAACAATCAGATCAGATGTCCGAGGGTAATGGTTATTGATAACAAAGGTGAACGTCTGGGAATACTTTCTACACAAGATGCTTTGCGATTATCAAAGGAACAGGGGCTGGACCTTGTAGTGGTTGCGGGAAATGTTGATCCGCCAGTATGCAAATTGATGGACTTTGGGAAGTTTAAATATGAACTAAAGAAAAAGACGCAGGAATCAAAGAAAAAGCAAATTGTAATAAAAACTAAGGAGATAAAACTCAGGCCAAGAACAGAGGAGCACGATTTGAATTTCAAGATTGAACATATTAAGAGATTTCTTAACGAAGGAAACAAAGTCAAGGTCACCGTGGTAATGCGCGGAAGGGAATTGATGTTCAAACAACTCAGCCAAGATGCTTTGGAAAAGGTTTTAAAAGCTGTTCAGGATATTGGATCTGTTGAATCCAAGCCTACCTTTGAAGGCAGGAGTTATTTTACAATACTTGCTCCAGTAAGGAGGAAAGAAAATGCCAAAACTTAAGTCACACAGTGGCGCGGCAAAAAGGTTAAAAATTACAGGTACGGGAAAAATCATGAGAAAGGCAGCTGGCAGGAGACATCTTCTGGAGTGTAAGTCGCCAAAAAGTTCGCGAAAGAAGAGAAGATACCAGGCTTTGAAGCCGGGAGAACTTAAAAATGTCCGTAGAGCGTTGCCCTACGGACTATAGAGGAGGTCAAAATGCCAAGAGCAAAAGGCGGATTTAAGACAAGACGGCGAAGGAAAAAATATGTAAAGGCTGCAAGCGGTTATTGGGGAAAGAAAGGTTCTCTTTATACCTTTGCCAGGGAGGCTGTGGAGAAATCACTCCAGTATGCATTCCGTGACAGGAAGGCAAAAAAGAGAGACTTCAGGAGCCTCTGGATTATCAGAATAAATGCTGCCGTACGCCCCTTTGCCATTTCTTACAGCAAGTTCATTAACGGCTTAAACAAGGCAAAGGTTGGAGTAGATAGAAAGTTGCTTGCCGATTTAGCAGTCAATGACCCTGCAGCATTCCAGGAATTTGTAAAAGTTGCAAAAGAAAATCTCTAAAACATGGATGGATGGACAAGCATAGAAGAAATAAAAAACCATCTCTCCGGTTTAAGAAAAAAAGCGTCAGAAGAGATTGAAAAAGCAACAACGCCGGATGAAATAAATTCAGTAAAAGGCAGATACTTAGGCAGAAATGACGGAATAGTTACTCTATTCTTAAGGAGAATAAAGGATCTTCCCCAAGGCATTCGTCCAGTCGCCGGAAAAGAAGCAAATCAGATCAAGACAGATATAGAAAATCTGATAACCAATGCTGCCAGATCGCTGAAGGAAAAGAACGCCAAAAGTTCTGTTGAATCCAGAATGGTTGACTACACCCTGCCGGGGCGAAGGACAATCTTCGGAAAAATTCATCCTATAACACAGACTTTGGATGAGATCGTAAGTATTTTTAATCTGCTCGGATTTGAAATAGTTGAGGGGCCGGAGATTGAACTTGATCATTATAATTTTGAAGCGCTGAATATACCCAAAAATCATCCTGCAAGGGAGATGCAGGACACATTCTACATCACCAGTGATCTACTTCTCAGAACGCATACCTCGCCTGTCCAGATAAGAGTCATGGAAAACAGGAAGCCACCACTGTCAGTTGTGGCTCCGGGCAGGGTCTACAGAAGGGATTCCGATATAACCCATTCTCCAATGTTCCACCAGGTGGAAGGATTCATGGTGGACAGCGGCATTTCTTTCGCCAATCTCAAGGGCGTTCTTACTGAATTTCTGACTGCGTTTTTCAAAAAAGAAGCGCCTGTCCGATTCCGGCCGAGTTATTTCCCATTCACCGAACCAAGCGCTGAAGTGGACATTCAGTGCATAATCTGCAATGGAAACGGGTGCAGGGTCTGCAAAAATACCGGTTGGATTGAGGTGCTTGGATGCGGAATGATCCATCCTCAGGTTCTGAGGAATGTGAAATATAATCCTGAAAAGGTAAGCGGGTTTGCCTTCGGGCTTGGGGTGGAAAGGTTTACGATGCTGCGGTACAGAATAGACGACATCAGGTTATTCTTCCAGAATGATCTGAGGTTTCTGGAGCAATTCTGATGAAGATAAGCATAAACTGGTTAAGGGACGATTTTAAGATAAAAATCCGGCCTGATGAAATAAAAGACATCCTCACAATGCTTGGTTTTGAAGTGGAGAATATGGAGAAACAGGGGAATGACATTGTCCTTGAGTTAAATGTTACGCCGAACAGGCCTGACTGCCTCTCACATGCCGGGATTGCAAGGGAATTATACGCAAAATCAGGGAAATTGTTCCGGCCCAACAAAAGCGTTTTAAAAGAATATGGGGAGGGGATTAGCAAATCCGTTTCCGTAAAGATAATCGCGGATGCTCTTTGTCCAAGATATTCCGCAAGGCTGATAACTGATGTAAAAATCGGCGATTCTCCTGATTGGCTCAAACAAAGATTGGAAGCGGTAGGTATCCGTTCACTGAATAATGTCGTTGATGCAACCAATTATATTATGATGAAACTCGGACAGCCACTTCATGCCTTTGACCTGGATAAAATATCCGGTAAAAAAATAGCTGTCAGAACAGCAGCGGACAGGGAACAAATAAAGACCCTGGATGGAACAGAGCGAATCCTTGGGGAGGGAATGCTTGTAATTGCAGACAGCAACGCTCCTATTGCACTAGCAGGCATCATGGGCGGGGAAGGAACCGAGGTGAATCAATCCACGAGAAATATTCTGCTTGAAAGCGCCTGCTTTGACCCGTCCATCGTCCGTTTAACCTCCAAGAAATTAGGAATTGAAACTGAATCATCCCTGCGATTCGGCCGGGGGGTGGACCCGGAAGGGACTTTAACAGCACTTGATGAAGCGGCATTCATAATTTCCAAGCTCACCGGCGGCAGGATCGCTAAGGGAAAAATTGATATCTATTCCAAAAAACCAAAAACAAGAATTGTAAAATTTAACCTTAAAAAGACAAATGGGTTCCTCGGAACACCAGTAACAGATGAAAATGCCAGAAGGATACTTCATTCCCTCGGCCTTAAAACAAAGAAAACGCAAAAGGGCGCTCAGGTGGAGATTCCGTCCTTCAGAAGGGACATAGCAGAGGAGGCAGATCTGCTTGAAGAGATTGCCAGGCATCATGGCTACGAGCTTATCCCCTCATCTGTTCCATATGATAAATTTAAAAAACATCCGGTTGTAAAACATGCGCCAGCAGAACTTATCCGGTCAATACTCACAGCCAATGGATTTCACGAGGTAATAACGTACAGTTTAATAAGTCCGGACATCTTTGAGAGGTTAAAACTCGGCGAAACTGACCCAAGGAGAAACCCCATCCAGATCCTTAATCCGCTCTCCCAGGACAGATCGGTCATGAGGACATTTCTGTTGCCAGGATTAATAGAATCGGCCAATTACAACATCAACCATAAACGATACGACCTTAAGCTTTTTGAGATAGGAAAGGCATTTGAAAAGATTAAAAAAAATGAGTTGACCAAAGAAACAACAAAAATTGCGGGAATCATAACAAAGCGACCGGACGCCGGATGGTACTCAACGAAAAGAGAAGCGGACTTTTTTGATGCCAAAGGTGTTATTGACAATATTCTGGAGGCATTTTCTTTGAATGCGGAACTGAAACCCGCGGATGAACCCTTTCTCTACCCGAATGCAGCCGTAGGCATATACGCCGGAGGAGAAAAAATAGGATACGCAGGAGAACTTCTCCCTGTTGTAAAAGAAACCTTTGACCTTAAGGGAAACACCGCTGTTTTTGAACTGGACATTGAAAAACTTCTCATTGCAACACCTTCTGAAAAAACATACCAACCCCTTCCGAGATTGACGCACATTGAACGGGACATCGCAATCATTGTGGATAAAGAGATAACCAGCCAGCGATTAATTGAACTATCGCGCCGGACAGACGAAACCCTCATTCGCATGGTGAAGGTATTTGATGTTTATGAAGGGATCAATATGCCCCATGGAAAGAAAAGCATCGGGCTCAGGATAACAATTCAGCCACACGAAAGAAATTTGACAGATGAAGAAATTGAAGGAATAATTAATAATATAATTAATACAGTTACGAAGGAAACAAATGCTGTATTAAGGAGGGAACAAAATTGACAAAGGCGGACATTGCTGAAAAAATTTACAAAAAAATGGGATTCACAAGAACTATTGCATTAGAGATCGTAAATGAGATTTTTGAAATGATTAAAGAATCTGCGCTCAGAAACGAAATAGTTAAGATCTCTGGATTCGGGGATTTTATTACAAAACAAAAGAATGCCCGCCGGGGGCATAATCCCAAGACAGGCGAAACATTGATCATTTCGGCAAGAAGCGTATTCAAGTTCAAACCGAGCCAAACACTAAAAAAGAAATTTCAGCCCCCGAAGGAATTTTAAAAATTATTTTTGAGTGATATAATTGTTGCATGAATCCATTATCTGAAAAACTTTATTTTAAAATCGGCGAGGTTAGCAACATAACCGGGATAAAGCCCTATGTCCTCAGATACTGGGAGGACGAATTCCCCATCATAGATCCTGTGAAGACTGGCGGAAAACATAGGCTCTACAGAAAAAAAGATATTGAAAATATTATGGTTATAAAAAAACTGCTTTACGAAGAAAGATTAACTATTGCTGGCGCAAAAAAGAAAATAATTGAAATGAAGGATAGAACAAAAAAAGACAGCTTTTCTGACACGATGGATCTCAAAGGGTTGCTTTCGGAACTCATACAGATCCGTGATTTTCTTGCATGAATAATTATCGGGGCGTGGCGCAGCCTGGTAGCGCACTCGCTTGGGGTGCGAGTGGTCGGCCGTTCAAATCGGCTCGCCCCGAAAAGATTTTGCGGACGCAAAATCCTGCTTATAATTGATAAACATTGGCATGACAGCCCCCCTGAATTTTGATTGACAGAATTTCAATAAATGCTTATTATATTAAGATTAACATTATGAAAGATTTTTTAAATTATATTGTTCGCTAAAATGGCCAGATAGCTCAGTTGGTAGAGCAGAGGACTGAAAATCCTCGTGTCGGCGGTTCAATTCCGTCTCTGGCCACATTATCCTTCATTTAATTCCATTATTGCAAACATGTTGATTTTTCCCCCAGTTAATACGATAATTTACAGATCGTGAAAGAATTACTGATTCTATCCGGTTCCCGTCTGGCAGAGTTGATTCGCAAGAGGGAGATTTCTTCCGCAGAGGTTGTGGACGCTCACATAGCACAAATTCAAAAGGTAAATCCTGTTCTCAATGCCGTTGTAAGAGACCGGTTTGACCAGTCAAGGATTGAGGCAAGGCAAGCGGATGAAAAAACCAGAACTATCCCTCCCGAAGAACTGCCGCCTTTTCACGGTGTCCCCTGCACAATAAAGGAATGTTTCTCGCTTACCGGAATGCCGAATACATCGGGCTTGGTCATGAGAAAAAATATAATCTCTCAATATGACGCCACCGCGGTTATGCGCCTGAAGAGGGCTGGCGCAATACCACTGGGGGTTACAAATGTTCCAGAACTATGCATGTGGATGGAGACTTACAACAGGGTTTACGGCAGAACAAGAAATCCTTATAATCCGGCGAGGATCGTAGGCGGCAGTTCCGGAGGCGAGGGAGCAATCATTTCAGCTGGAGGCTCTCCCTTCGGACTCGGTTCGGATATCGGAGGCTCAATCAGAATGCCTGCCTTCTTCAATGGAATCTTCGGGCATAAGCCCACCGGCGGAACAGTCCCAAATACCGGACAATTCCCAATCGCAGAAAACGAGGCATTGCGCTATATGACAACCGGCCCGCTTGCAAGAAAAGCCGGCGATCTGATGCCATTGCTCAGGATTCTCGCAGGACCGGATGGCGAGGACCGCGGTTGCAGGGAATTCGCCTTCGGCGACCCTTTAAGCGTTAGGATAGAAGAACTTACGATAATTGATGTTGAGGATAACGGATGGATCAAGGTGGATGCAGACCTTCGCAATGCTCAACAGAAAGCGGTTGAATACCTTGCAAGCCGGGGAGCAAAGATAAAAAAAACAAAGATTGAAAACCTCAGCAAATCGCTTGATATCTGGATATCAATGCTGAGCGCCGCAGGAGGGAAATCCTTCAGTTCCATGCTCGGCGGCGGAAAACCGATAAATATATTTTGGGAACTCATAAAACTTATGGTCAATCAATCCTCCCACATCTTCCCCTCTATTACACTGGCAATAATTGAAAAGTTGCCGAAAATAAGCCCTGGAAGAACAAAAAAGTTTGTGGAGATGGGAAATCAGCTGAGAGAGGAACTCGTGAGCCTTATTGGTCCAAAGGGAGCAATGCTTTACCCATCCTATCCAAAAACTGCACCATTCCACAGAAAGCCGCTTCTTATGCCATTTCACTGGGTTTATACAGCAATATTCAATGTTGTTGAACTACCCGTAACACAGGCGTCTCTGGGTTTAAACAAACAGGGCATACCCCTCGGAGTGCAGATCGTTGGGATTCATGGCAATGATCATGTTACAATTGCGTTAGCAATGGAACTGGAAAAAGCCTTTGGAGGATGGATGCCGCCAAGGATCGGGCTGCTGGGTTAAGATACTGAACTTACACCTGATTGATTTTTCTAAATAATAAAATATTCCTATGTTGTTGGGCAAATATTGATTATCCTTTGTATGTTCCAAATACAATCCGCAGGACATCCGAGATCTCGCCTACTGTTGCCCTTGCACCGACTGCATCAAGAATAGATGGCATAAGATTTTTACTGCTCTCGGCTGTCTTCCGGATCCTGTTCAGGGAGGATTTTAATTCTGAATTATTCCTTGTTGCCTTCAATTTCTTCAGCCGTGCAATCTGTTTTTGTTCAATCTCAGGATTTACCTTTAACAATTCAAATGTTATCTCTTCATCCATCTTATAGGCGTTAAGACCGACAACACTTCTTTCCCCTCTTTCAACAGCCTGCTGATATTTATACGCAGAATCGGCAATTGACTGCTGGATATACCCCTTCTCTATCGCCTTTGCCGCTCCGCCCATATTTTCAACCTTTTCCAGTTCGCGCCTGGATTCATCCTCAATCCTGTTCGTCAATGCCTCAATGGCATAAGCGCCGCCTACCGGGTCAACCGTATTCGCCACACCAGATTCTTCCGCGATAATCTGCTGGGTCCTCAAAGCAAGCCTAACAGCTTCCGCCGTAGGAAGGGCAAGCGCCTCG
>DATBWZ010000052.1:0-3433 GCA_036514535.1 bacterium
GACCGGGGCAGAATCGTTCTCCCGTCAATGTTATTTTACGGATTAAGCATAATTGCCCTTATTTTTGTCCGAAATATACTTACAATCGCATCCATTGCTGTCGCTTTCGGAGTTGCGCACGGCTTAATATATCCGGCAATGGGCGCTATTGTAGTGGACAATGCAAAGAAAGAAAAGGGAAAGGCAATGGCATTTTACAGCGGGGCGTTCAATATTGGGGTAACGATGAGCTCCTTTATCTACGGCTTTCTGGCGAACTCTTACAGCTACGAAACAATGTATATCACTTCAGGAATCGTAGTTATTATAGGCATGCTGATATTAAAAATTTAAAATCTATTTCAGCGTCTTCAGAAAATCAATAATTTTTTTGCGCTTCTCCTTATCGGAAACACTTGTTACCATTTTCGTCGTTGCATCGCTTTTTTTGCTGAGTTCCTTCACCGCACTTTGGGGGCTATTGAGCAATTTATCAAGATTTTCGGTTGTCCATTTCCAGCCACCGCCGGCAATGGAAGCATCTCTGCCGACGATGCCGAAAAGATTGGGCCCCACTTTTGTCGGACCCCCCTTTTCAAAGGTGTGGCATGCAGCGCAAATCTTTGCCTCGTCCGGAACATCAGCAGGGAATGCTGCGCCGGCAAGGACAAATATAAAAAAAGCTCCAATAGCAAAAATTCCTTTCATATTTTACCTCCGGTTTTTTATTATAATTTATTTTATTAAAAAGTCAACATATGAATTTGCTTTTACCAGCAGACAGGGCTAATACTTGACATTAATTACATTGTTATAGTAAAATCAAAAAATAATGATTTCCTTCTCTGCAATCCTGTTTGTAATAGCGCTGAATGTCCAACCTCAATTAAGCAGCAGGAACCCTATTGAGATTCCAATACCCAAAAAAGATTTTTCGGTAATGATAGTGGATTCCGAGGATAATAAAATATCGCTTACAGGTTTTAGTTGTAACGGGGAGATTTATCTAAATGGCGCGTTTGGAAAGGCAGATATAGCTGTGAGTTTTGAAAAAATCAAGATAATTGAATTCAATCGCGTGGAGAATGACATTTTTGCGGTGATAAAAATGAAGGATCAGACGGAAACGAAAATCAAGGTTAAAAAAAGTCTGCCTTTTTACGGCAGGACCGGTTACGGAAATATAATTATCAAAGCCGAAGATATCACACTCATTGAATTCCAGTAGCATCTTCATTAAGCCATATGGGGAACATAATAAACGTTGGAAAACTTAACTATCTCAATACCATCATCTTTTTTCTTGAACTGGAAGCCGGTTCCGGAAATTTGAGATTCTTTAACGGACATCCAGCCCAGCTGAATCATATGCTGAGAAACGGTGAGATTGACATCAGCCCATCATCTTCCATTGAATTTGCTATGAGGCCAAGGCAATATCTTGTATTGCCGGACATTTCCATAAGTTCAATCAAACATGTAAAGAGCGTGCTCCTCTTCTCAAAAGTGGCATTGTCGGAGATAAGCTCCAAAAGAATAGCTATAACCACTGCCTCTGCTACATCTGTGGCACTGTTGAGGATATTGCTGGAAATATTCATGGGCCATAAACCGGATTATTTCCCCTCTTCTTCTGATCCTTATACCGCATATACTAATGCTGATGCAGTGCTTGCCATCGGAGACGATGCTTTAATGTACAACAGGAAAATAAAAGCCGAATTTGTTTATGATCTGGGAAATATCTGGCATGAATTAACCGGACTGCCTTTTGTCTTCGCCCTATGGATCATGAGACGGAATTCGTTCTATGGAAATAAAGGAGGATTTAAACAATTACATCAGGTACTGCTGGCCGCAAAAAGGAAATTTGTTCAGAACAAGGAAAGTTATCTTGAAAATGTCCCGCAGAACAAATGGATGAGCCAGGAGGATATATTACTGTACTGGCAGACGCTCAATTATGATTTGACCCCGCTGCACATGGAGTCTTTAAAAAAATTTTATGAACTGTCAGCAAAGATGACGTTCATACCAAAAGCGCCCCATATTGCTGTTGCGGATTTATGATTATGCTTGAAAGATTACAAAAAGCAATTGCCCGTTCGGGCATGTATTCCAGGAGGGAAGCAGAAAGATTAATAACTCACGGAAAGGTATCCGTTAATGGTAAAATAGTCAGCGAACTCGGGACACAGATAGATCCGGGCAAAGATATCATAAAGATAGACGGCAGAAAGGTAATAATCCGGAAAGACAAAATCGTTATAGCTTTTTACAAACCGAGAAAATGTCTTTGTACTTCCTCTGACCCCGAAGGACGGCCGGTTATCATGGATTTTTTGCCAAAAGATTGCCGGGGGCTAAAAATTGCGGGACGGCTGGATTTCAATATGACAGGACTTGTTATTCTTACAAATGACGGAGAGCTGGCCAACAGGCTTACCCATCCAAGATTCGGCAGTACCAGAATATATACTATTAAACTCAAGAAACCATCAGAAGATAAGCAGTTGGATAAGATCGGCAAGGATATACTCTCTGTCAGAAATCTTGCTGATTCATGGATTGAGGTAAAAATCCGCTGTGGTGTAGAGAAAAAACTCTTTTATCTCTTTCTCAAGGCAGGCATCATGCCGGAAAAGGTAAAAAGGATTGCTATTGGGAGCATTAAACTCGGAAAGTTGCAGCCAGGCGAATTCAGACGTCTAATTCCCGATGAAATTAAAGAACTTTCAGTTTGATTTATAATTTCACTTTACAAAACATAATGTATTTACTAAAATATTCGCACTTATAAAGAAGAGGCAACTATAAAAATTATTTACAGTATAATTTTATACTTTTTCGTATAATCGTATTGTTTGGGGGTATAATGTAAAAAGAAGGAGGGATACATGGATAAGGCGGTCATCACAGGAATCGGAGTTATATCATCTATTGGTTTTGGAGTAAATAACTTCTGGGATGGACTGATTAACCAGAAAAACGGCATAAGAAAAATTACCCGTTTTGATACCTCAATCTATCCATGTCAGTTGGCATCAGAAGTTGATTTTAATTCCAGCTTGTTTTTTGAAGATGAAGAGACATGGATGATGTCAAGAAGCACCCAGTTTGTCACCGCGGCATCCATGCTTGCATGGAAGGATGCCGAACTTGATTCAAAGCATGATGCATTAAGATCAGGCGTGGTTGTGGGTACAGCTTTAGGATCAATGGATATCTTTGACCTGTATTTTTCTGTCTTTAACAAACAGGACTACGAAAGCATTAATCCCCTTTATATAGGATTAGGAAACAATAATGCCGGAGTAGGATCAATCGCAAAAAAATTAGGACTGAAGGGGTATAACCTTACGGTTTCTTCGGGGTGCAATTCCGGGCTTGTAGCGGTTTGCGCAGGATATGAGGCAATAATCAGAGACTATGCCGATATTGTTATATGCGGCGG
>DATBWZ010000053.1:0-5405 GCA_036514535.1 bacterium
ACTTCCAAAAGCACATCAACTATTCCCCATTACAAAAATGGCGTTTACAAGGCAGACGAAATTATCGGATATGACAGAATCTACACCCTTGATATTCTGAGAGGAAATGATTCTGTTGCAGGGGTTACGGTTACAGGTCCGGAGAACCACACTATTACAATCGGGAACCCCGGACAGACCCCAAACAGCGTGAAGGCATCCGAACCTGTAACTGTGTACTGGGATCCAGCAGGTTATGCTGATAGCGTTTTGATAGAGACAAATCATTATGAAACATTGCAGGAGGATACGGGTAAATTTGAAATACCAAAGGGTGGGTTTACTGAAGGGGTTCCAGATTATATCCAAATTACAAGAGAGAAGTCTTTGAATCCGGCAGGGGCGCTGGCAGGCTCAATAGTTACAGTAAGGGTCAGAAATTGGCTTGAACCTGTCACGGTTGAGCCATAAAATTACAGTGTGATTATTATCACAGACGGGAAACATGGAATATGTTTAAAATAGAAGCAAAAATAAAAAAGGAGGAGAGTATGAAAAAGACAACAGGAGTAATTTTAGGAGCATTTTTTGCAGCTGCAGCGCTGTTCTTTTTTCAGGCAGGCTGTGGGGGTGGAGGCGGCGGCGGATCCAGCGCTAAGAGCGAACTGGCAAAACTCCAGTCCGCGGATATAAGCGATCCGACGGCAGTAGGCAATATATTTGACGGCGCTATGGGCATGGCTGATGTAGGAATGATGGGAATGGATCGTAGCGGCATGTCCATGATGAAGGCAACGAAGATTCCTGGACTGAAGGCTCTGGGACTTGGAAAAGCAGCGCCGGGAGATTGTATGTCGCAGGATCAGAACAACACGACATGCGAATGTTATGTAAGCGGTACAGTTAGTATCAATGTTGTTGACAATCAGGATTCCGGGAGTGTGACAATTACATTTAATGATTGTAAGGACGATGCTGATGCGCCGGCAATAAATGGAGAATTTAAGCTCAGCGGTTCAGGTACAGACACTTCGGCTAAAATTTCTGCTTCTGCCGACCTGACTCAGGGTGAAGGATTCTTCAAGGGCACGGCGACAATATATATTACCTCAGACAATTCAGGCAACACGACTGTTAAGGCCGAAATAGACTTTTCCGGCGCGGACTGGCAGGAGCCTGACAACATTGGCTATCTCTATCTTAATGGGACGGTCGTTCTTACAAGCACCGGTATAATGACTATCAATGGTATAGCCCAGTTCGGAACAACAAAAGACGGCAAGGTAGATGTTGAAGCAAAGAGTATTATATTTGATGCGAATACATGCGCATCAGAGCCTGTGTCCGGAACCCTGATTATTTCCTCAGGGGATCAGACAGTAACAATAACCTTTGACGGTGCAGCAACATGCGATGGCAAGGCTAAGTGCACGGGAGCAATCAGCGGAACCCTTGATCTGGAAACCGGAGAGATAACTCAGCCGTAACCTTAGGTTTCCGCAAAAGCAATCTAAAAGGGCAGACTTTGTGTCTGCCCTTTTTATTTTTTTAAAATTGACAACCCTTTAACCCTTTTATATACTCTAATCAATGCTCCATCCTGAACAGATTGACAGATACCGAATCCTTAACATAATTGCGGAGGGCGCAATGGGAGTTGTCTTCCGCGCTCAGGACCCTGCTGTGGACAGGGAGGTGGCAATCAAGGTGGTGCAGTTCTATCCGGGCATGGATCCAGGCAAACAGGAAGAATACAGGAAAAGGTTTACAAGAGAGGCGCAGGTTGTGGGAAGATTAAAGCACCCCAACATTGTCGCGATTCACGATGCAAGGGAATACCGCGGGTCCCCTTACATTGTAATGGAATATGTGAATGGCACAAACCTTGATGAGATGAGAAAGCAAAATAGCGCCATACAGATGGACAAGGCATTGAGATATGCAGAACAGATTGCCTCCGCCCTTGATTATGCTCACTCAAAAGGGATAATCCACCGGGATATAAAGCCGTCAAATATACTCATAGACAAAGAAGATAATGTCAAGGTCGTTGATTTTGGAATAGCGAAACTTGTTGATTCCGATCTTACACAGCCCTATCAGGTCCTTGGTTCGCCAAGTTATATGTCGCCTGAACAGATTGCGGGCGGGCCGCTTGATGGAAGGACCGATGTTTTTTCCACCGGAGTGCTTTTGTACTACATAATTACCGGCAGAAAGCCCTTTGAAGCAGGGAATATTTCAGGGATTGTCCAGCGGATCTTGAATGACAATCCGGAACCGCCATCCAGTATAAACAGGGACATTCCGCGAAATGTGGACTACGCTATAATGAGAGCGCTTTCCAAAGAACCTTCAGAGCGGTTTAAATCCCTTGCGGAATTCGTTGCGATGCTTGTTTCTGAACAGATAGAAAGCAAGAGGGACATCCAGATAAAGTCAATCGCGGATATTTTTCAAAACCTGCTGATGAAGATGAATCTGGATATAGATAGTGTTAATGATTCCGGAGGGGATATCTTTATTTATGCAATCCGCCAGGATCCGGTGCTGAAGGGCAATTATCTTTTCAGAATATTGCTCAGACCCGACAAAATGAAAGTGAGCGTTTCAACCATCCGCGAGGCACTCAGGCTGGTTCAGGATAAGAAACTTACAAAATCAATTGTGATTACCAATACCGATTTTACAAAGGAGGCATGGGATTTTATTGAGGGAAAGCCGGTGGATCTTGTGAATGGCGCCGGACTTGAGAAACTCTTCAAAAAGTACATGCCTGCGGGATTTTATGAACTGAGCCAGAGGCTTCCAAGGAAGAGCGTGGAATTGTCCCGTCAGGGTCGGAAAAAGGAGGAGGAAGAGACAACCCGTGATGTTACGCCTACAGACAGGATATTCTTTACCAAGACCCAGGAGTCAAGAAAACGGCTGCAGGAGAAGGGAGATGGGTTTTTCGGAAGTTTTCTCAAGAAGAAGTGATTTTTAGGCAGTTTATGATTGTGCGTTGTCCTTATTGTAATGCTGTTCTGCGTCTTCCGGAAAAAAGGAAGACAGACAAGGTCAAATGCCCAAAGTGCAAGAAAACAATGTCTTTGAAAAAACAGAACGATGGCACTGCCGTGGATTCACAGACAATTGTGGCGGGCAGGAAAAGGGGCATTAGCCGTACAATACCTGAAGGGCTTTCAGTGGAACTTGAGATCCTGGAGGGTGAAAAGACAGGGAAGGCGTTCTCTGTAAAAAAGACAAATGTTGTTGTGGGGCGAAGTGACGGCGATATACGGATTGACGATCATAATGTTTCAAAGAAGCATATGGCTGTTGAGATTTGGTCAAGTGATAGCATTTATCTGCGGGACCTCGCAAGCACAAACGGAACATATCTCAATGGCGCAAGGATATTCTCCTCAAAGCTCAAGAACGGGGATATTATAAAAATTGGCGGGACAAAACTGAGGGTAAGAATCAAAGCGGGGAATTAAATTTTTGTCGCGGTTCATCTTATTTCTCAATAAAGAAATCGGCGGATTAAGATTGTCCAGGGGATGGACGATAACCATGCTTCTGGCATTATGATACCCTCTCTATCAATCTGTCCAGCGCCCTGTACTGTATTGCCTCTGAAATATGTTGCACCCTGATATTTTCTGATCCCTCAAGGTCGGCAATAGTCCTTGCTACTTTAAGTATCCGGTGGTATGCCCTGGCGGACAGGCCGAGTCTGTCTATGGCGAGTTCAAGCAGTTTGGACGATTCAGGGTCAATACTGCACAATCTCATTATATCCCTCGGACTCATCTGAGAATTCGCATGAATCTTCTTTTCCCCGAACCTTTTTAGTTGGGCGTTTCTTGCAAATATAACCCTTCGCTGGATCTCCGCTGATGTTTCTCCTGTAGAATTATTGCTGAGATCCCTGTATTTAACCGGCGGAACTTCCACAACGATATCAATCCTGTCAAGCAGAGGGCCTGACATCTTCGCCCTGTACCTCATTACATCGTTTACAGAGCATGCGCATTCCTTCATGGGGTCGCCGAAGTGCCCGCAGGGACATGGATTCATTGCAGCCACCAGCATGAAGCGCGCAGGATAAGTGAGGCTGACGGCTGCCCTTGAAATGGTAACATAGCCGTTTTCCATTGGCTGTCGCAGCGCCTCAAGGACATTTTTTTTGAATTCAGGAAGTTCGTCCAGGAAGAGAACTCCGTTGTGCGCAAGGCTTACCTCGCCAGGTTTTGGGCGCGCTCCTCCGCCAATAAGCCCCGCATCGGATATGGTGTGGTGGGGTGCGCGAAAGGGCCTGATTGTGATGAGGGTTGAATCTGCTGAAAGCAATCCCGCTACGCTGTACACCTTTGTCGTCTCCAGCGCTTCCTCAAAGTCCATCCCCGGCATAATCGTTGGAATGCGCATTGCAAGCATGGTCTTGCCGGTGCCGGGCGGACCAATCATTGCAATATTGTGCAATCCAGCAACAGCAACCTCAATCGCCCTTTTTACATGCTCCTGCCCCTTCACATCGCTGAAATCAACGCTGTAGTTTATGTTTGATGAAAATATATTCTCTATGTTTATGCTTCCGGGAGTTATGGACCTTGCGCTATTTAGAAACTCCACTACCTCAGGCAGGCTGGATACGGGCAAAACCGCCATACCGTTTACAACGGCGGCCTCATTTGAATTCTCCTGAGGGAGCAGAATTCCCTTTAGCCCGTAATCCCTTGCGGCAACGGCAACGGAGAGCGCCCCTTTGACCGGTTTAATCCTTCCGTCCAGCGAAAGTTCTCCGAGAAGGAGATAGTCATTCAAGCGCTCTGAATCCACCTGTCCCTGTGCAGCCAGGATTCCTGTTGCGATGGCAAGGTCAAAGGCCGCGCCCTCTTTTTTAATGTCTGCCGGCGCAAGGTTCACCGTGATCCGCCTGTTCATCGGAAGATCGTATCCGGAATTTTTTATTGCCGACTTGACCCTGTCCTTGCTCTCCCTCACGGCTCCGTCAGGAAGTCCCACGGTCTGAAAGAATGGCAGTCCCACGGAGAGGTCCACCTCCACATCAACGCGGTAAGCATCTATTCCAAGAACAGCTGCGGATATGATCTTTGCAAGCATCTGCGCACCCCTGGGATATTTATCGGGTAAGCGGGATGAAAAATTGTATAATTTGCCTGCTTTTTATCTCAAACTTTCTGTCAATATGCTACGGAGGGGATTGCATGCCAGGATATAAACCTGTTTCCTAACCCCCCTCACTCTGGCGAGAGTATTGGATTATCAAAAGAGGGCATTGGTGTAGGAAAAGATAAAAATTGACAAATAGTTTTAAATATACAAGAATAAAACGGGATCTAAAATGTCTGGTGAAATGAGGTGTTTTCAGGTTTAAGACCTTTGAGGAGACTGAAAAGTGGCGGCACAGGATGCTG
>DATBWZ010000054.1:0-24393 GCA_036514535.1 bacterium
TTTAGGCGCCCCGATATATCCCGACCCAACAGCAAACCCTGCGCAGGCAATGGGCCGCGCAACAACTGAGTTCCAGAAGGCTCTTTATGATCGTCCGGCAACCAAATTCGCGGCATATCAGAGGGTTCTCTGCAACAAGTGCCACGCAAAAGATTAATACACGCTTAACCTGGCATTTTTTAAAACGGGCTGAAAAACATCAGCCTTTTTTATTTGAACTTTTAAGAAAATTGCTTTACTATTTTAAAAACACTTAGAGGAAAACATGAATCTTATTTTTGTCAGGCGGGATTTTTTGGTTATGTTCTTTCTCTCTCTTTCTCTTTTTTCAAATTGCCAGTTCAAGGATCAGCAATTAAAACCATCTCTTGAGAAAGATGGTGAAATTTTCGTGTATCTTCAGCCTTTGCCACAGGAGGCAGCAAAGATTAATTTCAGCATAGAAGATATTCGTGCCATAAAAAGCGATGAAACAGAATACCCTATTTCTGTACTACTATCTGAATTCTCGGACAATAACACCAGAAGACAAAGGCTTATTTCCACTGGTTGGCTCCCGCCCGGTGATTACATTGGCTTAACATTCAGGGTCATAAAAGCATTCCTAAAAGTGGAGGATAAGAAAATGGCAGATTTACTAATACAGGACGCACCGCAGAAAATAGAGTTTAATTTTAATGTGAATGAAAAAAAAGCAACCCTTATTTCCCTGTTGTTCAAATACAATAACTCCCTTCCGGACGGGGTTACTTTTACGCCGTCATTCTCTGCATTTATACCGGAGAAGCCTGTTACCGGGCTTACAGGTTTTGTGACAAACTACCGCTCCAACAATATTACGGTATTTGACAAAAAATCCGGCGAGGTTAAGTCGGTTATTGAAACAGGGAGAGGACCTATGGGCATGGTCATTGACAGGCGACAAATGAGGGCGTATGTCGCCCTTTCAGAGGAAGACGCAATAGATGTCATTGATATAACAGCGGGAGAAATAATAACCAGGATAAAACTTTTTCCAGGCGATGCTCCACAGGAACTGGCGCTCACACCGAATCAAAAAATCCTTTTGTCCGCGAATACAGGCTCTGATACTTTAAGTATAATAGATCCGGTCTCTTTCATTGAGTTAGCCAGGATAGACGCAGGCGACAGCCCAAATTCAGTCGTGATTGATCCTTCAGGAATCAGGGCTTATGTATTTAATACGTTTTCAGACAACATATCCGTCATAGATATCGCAGCCAGGGCTGTTGTTGCGAAAGTCAATTCTGATCCCAGACCCCTAAGGGGGGAGTTTAACGCAAAGGGAAACAAGCTTTATGTGTTCCATAAATGGGCGCCATATTTTACAGTTATTGACCCTTTTACTTTTACAGTTGTCAAAAAGATCTTTGTTGGCTCTGAGGTAAGCTCTATAAAGGTTGATACTAATACAGACATGATATACATAGGCAGTATGGAGGATAAGTATATCAAGGTTTATGACCCCTTTTCTTTTATCCCTGTCTATTCCATCTATTCCGGCGCAGGAGTAGATTACATGACAATAGATGGAGAAGAAAACAACCTGCATTTGATCCTCAATCAAAAAAATTCTTTTTTAATTGTCAATCTGATAAATAAAAAAATTGTTCATGAAACAGACGCAGGTGAAAACCCTTACTGGGTAACTGTAATGG
Source organism: bacterium (assembly GCA_036514535.1). Taxonomy (GTDB): domain Bacteria; phylum JAMCPX01; class JAMCPX01; order DATBWZ01; family DATBWZ01; genus DATBWZ01. The sequence goes on from DATBWZ010000054.1 coordinate 1,680, forward strand.
GCGAGAGGTAATATTTATCAAAAAAATCCTTTTTCTCTTTTTTCTGTTACTGTTCAACATTGCAGGATTGCAGCGTGCGGCAATGGCTGATGGAATAAACGGTTTTTTAGAATTCAACTACAGCAACCTTAATTCAGAATCAGAAGATGCGGATGGCGTTCTTGCGCGGACGAAAACGGAAAATTTCCTGCAAAGATACAACCTTTCCCTGAACAGAAAAATCTACCCAAATCTTACACTAATGGGCGGGGGCATATTTGAGCAAACCAGGACAGAATTCAAAATAGATGGCAACGAAACAGAATCAACCCTTACTAAAATCAGCCCATTCGTTGACCTGAGGCTGAGCACTCAGTCGTATAATGCCGGAATCAGTTACAACAGAAGGGAGGAAACCCAGAAAAATGCCGGGGCGCCGGCCATTCCCCGCATTAGGGACAGTTACACCTCAATATTGGGATTAAAACCGGAAGGACTGCCAACTTTAAACATACAGTTCAGCAGATCAAATATTTTTGATAAAGAACATTCTATCCAGGACCAGGTGAATGACCATGTATTGATCGGGTCAAGATATTTGATTAAACAACTGGATCTGAGATACCAGACAACCTACAGCGATTTAAAAGATAACCTGAAAGATCTTGAAATTCAGGACATTAACCACATTGGAAATATAACTTATTCCAATCAATACTTTAAAAAAAAAGTTTCTCTGGCAACAAATTACAATATTGCGTATCAAAAAACAAAAACATCCAGAAAAGGCACGGGCGAGACACTGTTTCAGGCATTCCCCTTGGCAGGGCTGTCTGCGATAGACGATACCCCTTTGGACGGCAGTCTGGATAGCAACCAGGGTCTTATAGATGGCGACCTCGCCATAGGCAGCGGAATAAATATAGGACTGCTGCCGCCTGGCAGCGATGTCAGGCAGAGAAACCTTGGACTTGATTTCTTTAACGAAACCGAGATAAATACAATACTCGTATGGATTGACAGGGAGATTCCCGGAGATATCGCAGTTTCTTTCAGATGGAACGTGTACACAAGCAGCGATAATGTAAACTGGGTCCTCTATCAGACAATTGAAAATGCTCCATTCGGGACCTTTGAGAACCGCGTTGAAATAGATTTTCCAAATGTAAAAACCAGATACATCAAGATTGTAGTCAGTCCGATTGCCATCACAGTGCCAGGGGCGACGGACTATCCATACATTTACATAACAGAACTCCAGGCTTTCTTAAGAAAACCCGCTGACGAAGTAAGGGGGAGTGTTTCCAGAAGCGCACATATATACAACCTCAATGTCAGAACCAGGCTTTTGGATACGCCATCCCTTTACCATAACTTATTTTTCCTGTTTTCCTTATCAGAGCCATCATCTCTGCTAAGATACGCAATATCCAATGCTCTTTCCCTGTCGCATAAGTTCAGCAGGGTCTATTCTATTAATGCAATGACTGCTTTAGATATTAACAAGGAAACCGTGGGGAACACAATTGCATACACATACAGCACCATGATGACAGTGCAACCAGTCAATGCCCTGATCCATAACCTTGTTTTCAGCGGCCGCTATTCAAATAGTCCTGGAACATTCAGCGTCTTTCATTCCTTCTTTCTCAACAACTTTGCGGAACTATATAAGGGAATAAGCACTGCTTTGTCCGGGGGAATTAGTTCTGCAAGCTCAAACCCTGGCGAAGACACAAAATCCGTTATTATCAATTCTGGAACTACCCTTGTGCCTCACAAATCCATGACTATAAACCTTAACTACTCTGATACAGCGACAAAGCAATCAGGCGGAGCGCTGGGGAAAACCTATACCTTTACCAAAAGAAGCGAAGTTACCATGGCGTATAACCCGCTCAGAGCTGTATATCTTTTTACTTCATTGGCAATACTGGTAGAAAAGGGGCAGAAAACTTCCACTACCCAAAGTTACGGCGCCAATTGGTCTCCTTTGCGCGACGGCGCCCTCTTGGTTAACATCTCATACAGCGAGAACTTAAGATCCAGCGATAAGGCGATGGAGCGCGCAATAACTCCAAGTCTAAGATGGAATATGACTGCGCATTCCATCTTGGATCTTTCCTATATCCACACAGAAAGCGAATCCGTATCCTATACAAACGGGACTAAGGGTTTAAATGCAAATTTACGGGTGTCTTTCTGATACTGGAATGGATAAAAAACAAGCGGTTAAGTTTGCAAATTTTCAAAGAGCAATTAAAATAAATTAATACAAAGAGAAACCTATGCAACCTTCAATTTTATTGCCAATTTACACAATGTTCTTTCTGTCAGGCGCGGCTGCCTTAATGTATCAGGTACTATGGGTTCGCTCGCTGAGCCTTGTTTTCGGCGGTTCCCATCTTGCGGTTACCACTGTGTTATCAATTTTTATGGCAGGGCTTGCTATCGGGGGTTACGCCACAGGCAGGATTATTGATAATAAGAAAAAACCATTAATGGTATATGGACTGCTTGAAATAGGCGTAGCCATATTTGCTGTAATATTTATGGCGTTGATCAAGTGTTATCCCTTTATTTACATCGCCCTTGCCAAGAACAAAGATAACAGCATCCTTTACCTTTCATTCATACGGGTACTATTTTCAGTAATCGCGCTTATAATTCCCGCAATCCTTATGGGAGGCACCCTTCCGGCATTATCCAGATTTGTTTCCCATTCACCGGAAAATCTCAGAAATCACCTATCTTTCCTATACGGCATTAATACGCTGGGCGCAGTGTTTGGAGCAATAGCTGCCGGCTTTTTCCTGCCGCTCTTTTATACTGTCAGCGTAAACATGAAAATAGCGATCCTGATTAATTTACTTATAGGTATCGTAAGTCTTCTGCTGCAAAACAAAACAACAACCGCACCTGCAGATGAGAGAATACCAACAGAAGAAACAGCGCAATCCCATGCAAATACATCCCCTGGCTACCGGCTGGGAGGTAAAAACCCGTTTCAGATGAAGTTGGTTCTCTGGGGCATAGGGATCAGCGGATTCTGCGCCCTCGGTTATGAAGTGCTCTGGACACGGATGCTTGCAATTGTTGTCGGAGGAAGCGTTATTGGTTTTACTATTATGCTTGTAGCTTTTCTCACTGGAATTGCCCTTGGCAGCGCTGCATACGGATTAATGCCGGTTGCTCTTAATACAAAAAACAAGGGAACAACAACCTCAGTTTTCTGGTTCGGCGTAGTCCAGGTTATCATCGGAATTACCGCATTTCTTGTAACCCTATATATCCGAGATCTACCGTTAAACGCTATACGCATACAAAATTATCTTCATACAACCGGGCTGGGTATTTTCCGGGTAAGGGTCATCTCCAGTTTCATGCTTGCTTTTCTGTATATGGTCGTGCCTGCCTTTTTCATGGGATTGGCATTCCCATTGGCTGGGAAAATTCATGCCGAATATAAAAGAACTGTCGGACGCGCTGTTGGCGAGGTGCTGGCATATAATACAATTGGAGCTATCCTCGGCGCTGCGGTCAGCGGATTTGCCCTCATATATATCCTGGGCATTGAAAGGTCACTCCAGATACTGATAATTATCAATTTAGGATTGGGATTACTGGTTATCTCCAGCACAAAAAACAAGATGGCATTAAACTGGGCAATCTCAGGAATTACAGCGCTTATGCTGTTTTTCTTCACAATAGACCGCGCCCATTTAAGAATGTGGGATACAAAATACTTTGCTATTTATCGTAACAATCAGCCAGAGGCTTTCCGCACACCCGAAATGATTAAGGAAGCCCTGAACAACACCGATGTTTTATATTATGCAGAGGGCGTTGAAGCAATTGTAAGCTCAATCAGGGTAAAAGGCGGCGACCAGGCATTCCTTACCAATGGCAGAACTGAAGCGTCATCCAGACTGGAAGGTCAGCAATGCCAGTACACACTGGGGCACCTGCCCATGCTGCTTCACAAAGACCCCAAAAAAGTACTGGTCGTTGGCCTCGGAAGCGGCATGACGCTGGGAGCAACCTCTGTATATCCAAATGTGGAAAAACTTACGCTTGTTGAAATAGAACCAAAGGTGTTAGGCGTGGCAAGGACATTCGGAGAGTATAATCGCCATGTTCTTGACAATTCAAAACTGAAAATAATTTTTAATGACGGACGGAATTTTCTTCTGACCACAAAAGACAAGTATGATATAATAACAGCTGATCCAATCCATCCGTGGTTTAGAGGAGCAGGATATCTTTATAGCGCCGAATATTTTAAAACAGCATCTGAACATCTTAACCCCGGGGGAATAATCTGCCAATGGCTGCCAATTTACGAACTTACCCCGGATGACCTGCGAAGCGTTACAAAAACCTTTACAGAGAACTTTAAATACGCAATGATGTGGCTAACCCACAATGATGCTGAACTCGTCGGAAGCAATTCTCCCATCTTAATTGACGAAGCAGAGATTGGAAGGCGGATCGCACAACCTGAAATATCCGGCGATCTCAAGAGGGTTATGATGGGTTCGGCCGATGAATTTTTAAGTTATTTTGTAATGGGAACAGAGGGACTTAAAGCCTTCAGCAATAGCGGTATAATCAATACAGATGATAATTTGTATCTGGAATTTTCCGCGCCTTTTTCCATTGGCATGGCGCATCTTATGGAGGATAATGTAAATGCTATTTTAAAACACAGGGAGAGCATTGTGCCTTATTTACGTCAGGATAGTGATGTCAAAAACAAACAGAAGGCGGAGAAAAAATGGAAAATCTATACGGAAGCTGCCAAAGCTGCAAGCAAAGCACAAGCGATCTTCCTCGGTGACAAAATTAAATCTCCGGAGTTAAAACTTCTGATGGAAGAACTGAATAATAAATATCCATGGTTCGCTCCCGCCAGATTCTTAAAAAATGAATACATGGCTGAACTTAATAAGGAGCCAAGGTTGATTCAAAAAGCAGGATTTATTCTCATGAACAAGCTCGGGGCGAAGGTTTTAGTGGAAATCTCCGCTGTATTTGTTCCTGTCAGCAACGATCGGGCATCTATTGTTTTCGTAGATAATGAAGCCATGGTTATTTATGGTCAATTGGATATTCCAAATCCGACGCCAGAAGAATTCATAAAACATTTTGCAGATAATGTTATGCTTGATATTTTGGCTGTCTATCGTAAAGAAGAAAAAATCTCTCCCGCACAGAAGGGAGTGTTTCCGCCGGAAGAACCGACTCTGAAAAAGATAGAAAAGATTATCTCACAAAAAATACAGGAGAATGCATTCCATGCAAAGAATTAAAATCTGCGGAGCCAAAACATGAATCTAAAAAAACATCTATTGATTTTAATTATGGCATCCTTATTAAGTTGTTATACCAGAGTATATCGCGATATCAACATGGATTTCGGAGTAGTGAGGACAGTGGTTGTCATGCCCCTTGTAAATCTTTCAAGCAATCAGATGGCGGCAGAAAGAGTGCGGGATGTATTCATAACCATGCTGTTAGCTGCAAGCGAACTCTATGTACTGCCCCCGGGCGAGGTTGCGCGCAGTATTTCCATGGCAGGCATCCAGAATCCAACTGCTCCCACGGCAGCAGATATTATAAAACTCGGCAATATCACAAAGGCAGATACTGTAATCACCGGGACCGTTAAGGAATACGGAGAAGTTAGATCAGGCACAGCAACTTCTAATGTTATTTCAATAAGCATACAAATGGCAGAGACACAAACCGGAAGGGTCGTATGGTCCGCATCTACCACAAGGGGCGGAATCGGAATCACAGACAGGCTCTTTGGCGGTGGAGGCAAACCGATGAATGACATTACTGAAAAGGCGATAAATGACCTTATCCATGAACTTTTTTAAAGTATTTTTTCTCTTCACTATCGGTCTCCTTCACCTTTTAGGGTGCGCTGGGGTAAAAGAAACGGTCAGGGACAATACCTCTTTGGAAGTAATTGACTTCCATATAGCTGTCTTACCCGTTGAAAATCTGAGCGGAAAGCCTGCCCCGTTAACAGAAATAAGACAGATGCTTATAAACAAAATTAAAATACTGGGATTGGATATTCTGGAAGACGAGTTTCTTGACTGGTTTATGGAACAGAACAGAATCAGATATACCGGCGGAATAGACAGCGCAACAGCCAAATCGTTTAAAGAAGAGATGGGGGCTGATGCCGTACTCATCACTTCACTGGAATTCTATGATGCAGAATATCCTCCAAAGATCGCTCTGATCTCCCGCCTGGTTTCCACTGGCGATAAACCGGTAATCCTGTGGATGGACGGAACAGGACTGACAGGAGACGATGCACCGGGTATCCTGGGGCTTGGGTTAATAGATAATCCGCTGGTGATTCAGGATAACGCCATTATAAATATTGCGGTTTCCCTGTCTCGATATATTACAGGCAGGCTAAAAAACACCAATGCCTATAATGTGAAATTCCGTCCCAGGATATATTACCGTTCACCATTATTGCATGCATCCAGCGAATATACCATAGCCCTTATTCCATTTCTAAATAAAAGCAGCAGGAAAAATGCCGGAGAGATAGTGATGCTGCATTTTGCCAAAGAATTAATGAAAATGAAAAATTTTGAAATTATTGAACCAGGTATAACAAGGCAGAGCCTCCTTAACTTCAGGATTATGATGAGCAGCGGGATTTCCATTGCCGATACCGACCTGCTTTCCAATACATTGGATGCCGATTTGATTCTGACCGGCACAGTGATGGACTATCAGGATTACGAAGGCACATGGGGAACACCAAAGGTGAATTTCTATACTCTCGTGATAGAGAGAAAAAGCAAAAGGGTATTCTGGATATCAAGCAGTGATAATAGGGGCGATGACGGGGTTTTCTTTTTTAATTTAGGAAGAATAAATACTGCTCACGCAATGACGTCAAAAATGGCAAACAGTGTTGTAAAAATAATGGAGGGAAGATGAAGAAACTTTCGCTGATAATAGAAATTGTTTTAGGATTTTTACTATTGGCTGGACCAGTGTTTAGCGCGGACAAAAAACTCCCTGTAGTTAAAGGCAAGGAAATAGTCGCCACGGTTAACAATGAACCCATAACCGCAGATGAATTCAACAGCGCTATTTCATCTTTCCATTCAGAAATGCCCAAGGGAAAGTCCGCATCAAAAATAGATTACTCAAAGATACTTGACCGTCTCGTAAATATAAAACTTGTTGTCCAGGAGGCGCATAAGATAGGGATTGACGAACTGCCGGAGATAAAAGAAATGAACGGGACATATTCAAATGTTATTCTCAGGGAGCTTCTGGTAGAAGATCATTTAAAAAATATAAAGCCCGATGAAGCGGAGGTCGCAAAGATCTATAAAAAAACCGTCAAGGAATACAAGATAAAATCGGTAATCTTTGAAAAAGAAGATGACGCAAAAAAAATGAAAGGAGAAATAAAAAACAACAAAAATTTTGATGAAATAACAAAAAAATACATCAAAGACAATAAAGCGAAAAGCGATGAACAGGAGAACTACATAAAAAACCAGGACATACTGCCGGAGATGATAAAAATTCTTTCAAAAATGAAAACCGGCTCTGTAAGCGAGGTTGTTCCCATAAAATCCGGTTTTGTTGTTTTTCAACTAAAGGATGTTCGTTTCCCGGAAAACGCCGAGGCGAGAAAATCGGCAAGAGACGAGGTTCTCACAAATAAAAAAGCCAAGGGAAGGATTAACTACAACAATCAGTTAAAAAAACAATATGTGAAAATAAATGAAAAATTGCTTAAAAACCTGGACTATGAATCCCCCAAACCAGGATTTCAAACCCTGTTGAAAGACAAAAGGGTCGTTGCTGAAGTTGAAGGGGAAAAACCTGTAACGGTCGGAGATTTGAGCGAAAACATCAAACAAAAATTTTATCACGGAGTAGATACTGCTATTAAAAATAAAAAAATCAACAATAAAAAAACTGAAATATTGGATGAAATGATTTATAAGCAGGTATTAACAAAAGAAGCATTTAAAAAGGGGATTGACAAGACAGAAAAATACAAGAACATGGTCAGGGAATATGAGGATTCAATTATCTTTGGTGCGTTTTTACAAAAAGCAATAGTCCCTGAAATAAAGATCAAGGAAGAGGAATTGAAAAAATACTACAATACTAATATCACCGATTATACATCATCGGAGATGATAAAGATCAACAGCATTGTCTTTGCAAAAAAAGAAGATGCAGATAATGCATTGGAAAAACTAAGAAAGGGCACCGATTTTAAATGGATAAAGGATAACGCTAATGGTCAGGTGGACAGAAATACCGAGGGGATACTGACATTTGAAAATAATGTTCTGACCATCAAAAGTTTGTCCGAAGACTTAAAAAAAGCTGTAGCCGGAACAAAATCCGGCGATTTCAGGCTTTACGAAGACTCTCAAAACAAATATGTTTATGTTCTTTACATACAGGAGGTGTACCCTCCCGTCATAGAGCCATTTGAAGAAGTCAAAAAAACAATAGAAAATAAAGTGATACGTGATAAGATGAATACAATCTTTGAAGAGTGGATAAAAAAACTTAGAGAAGCTTCAGACATCAAAATTCATTTGACAGATTTTAATTAGTAAATGTATATAGGAAGGTAAAGGGCGTGCGGGATTATGCCGTTAACAGCAAAATATAAGATTTCACTATTGTTAACATTTTTTTTCCTCTCTGGAATATTTTTCTATGCTTTAACCGATACTGCGATAGCGGCACGGAAAAAGTTTAAGAGCAGGGATTGCCTTGATTGCCACCAGAAGTTCGAAGAAAAATACATGAACATGAAAAATGTCCATCCAATTCTCAAAAAAGACAGATGCGAAGACTGCCACATGAGGCATGGAATAATTCCTAAACTAATAATGAAAAAAGAAGGCAACGATCTCTGCCTCACATGCCACGACAAAAAAAAGATCGGCATGGACAAAGCAAAAGTCCACACAGCCCTGAAGGCAGGGAAATGCATCACCTGCCATAATCCGCACGCATCCCAGGCAAAACACCTTCTTAAAGAAGAAGGCAGCAGTCTATGTTACAAGTGCCATAAAAAAGAAAACTATGAAAAGAAATCAGTGCACAAGGTATTAATTTCAGACGGTTGCATAGCATGTCACCTGTCTCATAGCGCCGATGAAAACAACCTTCTTATAAAGGCGACTATCCCACTTTGTATTTCCTGCCATGACAGCAATAAATCATCCTTTAAAAAGGTTCATGGAAACTACCCCGTTGAAAAATCATCCTGCGTAACCTGCCATAGCCCGCATTCATCATCCCAGCCAAAACTGCTGAAAACAATCGCCCACAATCCTGTTGCAGAAGGAATCTGCGATGCATGTCATGTTGCTCCCACATCGGAGAAGCCGTTCAGCGTTACTCAGGAAGGCAGCGCCCTTTGCTACCAGTGCCACGATGCCTCAACCCTGAAAGCTGGCGGCAGCATTGAGCATGTTCCGTTCCAGGAAGGAAGCTGTCTTTTCTGCCACAATCCACATACCTCGGAGAATCCGCGCCTGCTCGTGCTGGAGGGGAATAACCTCTGTCTGAGTTGTCACACCGAGAAAGGGGTTAAATCAGCGGTTCCTCATGGCGCAGTTGAAAGCGGCGCAGGATGCATTTCCTGCCATTTGCCCCATGCTGCCAGCACGCCTAAACTTTTGCGGGCAAAGGATGGGGAATTGTGTTTTGAATGCCATACGGATCTAAAAAATCTTCAGAAAGCCCAAAATGTTCATATGCCTTTTTCTGAAAACATGTGTGTTTCGTGCCATGATCCGCACGGCTCAAATTTAGATTTTATCCTTAAAGATAGAACCAACAAAATTTGTTACTCCTGCCACACCGATGCCGAGGCAAAGTTCATAAAAACGGTTACCCATAGCCCTGTAATTAATGGTTTTTGCAATTCATGTCACAATCCTCACGGCTCGGATAACAGGTATTTTCTCAAAGAAAAAGACGCGCTGTTGTGCGCAAAATGTCATGGTGAATTGCTAAAAGAGACCGCGGGCAGCGCCACCCACAAACCATTCAAGGATGGGAACTGCCTTACATGCCACGATGCTCACGGAAGCGATATCTCCGGAATGATCCTTAAAAAACAGGATACGCTCTGTTTATCATGTCATTCAAGTTTTAACAAGGAAATAACCGCCGCAAAAAGCAAGCATTCCCCTGTCCTTTCCGGAGAGTGCACAAAATGCCACAGCCCGCATAAAGCAATCTTGCGGAGGCTACTCCTGGCAAACAGTCCCGATCTATGTCTGACCTGCCATAAAGATCTGAAGACAAAGATAGAGAAGGAGAAGGTGCATCCGCCGGCAGGGGGAGATTGTCTGAGATGCCATAAGCCTCATTTTTCGGCTCCAGCATCTCTTCTTGTTAAATCCGTGCAGACACTATGCGGGGAATGCCATGATTACAAGAATGCATCTTTTAAGAAGGCTCACATTAATATTGACGCCAAATCCATTAATTGCGTAAAATGCCACAGCCCGCACACATCAAAGGATCCAAAATTATTCAAGGAATTCATGCATCCGCCATTTGCTGAAAGAGAGTGCGAAAACTGCCACATGGTTGAAAAGAAATGAAGAACAACTACATAATAAAATACAGATTTTTATTTTTGTTCATGGTAATTATTTTTATTGCCGGGCTGGCTTACTCACAAAACAACCTCAGGCTAAAACCCGGAGCAAAAGGTGAGATATGTCTGAAATGCCATGTTAATTTTCAAAAGAAAATCAAAAGATCTTTTGTTCATACTCCGGTAAAAACAGGGAATTGTTCGGCCTGCCATGATCCTCATACATCATCCCACGAAAAGATGCTGGCTGACAACACCAGGGAAATCTGCTACAAATGCCACAAATCAGTAATACCAGAAAAGGCGGTAAGCACTCATAAGGTTGTCGTGGAAGGCAATTGTTTAAATTGTCATGATCCGCACGGCTCAAATAACAGGTTCAATCTCATAAAAGCAGGAAACGATCTCTGTTTTAGCTGTCACAAAGAGATGGGCGAATCATTTACAAAAGTTAAATTTAAGCATAATCCTGTGGCAAAAAGTTGTCTCAACTGCCACAATCCGCACGCATCCGCAAAATCCGGAGCCCTGTTGAAAGACACAGTACCCTCTCTCTGCATAAAATGCCACCAGACCAGCAAACCTGAGTTTGCGCAACGGCACTCAAATTACCCTGTAGCAAAAGCAAACTGCACCAGCTGCCATAACCCGCATGGTTCCGACAAGGCAACGCTGTTATTTACTAATGTGCATAAGCCCTTTATCAATAAGATGTGCAACCAATGCCACCAGGAACCCAATTCCCCTGCCCCGTTAAAGGTCAAAAAAGAGGGAATAGACTTATGCAAGGGGTGTCACAGCAATATGGTCAACGAAATATTTTACAAAAATAAAATACACTGGCCGGCTGGCAGCAAAAAGAGCTGTCAGGAGTGCCACACACCTCACGCTTCTATAGAAAAAGCCCTGCTTAAAAAACCAATGATTGAGGTCTGCGGCAAGTGCCATGCAGATACCATTGAAAGACAGAAAAAAGCGCCTAAAATGCATGAACCTGTAAAAGAGGGGAACTGCACCGCCTGTCATAATCCTCATTCCTCAAATAATATTCTGCTTATACAGCAACCCGGTATAATTGAATTATGCGGCACCTGCCATGAATGGCAGAAGCATGTAACGCACCCAATCGGTGAAAAATTCATTGACCCAAGAAATAAAAACCTCACAGTTGACTGCCTGAGCTGCCACAGATCGCACGGGACTGAATACAAAAACATGCTCCATTTTGCAACAGTCTCCCAAATGTGCACGCAGTGCCACAAGGAATACCAGAGGTGAGAAAATGGTAAAATTTTTGATAAATCTCTTTTTTGTAATCAGCATGCTGTTTGCTCCATTGAAATCTTTCGGCGCTGAACCAGTAAAAGTCACATATATCGCATCAATATATTTTGACAGCAAAGGAAGCGGGCTTAAATTGCCGGAAGGAATTGCATGCAATGAAAAGTTGCTCCTTGTTGCCGACACTGGCAATAACCGTTTACTGCGCTATATCATTGAAAATAATGCAATCAAGGGCGGGGAGGAAATCAAGTTGCCTGAATTGTCCTACCCCATACGGGTGCAGGTAAATTCCAGAGGCGAAATATTCGGCATTGACAGCAAACAGCGCCGCATAGCGCGCCTGAATCCTGAGGGCGCGTTACTGGGTTTTATTGAGCTAAAAGAAATGCCCTCTCCGGAAGCCTTTATGCCAAGGAGTTTTAAAATAGGATATGCGGATAATATATATGTTCTGGATATATTATCTGAGCGCGTAGTCATAATTGACTTAGAGGGCAAATATCAAAAACAGATAGAATTCCCCAAAAACTACGGGTTTTTCTCGGATCTGGCAATTGATTCAAAAGGCGGTATTTTATTAATGGATACAGTTGGGTCAATGGTATACCGTGCATCTAAAGACTCCAAGAGTTTCTCCCCTGTAACCGGAAATCTTAAGGAATATGCTAATTTCCCGACAGGTATAACCACTGATAATACCGGGGGCATATATTTAGTTGATCAGAACAGCGGCGGCATACTAATTCTGGGGCAGGACGGTTCTTTCCAGACGCGTCTTTTGAGCTTCGGATGGGATGAGGGATTTCTCAATTACCCCACACAGTTGTGCATCAATGGAGAAGGCAAGATGTTTATCACGGACAGGAACAATAACAGGATCCAGATATTCTCTTTAGTCAAATAAAGCGATTGAATTAAAAAATCTAATTAAATGTAACAAATATCTCTTGACAGATAATTTCTTTGTGATATTTTCAGAACAAGTTAAAAAATTCAGGAGGTGTTTATATGATGAAAAAATTTATGGTACTAATTTTTGCAGCAACGCTTTTTGCATCATGTGAGGGACCAACAGGGCCGGCTGGCGCTGCTGGCGCAAAGGGAGACCAGGGAGACGGTGGAACCCCGGGTGCGCCCGGACCAACCCTTCCGTCAGTAACATGGGTGAATCCTGAGCCAGGAGATGTGGATGTGGCGCTGGATACCGTAATCAGGGCTTCATTTACAAAGGCAATGAATGCAGCAACAATTACTCCATCAACATTCACGCTTGCCACAGGAAGCACATCGGTTGCAGGAACAGTTTCATACAATCCAGGCTCAAAAACAGCCTATTTCACCCCATCTGCGTCGTTGAGCGCATTTGCTTATTACACAGCAACACTGACAACAGGGGTTAAGGATTCGGAAGGTAATGCGCTATCTTCAGCTTATACCTGGTCATTCACGACCGGAGGCTCTTATGCGCCATCCAGGCTATATGTGGCAAACATTAATGGCAGTTCAATCACAGTATATAACAATGCAGGAGCTGCAAATGGAAATGTATTTCAGGACAGGATTATAGTAGGCGGCTCCACTACATTGAATGCTCCAAATGGAATCTGGATTGATTCAGCGTCTGACCGCTTGTATATTAGCAGCCAGGGCAACGTATCCCTCCTTGTATTTAACAATGCAAGCACTGTAACCGGGAATATCGCTCCTGCTCGCACTATCACAGGAGCAAATACCTTACTAGACTGGAATCGTGAATTATGGCTTGACTCAGCATCTGATAAGCTCTATGTGACTAACTGTGCCGGCAATAACATACTTGTATTTAACAATGCAAGCATTGCAACCGGAAACATAGCTCCATCACGCAATATCTCAGGAGGATCTACTACTTTAAGTTGTCCTTCAGCGCTATGGCTTGATTCAGCATCTGACAGGCTTTATATCGCTAATATGGGGGGAAATAACATACTTGTGTTTGATAGCGCAAGCACTGCAACCGGAAACATAGCTCCTGCCCGCACTATCTCAGGAGGATTGCTGGAACCAGCAGATGTATGGCTTGACTCCTTATCAGACCGCCTCTATGTAAGCAACCTTTCCAACAATAGCGTCGTTGTATATAATAATGCAAGCACTGCAACCGGAGCTATTACTCCTGCACGCACTATCGCCGGAGCGAATACCACTTTTAACGGCACATACGGGATCTGGCTTGACTCTTCTTCCGATAGGCTATATGTTGCTAACGTTTATAATAATTCCATACTTGTATTTAACAATGCAAGCGCTGCAGATGGCAACATTGCTCCATCACGCACCATTGTAGGCGCAAATACAGCACTCAATTACCCTGTAAGATTGTGGCTTGACAGCGGTCAGTAAAATTTAAAGCGTATTGAAATACGCCATTAATATTCCGTATATTTGAAGGCAGGCCGATTATAGCCTGCCTTTTTTATTTAGGGCGACCCACTGAAGCACCCCTGCAAAATAAAATTTCAGTGGCATTATAGTATTAGAATGTTATAATTCCAGTTAGATGAAAAATAAAACCATTGCAGAAATGAAAATTTTTATTAACAGATGGAGGGACATTGAAAGGTTTGAATTGAAAGAACTTCGCAGAAAAACATTCAGAGAGCGTTTTCAGTTAATGTTATCATGCAGACAACTTGCCCAAGATCTGCGTTTAATCAATATAAAGGACAAGAATAAAGAGTATTATTCTTCACCATCTCGGAACTGGTGCCGACTCAAAAATAAGATAATAAATGGGTAAAAAAATCACAGAAAAATTATTGGAACCAATAAGGGCAATCACTGAACTTTTCAATCATTCCAGTGTTGACGGTGTAATAATTGGAGGTATTGCAGCAAGTATTCTCGGGAAACCGAGATTTACCGCCGATGTAGATGCTGTGGTTATTTTATCAGAGACTCCATTAGAGAAATTCTTAGAGTATGCAAAAAAATTGCAGCTCTTCCCACGGATTAATGAAGCATTATCCTTTGCCAGTAAAAATAGAATTCTCCTGTTAACGCATAGGCCAAGCGGATTAGGTGTAGATATTTCACTCGGTATACTTCCCTTTGAAAAGGATATGATTGAGCGAGCAAAAAGAATTAAAATAGACGATATTTCCTTCAAAATTCCAACCCCGGAAGATTTAATTATAATGAAGGGGATATCACACAGGGAACAGGATTTGATTGATATTGACTGGATAATCAAACTCAATCCAAAACTGGACTTCAGGCGTGTAAGAAAATTGCTTAAAGATTTTTCAAAAGTCCTTGAAATGCCTGAAATACTGAAAGATGTAGAAAAAATAATATCAAAACACATGATTAAAAAATAATTTTATTAATCCACAGGACAATTCACGCATTGCCCTATTATATAATAATTCGGTAAACATGAATTGCACTGCAAAATATTGTAACTTCGCGGCGTTATGCTAAAATTTACTTGTTATGCGGATTGCGCTCGCACAGATAAATTCTACGCTCGGAGATTTCAGTGGCAACAGAAAACTTATTCTGGAATACATTTCCCGCGCAAAGAAGGCAAACGCGGATGTTGTTGCATTTCCTGAACTTGCGGTATCAGGCTATCCGCCGGAAGATTTGATCTACAGGCAATCCTTCATTGAAAGGAATCTTGAAACCCTTGACGAGATTGCAAAAAGAACGCACAGTATCGTTGCCGTCATCGGTTTCATTGACAGAACGGATGCAATCTACAATGCGGCGGCAATAATTTCCAACGGCAGAATAGCAGGGAAATACTATAAAATGCTCCTGCCAAATTACGGGGTTTTTGACGAAAAGAGGTATTTCAAGCCAGGGAATGTTCCTCTCACCATTGACATGGGCAATACCATTGCAGGTGTAAATATATGCGAGGATATATGGAGCGATGAAGGGCCAACAAAAATTCAAGCGCTCAATGGAGGCGCTCATATTGTCATTAATATATCCGCTTCTCCATTCCATGCCGGAAAATCAAGGGAGCGCGAACGTATGCTCGCCACACGGGCCGTGGACTATGCCTGCTGTATCGCTTATGTAAACCTCGTAGGGGGGCAGGACGAACTTGTATTTGACGGCAGAAGCGTTGTGTTCAATGCGGAAGGCAAACTCGTAGCGAGAGGCAGAGCCTTTGATGAGGATATTGTTATAGTTGACATTGACTTGAAGTCATTAATATCCCACCGGGCAAAAAAATTAGCGATAGGGAAAATAGCGAAGAATCAAATCCCTGAAACGATCAAAATAAATAAAACATCTTACAAACATAAAAGCAAATCAATTAATGCTTCTATATTTCCGGATATTGAATCAACTGCTGAAATCTACGCATCGCTGATACTTGGCGTCAGGGATTATGTCAGGAAGAATGGATTCAAGAAGGTCGCTGTCGGATTAAGCGGAGGAATAGATTCTGCTCTTACAGCCTGTCTCGCTCTGGACGCGCTTGGCAAGCATGCGGTCACAGTAATATCCATGCCGTCAGTGTTTAGCTCGGAAGAAACCAGGGCCGACGCAAAGAAAATTGCAAAGAATCTCGGCATGGAATTTCATGAAATACCCATAAAGGAGATACACGAATCGTATCTAAACGCTCTCAGAAAGATATTCAGCAAAACCAAAACAGGGGTTGCCGAAGAAAACATCCAGGCAAGAATCCGCGGGACAATACTGATGGCATTATCCAATAAGTTTGGCTGGCTCGTATTGACTACAGGGAATAAAAGCGAGGTAAGCACGGGCTATTGCACTCTTTACGGCGACACGGCCGGAGGATTTGCGCCGCTCAAGGATGTAACAAAAACGCAGGTTTATGAACTTGCCGCATACAGGAATAAAATTGCCGGCATGGAACTGATCCCCGATTCTGTAATTAAAAGACCCCCTACTGCAGAACTGAAACCAGGACAGAAGGATCAGGATTCCCTTCCGCCTTATCCTGTCCTTGACAGAATAATAGAGGCTTACGTGGAAAACAATCTGCCATACAGAAAGATTAAAAAATACGGACTGCCTGCCAAAGACATAAAGAAATCTATTGAATTAATTACAAAAAGCGAGTATAAAAGAAGACAGAGCCCTCCGGGAATAAAGATTACTCCCAGGGCTTTTGGAAAGGATAGACGGTTGCCTATTACTAACAAATTCATAGAAACAGAATGAGCTTTCATTTTATGAAAAATGGATTTTTAATTCTTACTGCTGCTGGAATCATAGCCGCAACCGGATGCGGTCACACATCTGACGAGATACGCGTTCCTTCTGCTGAAAAAATCTATAACGAGGCTGTCAGCAGATGGAAAGGGCACAAAATCTTTGGACTAATTCCTTATCATGATAACGAACGGGCAATTGAATTATTTCAGGAAGTCCTTGATAAATTTCCCAATACCAAATACGCGTTTCTTTCGGAAATAGGAATTGCTGATGTGAATTTTGGAAGGGAAGAATATGACGAAGCTCAAACCAGGTACAGGAATTTCTATACCCTTCGCCCTGCAAACGAACTCGCCGCGTACGCATTTTTCAGGTCGGGAATGTGTTTTGAAAAACTCGCTTCCTCGTACGACAGGGATCTGACTCCAATAAAAAATGCAATGTATGAGTATAAGTCCCTGCTTGGCAAATATCCTGCCAGCGAGTATGCATCTGAAGCAAAAGAGCGCTTGAAAGAGATCAGCGAAATCTTAGCAAAAAGCGAATTCTACGTCGGAAAATTTTATTACCGGAGAAAGAACTACCAGTCTGCGCTCAACCGCTTTAAAAATATTCTGTCCGACTACCCTGACTATTCGGGACGTGAAAAGGTTCTTTATTATCTTTACCTCACTTATATAAATCTCGGAGAAAAACAGGAAGCAATAAAATATTCTGAAATATTGTTAAATAACTATCCAGATTCAAAATACAGGAAAAAATTTGCTGAGATTCAGAGCGTATCTAATAATACTGACTCTACTAAGCCTTAATGCCTGCTCAACACCCGAGCACGAAATCAAAAACCTGCTTGATAAAAGGTGGAATGCCCTTCAATCTAAAAATATCAATTTTTACAGTGAGTGCATTTCAGATGATTACCCTGAACGGGAAAAGATTCTTTTGAACATAGAGAGTTATCTCAAAAAAGTTGACAGGATTTCCCTGATTTCCTCAGAGCCGGTGATCTACAGAGAGGGCGATTCAGGCACGGTATTTCAAAAAGTCAGAATAAGAATAGAAATTGATGGCGAAGTTAAGGATCTTAATACTATGGAGAAGCTCACAGTGAGAAAAACGAAAAATGGCTGGCGGATTACAGGGGGAATAAAGTAACCTCTCGGATAATAAATCTTTCTCATGCAAGGATTCAAAGGATGGGTGCTATTTCATCCGCTCCTGCACCCACTTATATGCCTCTTTAACCGCATCATCAATTTTATCACTTTTTAAAGCGCTTCCGCGGGCCATAGTCTGTTTTCCGCCACCCTTTCCGCCCAACACCTGAGCAACCGTTCTGACCCACTCCCCTGCGTTAAATTTATCCTTGAGATCCTCCGTTACCATTGAGAGAATTGATATGCTCGGCCCAACCGTTGATACAATCATAATAAGGCCGGACTTGACCGATCCCTTTAACCTGTCCCCCATCTGAAGAAGAGATTGTTCATCCAGTCCATCAACTACGCTTACAACCACCTTAACGCCATTAATATCAACAGCCTCTGCTATACCGGAGGCAGCCTGTTTTGCAAGCCTTGCCTTCAAACTGTCCATCTCTTTTTCAAGAAATTTTATCTTTTCATATAACTTTTGCAGGCGTTCAACTACATCTTCATCTGATGATTGAAGCATGGTTGAAATCCGCCGCAGGGTATTTTCAATCTTTCTTGTATAATCAATAGCAGAAATGCCTGTTACTGCCTGAATTCTCCTTACTCCGGCAGATATGCCATCTTCTGATGTTATTTTAAATACACCAATGTCTCCGGTCATCTTTACGTGGGTTCCGCCGCAAAGTTCCTTTGAGAAATCCCCGATTTTAATCATTCTTACCTTATCCCCGTATTTTTCCTCAAAAAGAGCCACCGCTCCTGTTCTCAAAGCCTCGCTATAAGGTAAAACCTGTGTATCCACCACAAGGTTCTGACGGATTTTGCTATTTATAATATTTTCAATCTCTGTAATATCTTCCCTTGAAGGCAAATTGTAATGGGAGTAATCAAACCTGAGCACCTCAGGCCCAACCCTTGAACCGGACTGCTTCACATGGTCGCCAAGAACCCTGCGCAGTGAAGCATGGAGAAGGTGCGTGGCTGTGTGGTTACATGCAATTTTTGACCGCCTCAATGCATCAATTGTAAGCATGACCAAATCTCCAGTTGATGCCTCTCCCTCTGTTACCCTGCATAAATGAACAAAAAGATTAATCTGAGGTCTGATTGTGTCAACCACCTCAGCACTGAACCCCCTTCCTGTAATATAACCGGTGTCCCCTGCCTGCCCCCCGCTCTCTCCGTAAAATGGAGTAACATTCGTAATAATCTGAACATCCTCCCCCTTCCTGCAAATCTTCTGTAAAGAACCGTCTTTAAGAATATAAAGTATTTTTGCCGCCGCCTCCACTTGCTGATACCCGAGAAATTCCACAGAAAAGCCCCTTTCCAAGATTTCGCCATATACAGAGACAAGTGTGTCGTTATCCTGTTTCTGTGCCTGCCTGCTTCTCAACCTCTGCTCTTCAAGCGCCCTTTCAACCCCCTGTTTATCAAAAGCAAATCCCTTTTCGCGAGCCATATCCTCGGTTATATCCAGTGGAAATCCGTATGTATCGTAAAGTTTGAAGGCAAGTTCACCCGGGATTTCTTTTGTCTTGAGGCCTTTTATTTCTTCAAGAAAGATATGAACTCCCTTCCCGAGGGTTTCGCTGAATTTATCCTCTTCCGAATTTATTGACGATGCAATAACCTCCCGCCTCTTTGAAATTTCAGGATACTGGTCGGAGAGCGCAGCCTCAACGGAAGGAATAAGATTTATAAGAAATGGCGGCGCTATTTCAAGATACCTTCCGTATCTTGATGCTCTTCTTATAATCCTGCGAAGAACATAACCCCTTCCTTCGTTTGAAGGAACAACCCCATCGGCAATAAGAAAAACCATTGACCTTATGTGATCCGCAATAACTCTGATAGCAATATCGGATACCTCTGATTTTCCATAACGCTTTCCGCTTAGATCCTCCAGAGTATTAATAATGCCGGTAAAAAGATCGCTCTCATAATTTGATTTTACCCCCTGGAGAACCGCAGTCATTCTCTCAAGTCCCATCCCGGTGTCAATTGAAGGCTTTGGCAGCGGGTTCAATTTTCCATCCGGAGATCTATCATACTGCATGAATACGAGATTCCACAATTCCAAAAACCTGTCGCATTCACAACCTACAGCGCATGTTGGTTTACCGCATCCAACGCCCTCTCCCTGGTCCACAATAATCTCTGAACACGGACCGCACGGTCCTGTCTCTCCCATGGACCAGAAATTATCCTTTTCTCCCATACGAATTATCTTCTCGGCCCTTACCCCGACTTTTTTCCATAGATGCAATGCTTCATCATCATCTTTAAAAACTGTGATCCATAGACGCTGTGAAAGAAGGTTAAGATGTCCGATCATAAGCTCCCAGGCGAAAGATATTGCATCTTTTTTAAAATAATCGCCGAAGGAAAAATTGCCAAGCATTTCAAAAAATGTATGGTGCCTTGCGGTCATGCCGACATTTTCAAAATCATTATGCTTTCCCCCGGCGCGCATGCACTTCTGGGAAGTTGTTGCTCTTTTAATATCCCATTTTTCCTCTCCTGTGAATATTTTCTTAAACTGAACCATGCCGGCATTTGTAAACAGCAGGCTCGGATCTCCATCCGGGACAAGCGGCGAGCCCGGCATAACCGTATGTTTCTGTGATTTAAAATATTTCAGGAATTTTTTTCTAATCTCTGTGCCGGTCATTATCAGGATACCAGACGGAAGATATTGAAAGAATCCGCGAATGCCGGCATATTTAAATGAAATAACATTGACACAGAACTAAAACTTTTCAATGGTAAAATCAGAATCATCGCCGGATGGCTTACCGGCATCCTCCGGGGATTTTTCTCCTTTATCAAAATGCTCCCATTTAGAATCGCTTGTTCCATAAACACCCTTTACTCTTAGAGCAAAATCATCCGGATTTGTTGCCTGCCGCAACGCCTCTTCATAAGTTATAAGACCCTTTCTGAACAGAGCGATCAGCGACTGGTCAAACGTCTGCGTTCCGTAAGTGGTATACCCCTTTCCAATAGCATCGGGAATCTCCCTCGTCCTTTCCTTCTCAATAATCATCTCCTTTACCCTTGCTGTTACAAGCATTATTTCTACTGCCGGGACCCTGCCCTTTCCATCAGCCCTGGGGACAAGCCTCTGCGAAATCACGGCTTTCAGAACAGACGAAAGCTGCAAACGGACAGCCTTTTGCTGGTACGGCGGGAAAATAGAGACAATCCTGCTTATGGACTCCGTTGCGTCAAGGGTATGCAGGGTGCTCAAAACGAGATGTCCTGTTTCGGCAGCAACAAGGGCTGTCTCAATTGTTTCAAAATCCCTCATTTCTCCGACAAGGACCACATCCGGATCCTGTCTCAACGCTGCCCTCAGACCTGAAGCAAAAGTTGTGGTATCTACACCAACCTCGCGCTGGTTTACAATGCTTTTCTTATCCCGGAACAGGTATTCAATCGGGTCTTCAATTGTAATTATGTGACAGGTTTGATTGGAATTTATAGAATCCACAATAGCTGCAAGGGTGGTTGACTTTCCACTGCCTGTTGTCCCGGTGCAAATAACAAGCCCCCTTTCCTCGTTTACTATTTTGTCAAGAACCTTTGGGAGGTTCAACTGTTCAAATGTGGCGATTGCAAATGGTATTACCCTGAAAACAATGCCGGTTGTTCCTCTTTGCTGAAAAACATTTACCCTGAACCTTCCCAGTCCCGGCACGCCATACGAAAGGTCAAGTTCGTTATTCTGTTTGAACTTCTCCCTCTGAGAAGGATTCATAATGCTCATCGCCATTTTGTTCACATCTTCAGGAGTCAGCCTTGTAGCATCTTTCAATGGCATCAGCTTTCCATATATTCTAAAGATGGGCTGCAATCCAGCTTTTACGTGAATATCGGAAGCACTTACCTTCATTGCAACCTTTAATACATCATTTAATTCCATTATAGACCTCCGTGCTTATACCTTGTCTTTAGCAGGTTTTTTATGCTCTGTTTTGTCCGTAGATTCTTTTTGCTGTACCCGGATGTTGACATGGGCAAATATACTGTTCTCAATCTCCTTTGCGACATCCTTATGTTCTTTCAAAAAGATAACGACATTGTCTCTTCCTTGACCGAGTCTCTCTGCCTTGTATGAAAGCCATGTTCCGCTTTTTTCTATTATACCATATTGAATGCCTAAATCCACAATTTCCCCCGCCCTTGAGATCCCATCTCCATAAAAGATATCAAATTCAGCATCCCTGAATGGCGGAGCAACTTTGTTCTTGACAATCTTGACCTTGGTTCTGCTGCCCACTGTATTTTCTCCCTGTTTAATATTTCCAGTTCTTCTTATATCAAGCCTTACCGAGGCATAAAATTTCAGAGCATTGCCGCCTGTTGTGGTTTCGGGATTGCCGAAAAACACACCTATTTTCATTCTTATCTGGTTGGTAAACATCACAATCGTATGCGACTTAGAAATGCTTGAAGTGAGTTT
>DATBWZ010000055.1:0-17126 GCA_036514535.1 bacterium
CCACGCCCGCCTCAATTGCAGCGCGATTGGTCCCCTTCTCCACCGGCTCAACAATGGTCTCTCCATGAACGAGTACAATTTGCGCGCCCAGGACCCTTGCCCTGCTCACCAGCCCTCCAATCATCCCGGGTGGACAGTGGGTAATCTCTGCGCCTGGAATTGTCTTTATCTTTTTTGTCTTATTCAATTCTACACTAACCTCAACAACTTTTGGAATCACTGTATCAATATTTGAGATATCCAGATGATCTGTAATAGCTATGGCCTTCAAACCGATATGTTCCGCCCTTCTGACAAGTTCAGAAGGGAGAAGTTCACCATCGCTGAACAGGGTATGAGTATGCAAGTCAAACATCTATTCCTCCTTATTTTGATTTCATTGTACTACAAGCCCCAGAAGCCGATTAAGGGGCATAAAACTGCCTTTTACATCCTGCGGTGAAATTATAAAAAGTGTATCCTCCTTTTTGATTGAAAATTCTTCCTGAACATTCATAAACTGCTGCTGAGTTGGTTTCTTGGAAGAAAAAAGTACAAATACAGTGGGGCTGCAAACCTTTTCATTGAAATATAGGTTAGCTTCCTTAAGCGATTTTACAACATTTTGTTCTCCGCCATCATACAAAAACAGAACGCCAAGCATACCGCGCAGAAAAGTATGCCATATAGGCTTAAATTCTTCACCTGGCGGTACCACGAAAAAATTTACCTCCACACTCTCGCTCAGTGTCAGTGTACCAACATATCCAATTGGATTACCATCCCTGGGGGTTTTTGAAAGGAACTCTCTACTAAGAGTAAAACCGGTGATATCTCTGCAAGTATTTATAAATTTCTTCAACGTTTTCCATCCAGGAGAAATTATCAGAATTTTCCCCCTTTCTATACCCAGCCCTGTTTTTCTGCCAAGAGTAATTATATCCCTAATTTTGAATATCTGATCCGGAAGCAGGAGGGTCTTTCTAATAGTCCTCCTCGGTTTTGACTCCTGCTTTACAATATGGACAACACCTTCCTTAATAAGGGTATTAATCGCCTGATAAACCTCATAATCGGGATACGAACAGTTATCAACTATATCCCCTATCACCTGGTAGAATTCAAGCAGAAAAACTATCTCCTGCGTAATTGCCGTAAGATCATTTTTAATATCTTTTGGTGAAACCTTTAATTTCAAAATAGAATCAACACCTGGAAAAGAATCCTTCATCTTCTCCCATTCATCAAGTTGCCTCATTCCCTCCATTATTAAAATATCGATAGGCCTGTTGATGCGAACAAGAGTAAGCACCTTGGTCGGAATAAACTCAAATTTTCCTTCTTTCCATGCAAGCAATCTGAAAAATGCCTTCTCTCCTTCAATTTTGCCAAGATTTGCATTGATTATGTTTCCATTCTGAAGGTAGACAAACCCTTTAAGTTCGCTTTTATTCATTACTATTGCACCAGTTTTCTTATTCATGCTTAATATCTGAATAAGGTCAACCAACGGAATCTGGGAAATATTGCCCTCAATCTCGGTATCCGTACCGGAAACCCTTGCAATTTTTTCGATCTTTTCATAGAATGACACAACTTTCTCAACAATTTTCTCAATCGTAATAGGTCTAACCAAAAATACATCCTTGAAAGGCTGATAACTCTCAATACGCTTCTCCGTATTGGATATAAAAATTATCGGTATGTTTGCAGTCTTTGGATTGCTTCTAATTATAGCAGAAAGCCTTTCACCATCAATAAGCGGAAGGTCTATGCCGATTATCAGGACATCGGGCAGTTCAATAAGTATTTGTTCTAGAGCCTTTACCCCGTCAACCGAGCTGATAGTATTATACCCTCTTGCTTTAAGAGTATCTTTGATCGCTATCACCAATTTCTGATCGCTGTCAGCAATGATAACCTTTCTCTTTATCATAAATTACAGTTCCCTGTATCCAAGATATTTATCCTGGAGTTTTGCAATAAGGTTTTCAATAATAAAGGTATCGCTGGTGTGAAAGGTTTTTATTTTACCATTCTGCTCTTTTCTAAAAAATAATCCGTATGAAAAATCCTCTGTTACTGCAATAAAGAAATTCCCTTTTCCCGCATTATCTTCCGGAATTTTTATATTTCTTACAAAGGGTGGTGCATCTGTGTTTTTATCAACCTCAAGATTGTAAATCCTTAAAACAGTGGGATCCGCAGAAATTGAATTAACCCTTTCAAATAATTTTTTTCCGTGTTCGCCTAATTTGACAAAAAATGCGCCCATCAGGGACGCATTAATTGATAACTCATCTGCCAAGGTTTCAATAATGTCTTCAAGTGTCTCTTCGTTTATGGCCAACTGTTTGCTGATCCCTTCAACCATGGGGTCTTCGGCAGAGCCTGCGGAAGCAGTTGCGGATTTGGAATCTTCAGCCAAAAGTATATCAACACAATCCCAAAAGTGTTTGTCTTCAAGGGAAAATTTGCAGAATAAACTTTTTTTCTGTTCCTCCATTCTTTTATTAATTTTGTAAAGAAGCATATCAAGCGTCCCGCCGTCCTTGGGAAAACTGCCTGAGGAGATTCTCAGAGAGAAACCGGTGGACATCTCTCCTTCCTGCATGTAGATTTTTCCTTTCAGCGCAGAAATTAATCTTCTTACTGTGATCAACGAACCGAAGTAATCGGTCTCTGGTAGAAGAACATAGTATTCATTCTCTTCTTTTTTAGCCACAATATCAGTACCCCTTATACAGTCAAAAACAACCTCCACAAATTTCTGAAAGGTTGAATTAATTATGTATTCAGAAAATGCACCTTTTATTTCGCTAATATTTTCTATCCTTAATAAAATAAGAGAAAGGTTTCTTTTGAACCTCTTGGACTTAGAGAGTTCTTTTTCCACATAATCAGCAAGGTAATAAAAGGAGTATGCTCCCGTTGCAGAATCCTTCAATGTTGACTGATTATAGAATGTTGCTCTGAAAGAGTTATCAAATGCAACTCCGGCAAATCCCATAATGGATTTTATGAGGTTCTTCTCTTTTTCATCAAGAGTTTTATCGGTGTCAAGAAATATCAGGGTCAGCACGGAAGAGGTATTTCCTTTTACGGAAACCCATGTAGCGTTATCTTTGTTGAATATTCCATCCTGTGAAAGATTATGTATTTCCCTTTCATCAAGAGGTATCTTCTCGGCAGACGCTGTTCCGCTATCGGCAATTTTTTTGAAAACCATATTGCCGTCTGTGGAACACCAAACTACGCCGGATCTTGCGCGGCTAATGTCAATCAGAATCCCAAGCAAGAGAAGAGCAAGCGAATTAATGTCCGTGGTTACAAGAATTTTCATGCACTTCTGATATAGGTTTAAAAGATTCATATATTCCAAACCTTCGGTAAAAAGTTTTGAGTATTCAAAGTTCAACTGTTGCTTTTCACTAATTTTTTTAATAATATTAAGAACACTTTCCTTTTTAAATGGTCTGGGAAGATATTCGGTAGCGCCTGCTTTCATTGTCTCGGAAATATTTCCAATATCCTCGGAATTTAAAATGGCGACAATACTTGTTTCCGGATGAGTAAGCCTCACCCCCCTTATAGACCTCAACCCCTCGGAAAATCCGGAGCAGAGGGATACAAAGATTGCCTTATAACCGCCATCGTTAAGCAATTCCACCGCAATAAGAGTATTATCGGCTACCTTCAGCGTCAAACCCGCTGAAACAAGGATTGGCTCCAGTTCCGGTGAAACATCCCTTTTGTTATCAATTAGCAGAACTTTTTCGTTCTCTTGCATATTCACGACCATAAAGAAACAATGATTTGCCCCGGATAAATCCAAAATAACCTAAAACTCCGCCAGTTATGTCGGCAAGAACATCTATAACGCTTGCAACCCTGTTATCCGTAAAAATCTGGTGAAATTCATCGGTGATCCCATAAATAAAAATAAACAGTAATACCCGGAAGAACGATGTTCTTCCCCATTGCTTTGAATAAGCCCTTGTAAACAACACTCCAAGCACAGTATAAAGCAGGATATGAACTAATTTATCAACGTGTGGAAAAGGCAATACATTTATTGGCAGGGATTGTGATGATAAAAAAAATATAAAGGCGCAATAAAGCGCTGTGGGAAACCAGTAGTATAGAAAAAGATACCAGGAATTTGCTTTCACATCTTGTATTTGCCGAAATCCTCAGGAGGCAAGCTTTCAAGGAGTTCCGCCCATTTTTTCTTGATCTCTTCTTCGGTAAGGCCATCCTTTGTCATCTCCATCTGCAAAGATTTGGCTATAACCTGTTCCTCAACAAAAATCGGAGATTCTGTGCGCAGGGCGATTGCTATTGCATCACTCGGCCTTGAATCGATCTGAAATTCATCCCCCTTAATTTTTATAAAAATGGTTGCATAGTATGTATTATCCCTCAGATCATTTACCACAATTTTGTTAATAGTAGCGTTCAAACTCTCCAGGATGTTTTTAATCAGATCATGCGTAAGCGGACGGACGAACTTAACCTTCTGCAACTCCATGGCAATCGCACTGGCCTCCATAATGCCTATCCAAATAGGCAGGGACCTTTTTCCCATCTCATCCCTGAGAATCACTATTGGCGATGAGGTTGAGGGGTCCATTGTAAGACCAAGCACTTTCATTTCTATTATCATTTATTTATACACCTTCTACTTTTGTTACAATTATACCATTCCAGGAGCATCAAGTCAAACGCTTTTTTATTCCGAATTGACTCATAATTAATGTAACCCGGACCGGCTACTCAGGGAAACCTAAATTATGATTTAACCTGAGTCTGCGATTGTACTTATTCATGGCAAAATCCGGGCCGTTGCTAAGTATTTCAATAGTTGCCTGGATTGTAAAATTTAAAAAGTTATCTAAAATTTCTTTTTCTTCTTCGTAAAATTTTGACAAAACATAATCTGCCGGATCCTGTCCTATGGAGGGTTTCCCTATTCCAAGTCTCAAACGGATGAATTCATCCGTCCCAATGGAAGAAATTGTTGACTCAACGCCTTTATGACCGCCAGCCCCGCCGGATTTTTTTATCTTTATCTTTGAAAAATCAAGGTCTAAATCGTCGTGCAACAGAATAAAATCATTACTGGAAATATGGAATTTGCGAAAAAGCTGCGCCACTGCAACTCCACTTTGATTCATATAGAGAGCGGACTTTGCCAGTATAATTCCGCCGAATTTTCTGCTTATGCCGTAACAGGAAAATGTTAAGTTTTTATCA
Organism: bacterium; assembly: GCA_036514535.1. Lineage (GTDB taxonomy): Bacteria > JAMCPX01 > JAMCPX01 > DATBWZ01 > DATBWZ01 > DATBWZ01. Next base: position 5,236 of record DATBWZ010000055.1, read on the forward strand.
ATTGATACATTTAATGAATCAGCAACTTTTTGAAGGAGAATAACCCCAAGATTGTGCCGCGTGAGGGCATACTTCCTTCCGGGGTTGCCAAGCCCCACAACTAATCTCATTATTCCTTTTTCTGCTCCTTTTTACCTTCCGGTGGCGCCTCTGCCGCTTTTTCAGTCTTTTCCTCTCCTTCCTCTTCTTCCTCCTCCTTCTTGCCCTTTCCAACCACCTCAGGTTCAAGCAATCCAGGCACAGCAGCAGGAGCAGCCTCCTCTTCCTTAAGAACCGACACAGCAGCAATAGCAAAATTGCTGTCAGCAATGACCTTTACCCCTTCAGGAAGTTTTATATCCATAACATGAATGGAATGTCCAAGTTTTAAATCAGTCACATCAACCACAATCTTATCCGGAATGTTTCCGGGCAAGCACTCCACCTCAAGTTCCCTTCTGACATGTTCCAGGATGCCGCCCATTGTAACACCCATGGCTTTTCCTGTCAGTTCAAGCGGGACTTTAATCTTGATCCTATGTTCAAGCGAGATCTCATAAAAATCAACATGCTCTACTTCCCTGCTGACTGGATTGATATCGTAATCCTTAACCACAACTATTTTACCGTTGATATCCGGGTTGTCTGCTTTCAGGGTGAGCAGCAGGTTCATCCCTTTTCCTCCCTGTTTCAGCAACTCTTTCAGCTCTTCAATATTTACGTTTACAGGGATTGCATTCCTCAAGCCTTTACCATAAATTATGGCCGGGGTTCTGCCTTCCCTTCTGATTTTTCTTGCAGATATTCTTCCAAAAATCTGCCTCTTTTCAACACTTAGTATATTTTGCTCCATGTTTAACCTCCTTGATGGTTTAAACAAATAATGAACTTACCGAAGACTCTTCGTGAATCCTCTTTATCGCCTCACCCAGTATCTCGGAAATTGTAAGAACTTTTATCTTTTTGGAATTACTTGCTTTCTCACTCAATGGAATCGTATCAGTAACAATTATTTTAGAGATCTCCGACTGTCCAATCTTCTCAACAGCATTGCCGGAAAATACGGGATGAGTACAGCAGGCGTATACCGATGCCGCGCCCTTGTCTTTTAAGGCTTTTGCTGCCTGGGTAAGAGTTCCAGCAGTATCCACCATGTCGTCCACAAGCACCGCTGTTTTGGATTCCACTTCGCCAATAATATTCATAATTTCAGCAACATTCGGACCGACACGCCGTTTATCAATTATAGCCAGACCGCAGTTAAGCCTCTTTGCGTACGCTCTTGCCCGTTCTACGCCGCCGGCATCGGGAGAAACAATTACAATATCGTTTTTGAAATTTTCTGCGATGAACTTCAAAAGGACAGGTGTAGCGTACAGGTGATCAACAGGAATATTAAAAAACCCCTGAATCTGTCCTGCATGAAGATCTATTGTCAAAACCCTGTTTGTTCCTGCTGTGCTCAAAATGTCAGCAACAAGCTTTGCAGATATCGGGGTTCTCGGCGCAACTTTCCGGTCTTGCCTTGCATAGCCATAATAGGGAATTACTGCGGTTACACGTTTGGCAGAAGCCCGCTTCAGTGCATCAACCATTATAAGAAATTCCATAATATAGTGATTGACCGGCATGCAGAAAGACTGAAGGACAAAAATATCATTGCCCCTGACATTCTCCTCAATCTCCACAAATATCTCACCATCGCTAAACGACTTGACAGTGGCTTTGCCAAGAGTGAGACCGAGATAGCTGCAAATCTTATCAGCCAGCAAAATATTTGAATTGCCTGAAAATATCTTCAATTTGCCCAACATAAATAATAATAGTTCGTCGGTTCCGCCAAATACATTGGGGCGGGAGGATTCGAACCTCCGAATGCGGGATCCAAAGTCCCGAGACTTACCGCTTGTCGACGCCCCAGCATACTCGCTCCTGCCATCACTATTGCTGAATGTCTGCTGGTTTGTTTTCTGCGGTATCCTCTGTGTCTTCTACCTGCTTGCGATATTCCTTAAGAATGGCTGACTCTATTCTATCACGCATATCGCTGTTCAAAGGATGCGCCATATCTTTATAAGAACCATTCTTTGTCTTCCTGCTAGGCATAGCAACAAAGAGACCGTTATTTCCATTGATTATTCTCAGATCCCTTACAATGAAACAGTCATCAAAAATAATACTGGCAAATCCCTTCAGCCGCTCAGCTTTGCCTTCATCCGCTTCATTTTTTTCTACAGGGAAGACCTTTACCTCTGTAATCTCCATAACATCCTCCTCTTTTCTAAAAAATTATATACAAGTAACCATTTTTGTCCAGTATAATTTTTGTAGTTCCTTTACAGCCTTTTTTGCTGTTCCCATATCCGGGAAAACACCAAATACAGACGACCCGCTGCCTGACATACGGGCATCTGCAGCACCTCTATCTATCAATCTTGTTTTTATTTCATTCAGTTCCGGGTATTTTTTCATACTTACAGTCTCAAGGTCGTTAAAAAGTCTCTCATAAACATTATTTAAGAAATAAATTTTATTTTCTTTATGTGATTCTGTCAAATTAAATCTGACTTTGCTATATGCCCATTTTGTAGATATTTCAATGCCTGGATAAACAATAACAAACCACCTAACCGGTAAAGATACCGGTGTCAATATCTCACCTTTCCCCTCTGCAACAGCGGAAGGAGCGGAGTTGATAAAAAATGGGACATCGGCTCCTATACTCTCCCCAAGTTTGGATAGACCTTCTAGTGAAATTCCAGTTTTTAGAAGTCTCTCAAGCCCTTTGAGCACTGCTGCGGCATCGCTGCTCCCGCCACCAAGGCCTGCACCGACAGGGATTCTTTTTTTTATTATAATCCTTGCTCCCCCATTACAGCCTGTGCCTCTGAAAAAAGCCTCTGCGGCCTTGTAGGCAAGATTATCCTTGCCCTTTGATAGAGTGGAATTATCACAGCCAATAACTATTCCCTTTCTTATTAATTCTATCCAGACGGAATCATACAGAGTGATTTTTTGCATAACCGTTAAAATATTGTGATACCCATCTATCCTTTTTCCTAAAACCTTCAGCACAAGGTTTATCTTTGCCGGCGCTTTTATCCACATATTTTATCTCTTTTCCTTACTCCGTTATTCCAAACAGCAAGCCTGGCATCCACCCCTTATTTCAATACAATTTTATGCTAAAATAAGTCTCAAAATTCCTTTTGAGAGCCTTTAGAATGTCAATTTTTGCCAAACCATTAGGAAGAAATTCATAAATCCCTGCCGAACTGGAATTTAAATACTCAGCAAACTCGTCACAGGATGAACAATCCGGAAGATTAAAAATTCTGGATGCAAAATAGCTATGGGCTTTTAGCTGTATAGAGCCATGCTGTAATACAGCCTTCTTTCCCCTCCGCTGAGAACTGCCAACTATCTTTCTGCCTTTTACGTGTATTTCGTACGCTGTAATATCTGAAAAACATATATCCGGCTGACTATTGCTGCATGCACCTATTTCCGCCTTTATCCCCAGGTCTCTGAATCCATTTATTAACCAGCTGTGCAGATGGAAATAACTCTCCTCAAGGGAGCAGTCAAACGGTGGTTCGCGCCGGGAGCCGGCAACCAGATAGGAAATATCATCTCCGTGAAGGACTGCCCCGCCGCCGGTTATTCGGTGCACAACATCAATTCCCAATGCCCTGCTGGCTTCATGGTTTACAACCGAAACAGGCTGATTACGGCCGAGTGAAATGCACCAGGGCTCCCAGGAGTAAAATCTGAGCACCGGAGCATGGGTTCCTTTTTCGCATTCGCTGAAAAACATCTGATCTGTCTGCATATTGACAGCGCCGGACGCAACAGTAAACCCGACATATTTCCACTGGCTCATTTTTGTTTCAGTATGGTATTCTCAAGGAAGCGCGTATTGAAATTGCCATTTGCAAATTCCGCATGCTCAAATATTTTGATCAGCAACGATAAATTTGTCTGAATTCCTTCAACAATGCATTCCTTTAAGGCACGAAGCATCCTTATTCTTGCCTCTTCTCTGCTTTTTCCGCGTGATATAATTTTGGCAATCAGAGAATCATAGAAGGATGGAACCTCGTATCCGGAATAAAGAGCGGAATCAACCCTTACACCATATCCTCCAGGCGGAACAAAAAGAGCAACCTTGCCGGGACAGGGCGACATTTTGACCGGATCCTCGGCATTTACTCTTGCTTCAAAACTGTGGCCATTCAATGGCACATTTTTCTGTTCCAAACTCAGTCTTTTTCCGGATGCAACAAGTATCTGCTCTCTTATAATATCAATACCGGTTATAGATTCGGTTACCGGATGTTCCACCTGAAGTCTCGCATTTACCTCAAGAAAATAAAAATCGCCATTCTCAAGCAGGAGAAACTCTACAGTTCCTGCATTTGTATAACCCGCCGCCTTTGCAAGGGCTATGCTGGATTCAACAAGCCTTGTTCTGACAGCAGGACTAACCGCAGACGAAGGCGACTCCTCTATCAGTTTCTGGAACCGCCGCTGCACCGAACACTCGCGATCCCACAGTGAAATTATATTCCCGTGTTCATCGGCAAGGATCTGGATCTCAACATGCTTTGCATTATCAAAATACTTCTCAATATATATACTACCGTCGCCGAAAGCAGCCTTTGCTTCTGCACGGGAAATATTTGAAGCTGCTGACAATTCATCTTCGTTTCGGACAATTTTCATTCCCCGTCCGCCGCCGCCTGCAGCAGCCTTAAGAAGCACAGGATACCCTACTGTCTCTGCCATTTTTGCGAGTTCTTTATTATCCTCCACCGATTCCCTGCTGCCGGAAACCACCGGCACCCCTGCCTTCTGCGCAATTTCCCGCGCCCTTAGCTTATTCCCGAGGGACTCAATCACTTCTGTCCGCGGGCCGATAAACTTTACGCCCACACTCTCACAGGCGCTGGCAAAATTGGCATCCTCTGCAAGAAAGCCGTACCCTGGATGCACAGCATCCGCTTTGCTGAGATCCACAGCGCTCATTATTGCCGGAATACTCAGATAACTATCTCTTGCTTGCGGAGGCCCTATGCAGACCTTCTCGTCAGCAAGTCTTGCGGGAAGGGATGCCGCATCAGCTTGTGAATAAGCAAGCACTGTTCGGATTCCCAGCTCCCTGCAGGTGCGGATAATCCTGAGGGCAATCTCTCCCCTGTTGGGTATCAATACCTTCTTAAACATATTAATCTATTCTATCTCTTCTGCGGGTTCTATAAGAAATAGAGGCTCACCGAATTCAACAGCCTCCCCGTTGTTTTTCAGAATCTGAACAACCTTACCCGAAATTTCCGCCTCAATCTCATTCATCAGTTTCATTGCTTCCACTATGCACAGAGTCTGCCCTTTTTTCACAATCCCTCCGGTGTTCACAAATGGAGCCGCATCCGGTGACGGAGCCATGTAAAATGTCCCGACAAAGGGAGAGTTGAGTGCATAGAGATTCTTTGATTCCTTAAGATTTTTAGCCTCTGCATCTAAATTCTTTTTTTGCTCCTTATCATTAATTGCCATTATAGACTGCCCAACCTCGCCAGGCAGCCGAACTGTTCTTTTGACCCTTATCTTTTCAGGACTGAATTCAATTTCTTCAATATCCGTATCTTTCATCATAGCAATTATTTTAAGAAGATCTTTAAAATCCATAATTCACCTCAGTATCTCTAATTCCTTGGAGAGATTTGTCAGCACTTTTGCCCCATGTTTTTCAACAACCACCATATCCTCAAGCCTGACTCCGCCCCAGCCAGGAATATATACGCCTGGTTCAATAGTAAAAACCATTCCCTCTTCAAGAACCACATCGGAACGGATAGAAATTACCGGCGGTTCATGCACTGCAAGGCCTATACCATGCCCGAGACCATGCCCAAAATACTTTGCAAGCCCCTTTTTCTTAAGAAATCCCCTCGTAAGTGCATCCACTTCTGATGCCTTAACCCCGGCTTTTATCTTTTCAATAGCATAAAGTCTTGCATCATTAACTGCGGTGTATACAAATTTTTGCTTTGGCGCAACCTTTTTAAACACAAATGTAAGCGTTTCATCCGAACAGTATCCATTGAACCGCGCACCGAAATCTACTATAATCAAATCGCCTGCCTTTAGTTTTCTTTTGCCAGGTTTTCCATGGGGCATAGATGTCCTGTTTCCAAAGAGCACAATTACCTCAAAAGAAAGCGCGTTATCGCCCCGCTTCTTCATTTCGCACTCAAGTTCGGTGGCAACTTCACGTTCGGTAACTCCTTCCTTAAACAGGTGCATAACGTTCAGGAGGCTGTTCTCAGAAATATTTATTGCTCTTTTAATACTCGCCAACTCTTCTGAATCTTTTACCGCCCGCAATGACAACAGTTCAGTAATCAACGGTTTAAAACGCACACCCCTTGCCCTGCGCTTTAGTATCAGAGAAAGACTGAGTGTTATAGCATCTGACTCCACACCTGCATGTTTAATTCCATCAGCGCCGATAAAGCTGCAAATATCCAACATTCCAATATCGCCCTTTTTTATTCTTGCTCCATGAACCTCGCCAATAGCCTGTTCTCTATATCGCGAATCTGTAAACAAAAAATTACTGCCGGATTTACAGACAAGCACCCCTGAATCTCCGGTAAATCCAGTCAGGTATCTGATATTCTCCGGAGAAAAAAATAAAATAACATCAAGGTTTTTTTTGTTCAATAATTCCTTAACCTTTAAAATTCGCTTGTTGTATGGATTTTTGAATGCCATTGATTTGCCGATTATTTCAGCCACCCTTTTTGATCTTGTCCAGCCAGGCGCTAAGGGTTTTTATATTCTCTGTCACCTTTATCTGGGTAACATCCGTGCCTGTTTTTTGGGCTGTTGACATTTGGGATTGTATAAACTTGATCCTATCCTTTATTCCCGCATCATCCGAATGCGATTCAAGCAATTCAGAATAAACCTTCAGCGCCCTGTCAAGATAGCCCTGCTGTACATAGAGGTCCGCCAGGGATTTTAGAGAAGATACTGTTTGTTGTTCAGGGTGCCCGCCTTTTTTGTCATATGTTTGGTTAACCTTGGGAGCATCAGTATCTTTACTAATCTTTGGCAATTCCGGGGGACGTTCAGTGACAGTCTGAGAAGAATGCGCTTGCCCTACCTGCATCGACTGATGTGATTCCAATATAGGGTTGGGGGCCGCTTTTTCTCCAGAATGCGGTGGCTCTTCCGCTGCCTTTATCTCAGATGTTTTCTCCGCTTTTGGTGCGGATGGAAGCACTTCCTCCTTTATCTGCCGGGCTGGGGCTGGTTCTGCTTTTTTAACCATATCCGCTGCTGGCAATGTTGCCTTAATTTCCGCTTTTAAATCAGGCGCAGGCCTTCCTTCTGCCTTTTCTGCCTGCTCTGCAACCGGCTTGTGAACCTCAGCGGACTTCTCAGATACGGATGGTTTTATCTTTGCTTTAGCATCCGGATCGTTGGGGTTTAATGTGAGAACAATTCCCCAGACCTTCTGCGACTCGCTGACATTGCCATCATGCTCCAGAATCTGAGCAAGTATCTTCTGGGCATCAATATTCTCCGGGTTTGCCTTTATCACCCTCCTGATTTCCTCTCCCGTTTCCTTAAACATATTCTTTTCAAAGTAGCATTTGCTCAGAATAAGTCTTCCGCTGACATAATTAGAATTGTATTTCAAACCATCAAGTGCTACCTTGACAGCCTCATCAATCATACCGGCCTTGCGGTAAGCATCCGCAAGGGGCACAAAGGCTTTGCTTTTTGGGTCTTTAATGAGTGCGGCTAAATATTTATCAACCTCAGGTGGAAGATCCCCCTTTTTTTCACCCTTCTCCGGCATAGTTTAAATTTTCTCACATAGACGGAAATAAGTCAAGGAAATGAAGGAATTGATAGGGGCAATTCATGAATTGCCCCTATGCTAAAATAGCACACTTTTTATTGCAGTTAATCTATTGTTCCGGTGGCGCCAAACTTGAATTTTATATCCGCGCAGGCACCCACTTTATAACTTACATCTACTGTAACAGCGGCTATGTCCAGCGGATTAGTGTCCCCAGGTGTATTATCATAAAGATAAACCCAGAACTCTGTGTAACCGAGGAACATGGTGCTCGGAAAAGCAACATCGGTATCGCCGAGAATCTTTCCCTTGTCCGTAGTTACTTTAATGCTTGTAGTGTCATTCAACGGATTGAGATTGATATCCGCCAGGATTATTTTGAACCATTGACTGCCACCATCGGGAATCGCAAAGCCACCCGGTGTTATATTTGCGAACGCAGCGCCACTCGTAAACAGTATTTTTATGGGCTTCCAGATTAATGTACTGCTGTCCCATCTGCCGTTGGGGCTATTGAAAATACCTGTTGTATTCCCCTGAACATTTGCATCCCAGAAGGATTCAGCATCATTCCATATTCCATCGCCATTTGCATCCACGAATGGCTCACCTGCATCCCGCTGTCCATTTGCATTATCATCAATAAAATATTCGCCTGCATTAAAAATTCCGTTTCCTTCGGTCACACCATTATCTCCAGACGGGTCAGCCACATCATCGCTTCCAGCCCAGAGGTATTCATTCACATCGTCAATCACCCCATTTGAATTATCATCCACTCCTGCAAATCCATAACCTCCGTCCGCACCTTTTGCGCCAGGCTCATACGGGTCATAGACCTGATCAACGCCAGCATCAAGAAAGCGCTCCGGCGGATCGTAACGCCCATCGCTATCACTGTCAGTAAACACTTCCTTATCATCCCACTTTCCATTATCATTTGTATCAATAAAGGGTTCTGATATATCAGTGTAATTTTCTCCTGTATCGTAAACACCATTGCCATTTTTATCCTCAAAACCTTCTTCTCCGAGAGTCATAACGATTATGGTTAATAGGCCGTCGCCGGGGTTCCTGACTATTTTAGGGGTTAATTCATCATCATCCCAAGAACGCTCAGGCTGCCTGTTTCCAAAAGCATCTGTTACCTCATATTCATAGAAAGTGGATGGCTTCACATTTCTTGGCGCTGGGCCCTGCGTTATAATATCTGCGGTAGCCTGGCCATAAGGATTGGTCAATCCACTTGTAACTATTGCTCCTGCCTCAGTAAAGAACGATACCGTTGTATTCTCCGGAACCGGATTGCCAAACCTGTCCGCAACAAAAGCGGTTATAACACCCTTTTCTCCGTAGCATGACAGCCCCGGGAGGTTCAAGGTATTCGTAGCAACACTAAGATGGGTATAATTAGGTGTGGCGCCGCCAATGGATACATTTGAAGACGAACTGGATATAACCACTGGAGGAGGTCCGGGGTTTAAAGTCGCTGTCGCAATAATTGTCACTGGACCGGCCTTTGTCCCGCTCTGAAGAAATGTGATTGCTTCTCCATTTACTGTACCTATTGTGGATGGGGAGACAATCTCGCCCCCGCCAGGACCCACCAGACTAAAACTAACCGTTGTTCCATCAGCAATAGCCTGTCCATTGGCATCCTGCACCATAAACTTTATTGTTGATATTTCTATTCCGCCGGACCCTTTCACAGCAATCACTGTAGGATCTGCAGAAACAAATTGAATGGTTCCTGCAGAGGTTGACGGCACTATGGTAATGTTTACGCTTCCGGTTGCAGTGCCTGAGGTAATATTCACTGTAGCAGCGCCTGACGTTGCTCCTGCGGTAAATGTTGCAGTGGCTTTTCCGCCGGTAGTGCTTGCCTGTGGAGTAACAACAGCCCCTGACATGGCGGTTGAAAAATTAACAACCGTGCCGTCAGGGACATTCTGGTTGCTGGCATCACGCACTATGGCTTCTACAGTGCTTGTCCCGTTAACGGTAATTGTTGCCGGGGTTGCAGTAGCCGTAATGGATGCTGGCTGGCCGGTACTGCCGCCTCCTCCGCCGCCACCGCCTCCTGTTGTAGAGGTTGTTTCTTTTGGAGCACAGGAAAAATAAAGAACAAGAGAAAAGCCAACAATTAAAATCTTATAAATTTTTTTCATTTAGCCCTCCGTAATTGAGGAAAAATATACCACAAATTCAAGTGATTGTCAAGCCGCTGGTAAACACGGTTCTACTGATTGACTTTTATTTCAACGCTGTTAAAACCCGTTGCGCCACTCCGCACTTCCAGATCACCAACAAAACTCCAGCTGCCGCTGTAGATTCTTGTAGTTATTGTATATGTGCCATCCTCGCCGGTAGTTGTGGTAAAGGGTGAATTTACAACATTATTGTCTTTATCCACCAATTCAATAATTGGAGCAGACAAACAGGACGAAACAGGACACGAATAGTTGGGCGCGAATATGAATGAAATAGTTATTTCAACACCATTCAGCGGCACATCATCTTTATCAGTTACTGTAATAACAAACTGCTGGTTCAAATATTCATGAAAAGTGTCTTGCAGATCAACCCCATCAGGAGTTATGCTTATTGTTGATTCATAAGGGGCGACATTTGCACACTGACCTGAAGCAAGAATAATAATGAATATAGGCATAAATATTTTTGTGATGGTCCTCATAATTGTTCCTCCGCATTTATAATTTTTTTCAATCTTTTTATCTCAATTGAGTCGATCTCTGCCTGTCCGATGTTCCTTATCAGGAATATTTTTATTTCATCATCTGAAATCTTTTTATCGTATCCGATAAAATGCGAAATATCATTTGAAATATTACGGACTTTCTTAAAACTAAAATAACCGTTAATCAATTCTGCTATTCTAAAGCGGTTTTTACAATCTGTCAAAACGTCGGAAATCTTTGCTTCCGCCATCATACCCATTGCCACCGCCTCCCCGTGGAGATACTTTCTGTACCCGGTTGTGGCCTCAATTGCATGCCCTATGGTATGCCCGAAATTCAGTATGCTTCTCAAACCTGTTTCTTCCCTTTCATCCTGCTCCACTATGCGTGCCTTTATCTCACAGGACCGGGAGATGATATAGTTCAAAGCATCTCTGTCCCTGTTGAGTATCTGTTCGCGGTTTTCCTCAAGAAATTTAAAGAGCGATGAATCCCTGATCACGCCGTATTTTATAACCTCTGCAAGCCCTGCCCTGAACTCCCTTTCAGGAAGGGTATCCAGAGTTGATATATCAACAAGGACAAACATCGGCTGATAGAATGCCCCCACAAGGTTCTTGCCAAGTTTGTGGTCAACGCCCGTCTTCCCACCGATGCTTGCATCCATCTGAGCGAGGAGGGTTGTTGGCACCTGAACGAATTTCACCCCTCGCATATATGTTGCGGCAACAAAGCCTGCGATATCGCCGACCACGCCTCCGCCAAGGGCAACACACAGCCCTTTCTGTCAATCCCTGTTTTCAGCATTTCGGTATAGATTTTCTCAACCGTCCTGAGATTTTTATATTTTTCACCATCCGGAATAATTATTTTCACCGGTGAAAAACCTGCGGACTTCAAACTTTTAATTATTTTTATTCCATAAAATTTCCAGACCGTTGGATTGCTTATAACTGCTATCTTTTTAGAAAGTTCAAATTGAATCAGTAATTCACCCAATTTAAACAGAATATTATCTCCAATATAAATCGTATAACCTCTCTCTCCCAGATTTACATTAACCTTTTCCATATCAGTAGCATATTCGGACGATTCATGAATCGCCCTGACATTTCTTATCTGTCCTCTGTCCTCTGTCATCTGTCTTCTGTATTCTGCAAGCCCCATTCAGAACTGCCTTACCTGTTTCATGTAGCCATTGTAATTTCTTGAAATTTCCTCAATGGAATCTCCGCCAAACTTTTCAAGAAAGGCATCTGCTATCTCCAGCGCCACAACTGCTTCTCCAATAACGGCGCCAGCCGGCACAGCGCACACATCCGAGCGCTCAGTGGATG
>DATBWZ010000056.1:0-2516 GCA_036514535.1 bacterium
AGCCTCCGTCAGCAGGTTGCGTACTCCGAGCAGCACTCCTTCATTCTCATCCAGCCGCGTCAGAAGCTGGTTCCGAGCACGTTCAAGACCTAACTTGTGCAAGCCCGCCAGCGTCTTACCATGCTGCTCCATCTGTTCCCTGCTGAATAGTTCTGATCGCAGCGGCAGCTCAGTTTCACTGCTATTTTGTCTCCGGCTGTTTCCACGGAACATCGACCGCAAATGGAACAGGTCGCAAAAAATGCTCCTGATGTTCATATTCAAGTGTATGATCTCCTTCTGAGAAGCGAAGTACCGGCAAATTGGGTCGCAATCAGGATAGTGGCGTTAGACTATCCCTATCAGGCAGCTCAGGGGTAGTCGGTGCTCATTATAGCAGATTGTCATCTTGAAGTGTTTCCGTAAAAATCCATTTCATTAACCTTATTTAATTGTCTATTGACTTACTGTGCAAAGGTGTGCTATTCTTCACTCAGAATTTTGGAAGTTTTTGATTTGTTTTAAAGCCGCAAAGACTTTTCCACTTTGTGGCTTTTTTTATTTGTTGAGACCTTCTGAGATTTGAGTTCAAAGAAAAGGAGGTAACAATAAATGGCTAATGGAACAGTAAAGTGGTTTAATGATTCAAAAGGCTTTGGCTTTATTACAAGTGAAGACGGTAGTGAAGTATTTGTCCATCATTCTTCCATCCAGGGCGACGGCTTTAAGAGCCTTGCCGAGGGTGACTCAGTAAAATTTGATACTGAAGCGGGACCGAAAGGCCCCAAGGCACTCAATGTAACAAAGCTGTAATTGAATGATAAAAGCCCCCCCTTGCTTCTGCATGCGGGGGGCTTTTTGTTTTTTGAGGTAAAAAGAGGTTCATTTGCGGACTCGGAAAACCCACAGCATTACCCATCAATAATTTTGTTATAACAAAAATTCTAACCACAAATAAATGGATACCATGAGAAAGGTCCGCAAAACAGGAGCGCGCCATAACTTTGACTGAGCCGTCAAGGATCATGTAAAAATCTGTAGGGCCAATTCTAAAAATATTTCAATAAATCAAACAGTTATGCAATGGCATGTCTATTGCTTTTCCTAACTAACGAATAGGCAACATATATTTCAGGAGAAAGAGGAACGCAGTCAGAAGTTATAAAAAACCAGAGACACAAAGGAGGAAAGAATGAAAACGATCCGCAACCAAAAAGGGTTTACTCTCGTCGAACTGGCGATTGTCCTTGTGATTATAGGGCTAATCCTGGGGGCCGTGCTCAAGGGGCAGGAGCTTATTAACAGCGCCAGGATGAAGAGGCTCCAAAACCTGGAAAAGGAGATCAATGCGGCGATCAACACCTATATGGACAAGTACGGAAAATATCCGGGAGATGATAATGCTATGAATGCCCGCTGGGGGATCACAGACGGGAATAATAACGGCCAGATTGCTGGATTAACCACCACCTGCGCAGCCGGCACCACTACTGAGACCTGTGTTGCATGGCGGGCATTGAGGCTCTCAAATATGGTATCAGGGGACTCCACATCGGCTATCAACCCGAACAATCCTTATGGTGGAGTCGTGGGGATTGGGAATGTGGCGGTACAGGGGTTGACCACGCATTGGATAGGGTTAACGAACGTGCCGTATGATGTCTGCGAGATCCTGGACCAGCAATATGATGATGGCACTCCGGCCGCCGGTTACAATAGCGGAGATGTCAGGGGATCTGGCGATTACAATACAGCGACCAGCGGGGCCTATACCCTTTATTTCAGATTTTAAATTATCCCGCAGGGGAAATGAAGACTTCCATTTCAAAGGGGGAACATTGCCATATGACAGGCAGAGAAACCGGGATTTATCGTTCACAATAAAAGTGGTTGTTCATCAGCTCCTCCGGGCAGCTATACCGGTTTTTTCTCTTTTATCCATCCTATCCGGTTATTACCTGATATGGCGCCTCTCGCCGGACAGTCTCCTGACAGAGGTTATTGCAAGAACAAGGGCCGGAATTATCCTGACCATCTTTGGCGGGATAATGCTCATGATATGGATGCACAGGGTTTTAAAATAGACAATAGTTCTATATGAGGCAGGCATGATCGAGGAGGAAAAAGGTTTTACGCTCGTTGAACTTGCTATTGTACTCGTGATCGTCGGTATGCTTATAGGAGTTGGTGCAGGCATGATGGGGCCTCTTGTAAAGACGGCGAAGTACAATGAAACCAAGGAGACAGTGACTTCGGCTGTCTCAGGAATGATCGGTTTTGGAACTACGAATAACCGGCTCCCCAACACAACAGAGTTTCCATCGGCCGTAAGAAATCCAAAAGATTCCTGGATCAATTCTCTCTATTATGTTCCGGATGCAAACCTGATTGTTACAACAGCGGGCGGGATATGCGGGAGAAAGACGACCAGCATCAGCATAGTCGTATGTCCTGACTCTGCTTGCGGCACGCCGGTGAGTACGATATCGAATGTGGCTTTTGCCGTGGTCAGCGGCGGCGGGAATTTCAATATCCAG
>DATBWZ010000057.1:0-12612 GCA_036514535.1 bacterium
GGACAACTGCAGGGCTGCGGCTGCACCGCGCTGGGAACCTTCCTTGCGGCGCCGGAGGCTGCACTCCTGAACCTGCCATTGTTCTTTAGAGACTATAAGGAAGTTGATTTTATAATAGAAAAATTCAGACCGGAGATTGAGAAAGTTTTTGAAAAACGCGGATATTACATAATCGCAATATTAGATACCGGGTTTTTCTATCTGTTCTCAAAAACCAAGGCTAAAACTATTGAGGATATGAGAAAACAGAAGATACTCACATGGTTTGGAGATGTTGAGACAACCACATTAGAGGAAGCAGGGATAAAGCCAATAAAGGTGAGTGTTCCTGACGTCGTTACTTCCCTCCAGACAGGGCTAATCAATGCTGATATTGCTCCGCCTGTCTGGCAGATGGCGACACAGGCATATGTGCACACAAATTATTATGTCACACAACCATTGTTTTATTCAATCGGAGGGTTAGTTATAGATAAAAACCAGATAGACAGTATTACAATCAAGTATCCAAAAGGATTGGATAAGGAAATTATTAAATTAACCATGCGCCTTATAAAAAATCTTGAGAAGGAGTGGAAAGATCAGGTAAGGGATTTTGAAGCCAAAAGCCTGCGCGCCTTTGAGAAGTCCGGAATGGTGCCGGTAGATCTCCATCCGGAGGACTTAGAACAGTTCCATAAAATCTCCGGCAACGTCTGGAAAAAGCTGGAGGGCAAACTTTATCCGAAAGAACTCCTTGACAAGGTAAATACAGCCCTTAAGGAATTCAGGGCCAGAAAGAAAAAATAAGATAATATTTTCTATCCCGGGGGCCAGCCCATGTACCTGCCGCCAAGAAGGTGCAGGTGAATGTGAAAGACGGTTTGCCCGGCTTCCTTGTTGCAGTTGATTATGGTTCTGAATCCCTTTGCCGCAATGCCCTCATCTGTTGCTATCCTGTTAGCAACAGCAAAAAGATAACCTATCAAGTTTTCGTCTTCCTTGTCTATTTCAAGAATTGTGGAAATATGTTTCTTGGGCAGAATCAGAATATGTACCGGCGCCTGGGGGTTTATATCCCTGAAGGCAAAAACATTCTCATCTTCATAAACCTTAGAACCTTTAATCTGACCTGAAATAATCTTGCAAAACAGACATTCTTCTGACATAAAATACCTCCCGCAAAATTATATGCCGGTTATGAGCGTTCCCAGAATTTTATTCTGGATAAAAATTTATTAATTATATCATCTACACTTTTAGGTATATCCTTTTTTGCATCCTTCAACAGATAATAACCCTTCATCCCAAGCAGGCATATTTCGTTGTTTCTGCCTCGGAAATCAAATTGCCGCGACTCTCCCGATTCAAGATGAAGATAATTCCCGTCATCCCGCAACAGGCTATCCGGCAATTTTACACCGCCGTTCTTTTTTATCGCAAGAGCATCTCCTGAAGCCAGATAAATACTGTCCAGTATCCAGTTCCCCGACCGGAGTTCAATCCTGAATTTACCGGCAGAAAATCCGTTCTCTTCAAAAAGAACAGCCATCCTGCGGACGCCAGCGCTGGACGGGCCAATTTTGCCTATGTATTCCCAGGTTTGATCATTCCACTGTTTTATATAAATTAAAAAATTTCCCCCGGTATCTTCAGCCGAAACGCTTTCTTTCTTATCTTTGTCCTCTTTTTTCTCTTTAGCAAAAGTCTCCCGTATTCTTCCCTCAAGCATATATGTTGGAGCGTAGTTTATCACGATAAAATTGTAAGATTTGAAATCCATATCTTTAAAATCAATATTGACCCATATCTTTTTATCAGAGAACCGCGCCAAAACACCCTTTGATTCAGGCCAAAAAACTGCGTCAGCCTTACGGAGAGACCCGCCAACCATGTCCCCATTTGAATCAAGAGCGGTATAGAGCTCCAGCTCTTTTTTAATTTTGATTAAATTACCATGCGTATCCAAAACAATATTACTGACAGATCCCTTTGTACAACCAATCTCCAGCAGATCAATATAATATTCCATATCCGGCGCAGAGATCATTCTAAGTTCCAGATCTTCCAATTCCCTGTTTTCAAAAAGCAGATTGCTCCTTTTTTCATTTTCTTTCCGAAAACTGTCAATCATCATATCCGATTGAACAATCTTCTTATCGCCACTGCAGAGACAGACGTTCATCCCGGCAGAGTAAGAAGCGGCTGTATTAATAAACAAAGCTGTTAAAGCCAGCAGCAGACCTTTAAATGGTTCCATCAAAAGCACCCTTATAAAGCTCTATCTCGTTCTTCCCGTTTACTCTGTTTATTGAAACAACATCAAATCTGAATCCGGAGAAACTGTCTGAACGGTTCGCTATAAAATTAAGAGCAACAAGTGAGATCTGCTTCTGCTTATTCCTTGTAACCGCAAGATACGGCGGACCGTATGAATTATTCCGTCGTGTTTTAACCTCTATAAAACAGAGAACATCGCGGTCTCTCGCAATAACATCTATTTCGCCTATCCTGCACTTATAGTTTTTAATAATTATCTCGTAGCCCTGGGCTTCAAGATATGAACATGCAATTTTTTCTCCTGTTTCGCCAGTAGATTTCCCCTTAAAACCCATTCAGGTCACTTTAAGATTATATACCTGGGATCCGGCTTTTGCAAATACGCTCCTGGATGTAAAATGGAGAATCTTTGCCCGGGTTGACATTGTCCTTAATATCTTAGCGGCAGCAACGATCCTTGCCTCGTCCGCATAAACAAAGGGCTCATCCATTATCAGGGGGAGCGGATTAGATTTAACTATCTCGTCAAGCAGTGCCAGCTTGACAGCAAAATATACCCCTTCGCGGGAGGAGGGGGAGAGATGTTTCCATTCAAGTTCCTTTCCATCCTTTCTTACTATCAAAATATTTCTGCCGGTGTCTGCAGTTTTACTGCTGACAGAAGAATAAAGTCCGCCGGTAAGATTTGCCAAATTATTCCTGAGATTCTCACTAACAACAGCAAGTATTTCATCCGGGCTCTTTTTCATAAATCCTGATGCAAGTTCCAACAAACCGGGCAGAGGCATTGAACCCGGAGGGGGCGTCTTGTTTTCAGTTACAATCGCAGGCTTAACATCCATCTTCTGCGGTTTGACGCTTGCCGGCCGAGAAGGCTTAAGCAGTCCCTCCAATTTCCTAATTTCTTTTTTCATCTCGTTGGGATCCATGGAGAAACCTCCAGCCAGCTGCAGCCTCTCCTCATTTTCCTTAACCTTATCCTCCAGATCCTTCTTCTGCTTTAACAGCTCATCAAGATTGTACTTGGACCTGACGCCTTCCTTCTCTTCCTCCAATTTCTTTTTGTTTTCCCTGAGCAATTTAACCTGGTCAAGATAATAAATAAGCTGATCCGGGGAATCTATCTTTGCCTGATGCAGAATGTTCTTTATGAGGATCGCCTCCAGATCATACTTTTTGCTGACCGTTCTTATGCGCTCTTCAATTTCCTGAAACCTCTTTCTTGCTTTTTGCTCCTTATCCCTTCTTGAAATCTCCTTCCAAGCTGAGTAAAAAAGCATCCCCCAACCCCCGATCCAGATTACCGGGAAAAACTTCAAAAAAGGGGCAACTCCGGAAATATTAAGAGAACTTAGCGCAAATTGCGCAATCAAAAACGGAATGGCAGTAGCGGCGCCTGCAATGAACGGAATCTCCTTGTAAAAAGGAACCCCCATGGACGCGGCTAATTCCCTTGATGCAAATTGTTTATCCTGAATAAGGGTGGAAAGTTCTTTATTCTTAGCCTCTTCCTGAAGCTTGAGATTCTGAAGTTTTATTTCAATACCCTCCGGCAATTTTGTCAACTGTTCAAAATTTTTGAGTTCTTCATCAATTTCTTTTATTTTATCGTCAAAAACCCTGATTTCTTTTAATTTTGACTCTATTTCAAAAACCTTTGACTGCAGTCCATCAACCTGAAACTGAATCTCGTTTATTTGTTCCACGAGAATTAATTCCTCTTTTAATTGCTGCAGCCTTGCCTTGATTGCATCCTCTTCGTTATATTCACCGGAAACATAATGAACACCCTCACCGAGTTCGTAACTGTCGTTGTCCGCCTGAAACGCTATGTTGGGGGTATTAATATTCCCTGCAACAGGCAATGCGCTGTAATATCTGTCATACTCCTGGGATGAGGACATGAGCAGCCTGAGAAGAACATCGCCCGAAGGAATGCCAAGTGTACCGTTCATGTGGCTATGGACCCAACCTGAATCCCTGGAAAGGGGTTCAAAATTATCCTCCCCAACAAACCTGCTGAGCAGGGTCGTGTCATTCGTAAAATCCTTTATCATTCTTAACTGATCCGGCCCCACCTTAAAAACAAGCCCCGCCCGGCTGGGAGAACCTACGGTATCCCACGGGATAAATGTCCTTATCTTCTCATCAAAAAATTTTTTATCAAGAAGCGACGCAACGCATTCAAAAAGGGTTGTCTTGCCGCATTCGTTTGGCCCAAAAAAAACATTGTAGCCGTCCTTGATGATAAATCTGAGGGCTGAATTGAATCTTCGTATTCCCTGTACGGCTAATTCAATTAACTCCAATTCAGAAAACCCGCCATGTAATCAATTTAAACGGAAAATACATCTGAATCAGGTGATTAGTTCTTGGATTCCTTAATCTCGTTATTCACCGTTTCCGGCGCACTATCCTCAATGCCTTCCTCAGGAATAACCACCGTTCTCCGCTTGATCTTTGTCCCTTTGCCTATCTTATCCCTCAGGTAGTAAAGCCTTGCCCTTCTGACCCTGCCCCTCGTAACAATCTCAATCCTGTCAACGGACGGGCTGTGAAGCGGAAAGATCCTTTCTACTCCAATTCCATAAGAAATTTTTCTCACTGTAAAAGTGGCGCCCGTTCCAGAACCTCTCTTTCTGATAATGACGCCCTCAAAAATCTGCAGCCGCTCTTTTTCGCCTTCCTGGACCTTGGAATATACCTTTACCGTATCTCCAACCCTGAAATCAGGCAGTGATTTCTTTAAATAATTTTCTTCCACTGTTTTTATTAGATGTTGCATTTTCTCCTCCTCTCAATTAATTGTTTCTTTCTGAACTTTTTTTAAAATTGTTATTTCTTCCTCTGTAAGATACCCGCAATTTTTTGCTTTGTCAATAAGATCGGGCCTTTTCCTCAGTGTTTTCTCAAGAGATTGGAGCATTCTCCATTTTTTTATTTCGCTGTGGTTGCCGGAAACAAGAACCTCCGGCACATTATATCCGCGGAATTCCCTTGGCCTTGTGTACTGCGGATAATCAAGAAGCGACCGGGAAAATGTCTCGGCATGAATGGACTCCTCGTTCCCGATAACACCCTTGACAAGTCTGACAACGGATTCAAGAATAACAATGGCCGCAACCTCCCCTCCGCTCAGGACATAATCGCCAATGGATACATCGTCATCAACAAAGTTCGCTCTAATCCTCTCGTCCACGCCCTCGTATCTTCCGCAGATAAGCACAACCTGGTCGTAGCGGAGCAATTCTCCTGCGAATTCCTGATTAAATTTCCTGCCGTCCGGACTCAAAAGAATCCGGATTGATTTCCTGCCGTCAAGGATAATGCTCTCAAGGGCAGCTACGACTGGTTCCGGTTTCAGAACCATACCAGGACCCCCGCCAAAAGGCATATCGTCAACAACCTTGTGCCTACCAGAGGCAAAATCCCTTATATTGGTTATTTTTACTTCCGCAAAGCCGTTCTGGATAGCCCTTGAAAGAATGCCCGCATTGAGCGGCGATGTAAAAAAATCAGGGAACAGGGAAAGTATGTCAAATCTGATGGACATTGTTTATAAACCATAATTTATTAAATCTGAACTGCTCAGCGCTTAACGGTTATTCCATAATCTCAAGATGAATCTTCTTTTTCATTTTCTGTGATGCAGCGCCGAGAATAGTTCTCATTGCCTTGGCTGTTTTGCCCTCTTTTCCAATTACCTTGCCTATGTCTTCTTTGGCCACTCTCAGTTCAAGAATTGAGGTCTGCTCGCCTTCCACCTCCTGAACCTTAACAGCCTCCGGGCTGTCAACAACCGCCTTTGCCATCTGCTCAACAAAATCCTTAAGATAGCTCATAGATCCACCTCCGAATCCCTTTAAGCACTGATATTACAGCAACGGAACAACCGTTATTTATCCGGCTGTCCCTGTCTTAGCCTTTTTGAGCAGACTGCTTACCGTTTCAGAGGGTTGGGCGCCCTTTTTAACCCAATAATCAACCCTCTCCATCTTGATTCTGATATCAGCAGGGTCCTTGTTCGGGTCATAGAATCCAATTTCCTCTATAAACCGACCATCCCTCGGAAACCTTTTATCCGCAACCACAACCCTGTAAATGTCCTTGTTTTTTCTGCCAACCCTTCTTAGTCTTATAACAACAGCCATTCCTTTTGCCTCCTGTTTTATTAAAATATAGTAAAATAACAGAAAAAAGTCAAATGAATTCTAAGAGGCTCACTCCTTTGGCTTGACAATGGAGCGGGGGATAAGAATCTATAGGCAAATTAATAGATACCAGAGCCTAATGTTTGTTAATAAATCAAAGCCTCATTTCGGATAGATTCACCATTTTCTGGAACCACCACAAACAGATTTGCGGCTATATCAATACTGATGACAAGATCTTTGAGTTTCCTTTTAAATGGGTCAGTATGCCCCTATCCCACTCTGGCGAGTTCAAGATTGTTCTTCCAGTATAGAGACAGGATGGTTTTGAGTATCTGGTTCTCGGGTTTTGTGAGCTCAGGGTCTGATTCAATCGCGCTAAAAGCCTCATTCCTGGCATCGGAAAGAATCTTTGCGTCGCGCATCAGGTTAGCCACCCGGAAATCAGGCATTCCCCATTGCCGCGTGCCGATAAGATCGCCCGGGCCGCGAATTTTCAAATCCTCTTCAGCAATCCGGAATCCATCGTCTGTCTCCTTCATTATTTTCAGCCTTCTGTAAGCATCCTCGGTTGGTCTTCTATAGGCAACAAGAATGCACTCTGCAGGGCTGTCGCTTCTTTTCACCCTGCCCCGTAGCTGATGGAGTTGTGAAAGACCGAACCTCTCCGCATGCTCAACTACCATCAATGTCGCATTTGGAATATCTATTCCGACCTCTATCACTGTTGTTGAAACAAGCACATGGATGCTTCCATCCCTGAATTTTGACATTACATCCTCTTTCTCCTGAGATTTCATCCTGCCATGGAGTAATCCAATTTTAATGTCCGGGAAAATTTTTTCTCTGAATTCCTGAAACATCTGTTTTGCAGCCCTGAGTTCCAATTTTTCGGATTCTTCAATAAGGGGATAGACAATGTATGCCTGCTCACCCTTGTTCATCGCCTCTCTTATGCGATTGTAAACGGACAATCTATCTTTTCCATTCACAACCCTTGTAAGGACGGGCTTCCTCCCGGGAGGCATTTCGTCAATAACCGATAAGTCCAGGTCGCCGTAGAGTGTCATTGAAAGCGTTCTTGGTATAGGCGTAGCTGTCATAACAAGGACATGTGGCTGACCGCCCTTTTTCTGGAGAAGTGAACGTTGCATCACTCCAAACCTGTGCTGTTCATCAACAATACATAGACCGAGATTTTTGAATCTTACCGACTCCTGTATCAGGGCATGAGTGCCAATTACCATTTTAATGCTTCCATCTTCTATTTCTTCAAGCAATTTAGTTTTTTCACTCTTAGGAACATCCCCGGTGAGCAATGCAGAACGAATGTCTAAAGTATTCAGCCAGTTCCTGTACCTTAAAAAATGCTGCTCAGCAAGAATCTCGGTGGGCGCCATCAATGCAACCTGAAAACCACCCCCGATGCAGGTAAGCGCAGCAACGAATGCAACTACTGTCTTGCCACTGCCTACATCTCCCTGCAGAAGCCTGTGCATGGGATAGCTCCTGCTGAGATCTGCCTTTATCTCCATGACAACGCGCTCCTGCGCAGAGGTTAGTCTGAAGGGCAGCATATTTCTGAATTTTTCGTTTATGGAATCATCCGGAATTATCATTATCCCCTTTTCCTTTTCATACAGCTTCTTCTTATAAGCGAGTCCTACCTCAAGGAAGAATAATTCATCAAATACAAGCCGCCTGTGGGCGGGAGATTCATAACGGTTCAATTTATCAACATCGTCAGAATCATCGGGGAAATGTATTTTTCTGAACGCCTCTCTAAGATAAATTAAATTAAATCGCTTCAGTCGCTCTTCGCTGAATGGCTCAGGAATAAAATCCAGATATTCCTGTGCAATCCTTTCCATAATACGTCTTAAGACCTTGGGATAAACCCCATCTATAGCGCTGTATATAGGAACTATTCTGTTGAAATTAAGGCTGTCAGGTTCGCCTTCGTTTCCACTATCAATAATTTCAACCTCTGGATGAATGAGCATCCTCTTTCCCCCGAAAAATTTCACCTCGCCATAGAAAACAACCTTCCTGCCTTTTTTGAAGATCTTCTGCATGTATATTGTCTTATAGTGAAACCACTTTGCAGTAAGCATGCCTGTTCCATCGCCTATGATTGCCTCAAATGCTTTTTTTCTGTACCCGCTCTCACCCGAAACAAGAACTTCACCCATCACCACATGCTTTGCTCCGGGATTCAGATTTGCTATTTTTTTGATATTCCTCCGGTCTTCGTACCGCAGAGGATAAAAGTTGAGCGCATTCTCTATGGTGTCAATGCCTTTGGCTGAAAATCTTTTTGCAAGATTAGGACCTACGCCCCGGACAAACTGAATTGGCTTCTGGAGTTCTCTCATCCCCTTCTTTTGGAATTTTTTACCGCTTCGTTCAGTTCCACAAGCAATTTCTCAATCTCTTTTCCATGATGAACAGCAGCAATGCTCAAATGCTCTGTATCTGCACCACTGCATGAAAGGCAGTCCATCCGGTGTTCATGAAAAATCTTTGCAGTCTCGGGGAATTTTTTTAAAATTTCCCCTATTTTCATATCTGCTTTTATTTTTTCATCTATCGTTTTCATCTAATTCCCTGTCAAATAAATTCAATTTTAAGTATCTCAAATGTATGCGTTCCGGCAGGAACTATCACTGTCGCCTCATCCCCGATATTCTTACCTATTAGCCCTCTCGCCATAGGTGATGCAACAGAAATTTTTCCATTACTGGCATCCGACTCAAATTCGCCAACGATTTTATATTTCAGAATCTTTTCGCTATCAAGGTCCATCAGGGTTACCGTAGCGCCGAAGACTACCCTGTCGCTTTTGGTTTTTTTATAATCAATAATATTGGCAACAGAAAGATTATGTTCAATCTCGGCAATCTTTGCCTCCACCATCGCATGTCTCTCCCGCGCCGCGTCGTATTCCGCATTCTCAGAAAGATCTCCGAATGCCCTGGCTGTTGCGAGTTCTTCAACAATCTTCGGTCTATCATACTTTTTTAATTGCTTTAGTTTATCTTCAAGCATTCTGAATCCTTCCGGAGTAATAGGAATTCGCTGTTCCATCTCATCCTCCTGCTTTATGCCTTGCGGCAACTGTTTTATTATACTCCTGAATGCTCTTAACCTGAATATTTTTTTTGTCAATTTCCCCCATTGCATCCGCCACAATTTTCGCCGCTGATATCGTCGTAAAATACGGGACATTGTATGTGATCGCGCTCCGCCTTATTTCAAAAGAATCCTCTGTCGCTTTCTTGCCGAACGTCGTGTTGATTACCATTGCTATCTCGCCGTTTTTTATAAGATCAACAATATGCGGCCTACCTTCCATAACCTTCAGCACCTTTTCGGCATTGACACCGTTATTGACCAAAACATTGTATGTTCCGTAGGTAGCTACGATTTTGAAGCCAATCTGCGACAGTTTTTGCGCAATGGGGACCACAGATGTTTTGTCGCTGTCCTTAACACTGATGAAAACCTTACCTGAACGGGGGGGCGGATTGCCTGCGGCAATCTCAGCTTTTAAAAAAGCGAGCATAAAGTTTTCATCAATTCCCATCACCTCGCCTGTGGATTTCATCTCCGGGCTGAGAATAGTGTCAACACCTATGAATTTTATAAATGGAAAAACTGATTCCTTCACAGCATAATGCGAAGGAACTATATCATCTGACAGCCCAAATTCCTTCAAAGCCCTTCCAAGCATGATCTTGGAGGCTATCTTGGCAAGCGGAATCCCCACAGCCTTGGATATAAACGGCACGGTTCTTGAGGCACGGGGGTTCACCTCAAGTATGAATACATCTTCGTCTTTGACAGCAAACTGGATGTTCAGCAGGCCTATAACATTCAATTCTTTTGCGAGTATTTTTGTAATCCGCTTTATTTCATTAATTATATTTTTTTTCAGAGAAAAAGGCGGCAAAGACATTGCGCTGTCTCCTGAATGAACGCCGGCTTGTTCTATATGCTCCAATATGCCGCCAATGAATACATCCCTGCCGTCCGAAACAGCATCAACATCCACCTCGGTTGCGTCCCCGATATATTTATCAACCAATACCGGGTGATCCTCGGAAACCATGACCGCTGTGTTTATGTAATTCCTGAGTTCCAAAATATCATAAACAATTTCCATTCCCCTCCCGCCCAGGACATAGGATGGCCTTACCATTACCGGATAACCTATCCTTTCGGCAATCTTTTCTGCCTCCTCTCCGGAAAAACCCACGCCGCTCGGCGCCTGTTTTAACCCGAGCCTGTCCACCAATTGGCTGAACCTGCCCCTGTCCTCGGCAACATCAATGCTGTCGGGGCTCGTTCCAAGAATTTTCACATTTGCAGATTCAAGGGGTATTGCGAGTTTCAGCGGTGTCTGCCCGCCAAATTGAACTATCACACCAACAGGTTTTTCCCTGTCAATTATACTCATCACATCCTCAAATGTCAGAGGTTCAAAATACAATCTGTCCGAGATATCATAATCCGTGCTCACGGTTTCGGGATTGCAGTTTATCATGATAGTCTCATAGCCCTCCTCCCTGAGGGCGAAACACGCGTGGACACAGCAGTAATCAAACTCTATACCCTGCCCTATCCTGTTTGGGCCGCTGCCTAAAATCACCACTTTCTTTTTCTCTCCGGGAAGGAACTCTTCTTTTCCGTCATAGGTTGAATAGAAGTACGGAGTGTATGCTTCAAATTCCGCCGCGCAGGTATCCACGACCTTGTAACTCGGGGTTATACCTGCTTCCATCCTCAGTCTTTTGATCTCCCCATTCTTATAGCCTGTAATTTCCTCAATCCTCCTGTCAGAAAAGCCATATTCCTTTGCTTTTTTCAGAAGTGAGGGAGAAATTACCTTTTCAGGGACAGATTTTTTCAATTCTTCCTCAAGATCAATTATCTGCTTTATATTATTAAGAAACCAGGGGTCTATCTTGGTTTTCTCCTGGATCTCCGCAACAGTACACTTATATCTTAATGCCTCTGCAATATACCAAAGACGCTCTGCTGTCGGGATTCGCAGGTATCTCGTTATCTGCTCAAGGATGGACCGCTCTGACATCCCTTTCTCCTCAAAGGATTTCATCTTTCTTTCAAATCCGTAACTTCCCGTCTCAAGCGACCTTATCGCTTTGTTCAATGCCTCCTTAAATGTCCTTCCTATAGCCATAACCTCTCCGACAGATTTCATCTGCGTTGTGAGTGTCTCGTCAGCCTTAGGAAATTTCTCAAATGCGAATCTTGGAACCTTAACAACAACATAATCAAGGGTTGGCTCAAATGACGCAGGGGTATTTTGGGTAATATCATTGGGGATCTCATCCAATGTGTATCCAATTGCCAATTTGCTGGCAATCTTTGCTATCGGAAATCCTGTTGCCTTTGAAGCAAGGGCAGAACTCCTTGAGACCCTGGGATTCATCTCTATTACAAGAAGCCGCCCATCCTGAGGGTTAACAGCAAACTGAATATTTGACCCCCCCGTGTCAACACCTATTTCTCTGATAATCTTTATCGCCGCATCCCTCATCAATTGGTATTCTTTATCGGTGAGGGTCTGAGCAGGGGCAACTGTTATGCTGTCCCCGGTATGCACCCCCATGGGGTCAAAGTTTTCTATGGAGCATATAATAACAACATTATCTTTATTGTCCCGCATCACCTCAAGCTCAAATTCCTTCCAACCCTCAACTGACTTTTCAATGAGGATCTCGCGGACCGGGCTGGAGCTAAGCCCCCACTCAACCTGTTCATCAAATTCGTCTATGTTATATGCTATACCTCCGCCTGTCCCTCCCAGAGTAAATGATGGACGCAGGACAAGAGGAAATCCTATCTTATCTGCAATCTTCATAGCCTCCGCTTTTGAATGGGCATAACCGCTTTCCGGTACTTCAAGATTAATTTTGCGCATTGCTTCCTTAAAAAGTGCCCGGTCTTCTGCTCTCTTGATAGCGTTTATATTAGCGCCAATAAGTTCAACTTTGTATTTTTCAAGAACCCCTCGTTCCGCTAAAGCTATTGCAAGATTAAGAGCTGTCTGCCCGCCAATAGTAGGGAGAATAGCATCTGGCTTTTCCCTCGCAATTATCATCTCCAAAAATTCCGGTGTAAGCGGCTCAATATAGGTCGCATCGGCAAACTCGGGATCTGTCATTATTGTGGCAGG
>DATBWZ010000058.1:0-10495 GCA_036514535.1 bacterium
TTCAATATTACCATAAATATTGAGGAATGAAGCCGGAATATGTCTTTTACTGCAGGGGTGCTGACACTGAGCGACAAGGGTTCAAAGGGGGAAAGAGAGGATTTAAGCGGCAAGGTAGCAGTGGAACTCATTGAATCTAACGGGTTCAGTGTAAAATTTTATGAGGTTCTTCCCGACGAGGAAGAAGAAATCAGAAAAAAGTTAATAGAATTTTCCGATGAAAATCAGCTGGATCTTATTGTTACAACCGGAGGCACTGGACTTACTCCGAGGGATGTTACACCTGAGGCGACAAGGGCTGTAATAAAGCGCGAGGTCACTGGAATTGCGGAGGCGATGAGGCTTGAGGGATTAAAAAAAACACCCAATTCAATGCTTTCCAGGGGTATCGCCGGAGTGAGGGGGAAAACCCTTATTATCAATCTGCCCGGCAATCCAGGAGCGGTCCGCGACGGGCTCTCAGCGGTTCTTCCTGTTATCAGGCATGCTGTTGAAAAGATCCAGGGGGATGCATCCGAATGTGCGCCAAAGAGCAGTTAGCTGCGCACACAAAGATTTTATTTTAGAATCAAAAGAGCAGCTTTTTTCCGGATCCATGGTTTAAATCCAGTTTTTCCGTCTTTGCTTTTGTATCTGTCCGCAACTATCTGATCAATTTTTTCTATGTCAAATTCAGGGGGGACAATACCTGCTTTAAACAAGACTTCTCTCGCAAGCATCTCAGCACGGCGCGCCTGATCAATCGCATCACCAAGCACACGAAGCACCTCCGGTGGATTGTGAAAACCCATGCTGTTTTCTGCTCCTACCCAGGTATTTCGGTAGTATGATTCCTCATAAATTTCCTTTGCTTTTTTGAGGAGGGAACTGTCTGAGAGTTTATTTTTTTCCGCTGCTTCTATCGTTAATGCAGCGCTGGCTACAGCATAGCCAGCGCGTGTAAACAAATGATTGACCCTATCCTGAATGTTCAATACCTGTTGTTTAAGCCATTCTGCGCTCTGGTTATGGCATTGCATGCACGCTGCCATATTCTTTTTAAAAGGGCTTTCCCATCTGTGGGAAGAAATCTTTTCTCTGCCAACTCGCTCATACGGCATGTGGCAGTCAGCGCAGGCAACGCCTGCTGCCCAGTGTATGCTCCCAGGAGATGCAAAAATTTCAAAGTCAGGATGTCTAATGTGTCCCATCCTGTAGTTTGTGACATTATGTTTCCATTCTCTAAGATTTTCTTCTTTAATTTGTTTTATTACCGCTTCTATAGTAATGTTACCCCATTTTGCATATTTCCATGGGAACAGGATTCCTTCTGATTTGCCTTCTTTGTCCTTTGGGATTGAGTATGTTACATGACACTGGGCGCACACTAAACTTCGTAACTCCTGTCTTGTTATTTTTTCCGGATCTTTGCCTATTGTCTTCAATGCCTCAATGAGTGTCCATCTGCTTATGCGCAGATCCATGTTTTTGGGGTTATGACAATCAATACAAACGATGCCAGTTTCTCTGTATTTTTCGGGAATTTCCTTCCAGACCTCAGCATAGGATTTTTTGAAATAATCAGAGTTCAGTTTATTTCTGAGTTCAGGAGCGTAAGGGCTTTTGCAGGTCAAACAACCTCCCCCGGGTTTTTTGCGGGATGCATCAATTTTTATCTGATCCTTAAGCATCTCTGTATGGCCGTTTGGTTCGTTATACTCTATTCCCATCCCCCATCCATCAAAGAGCACAAGCTGAAAAGGCCATGGACTTAATCTACATTCGTCATCATTTCTGTATTTGCCATATTCTTTTGTTTTTTCACTGTTTTTCAGATAACTGTCGTGATGATTCGGATACTTTGCTCCCCATACAGATGCATCCTTTTCTCCCTCAGGGATTGATATTGTTGTTGTGGCAGTCTGGTTTTTTTTTGAACAACTTCCAGCAGATATACCTGATAGCAAAAAACACGATGCTACAATTGTTAAAAAATACTTTTTTGACATCAAATTACCTCCATTACATCAATATTAATATTCGTGAAATGAGCCGCGATGACATTCCCAACATTTCCGGTTTTTGTTAATCTTTGATACCAGAACTTCATGGCACCTGATACAGTTTTTCATAGCGGTATTCTCCCCATGATTTGAAATCCTTATACGAAGTTGGTCTCCTGAAAAAAGATATGCAATAGTATCGTGTATGCCCACTCTGGTTTTAAGAGCGAATTTTGTCATAATATTTGTTTGCGGGAGATGGCAATCGCTGCACCCGGCCCATCTTCCGTGAGATGAGTGCGACCAGTTGCGGTATTCCTTGTTCATAGTGTGACAACTGGCACAGAATTCAGATTTATTTGTATATGTCCACGCTCCTTTAGCGACTAAGATAAATAGAACAAATGTAAGCCCGTACAAAATAGATAATTTCATTCAACACCTCTTTTTTAAAGAAGAGCAAGAACTATGCCAAAAAAATAATACTGTTTTATTTAAAAACCAAGAGAACAAAACCGCTTTTTTTGTAATTTAATACATTTTTGTAATTTATTTCATCTTTACAATCGCGAACACTTTGTCCAGTTTAAAAACCACCTCGGCAAACTCTTGCAACTGTTAAGCAAAAAGTTAATAATAAATAAATGGAGTCCCATATAAATAAACGCAACAAAGCTTTTTCTGAGCGCAGAAGTATTAAGATTGCTCTCGCTATAACCGCAGTTATGGCTGTTGTGGAGGTGATCGGAGGCATTCTTGCCAACAGCATTGCATTGATAGGCGATGCAGGACATATGCTTACCGATACGATTGCAATCCTGTTGAGTTATATAGCCATGTTCATAGCCTCAAAACCTCCAACATCCAGAAAGACCTTCGGATTTCACAGATTTGAGATACTTGCAGCTTTTATCAATGGTACCACCCTTGTAATTGTCGCTGTATATCTATTCTATGAATCGTTCAGGCGGTTTTTTAACCCTCCAGAGGTAGATGGTGCAGTGATGTTTGCAGTTGCAATTCTAGGATTAATCGCAAACATAGTGGGAGTTTACTTTTTGCGGAAGGTTGAGAAGTCTAATCTAAATATCCGCAGCGCATTCCTGCATATGCTTGGAGACCTCCTTTCATCCTTTGGTGTTGTGGGCGGCGGCATAGTAATGTATTTTACAGGATGGAACAGCATAGACCCTGTAATTGGAATTCTTATTGGCGGGATAATACTGCGCGGTGCGGCGAACCTTGTAATGGAATCGGGCAATATCCTGCTTGAGGCGGCTCCGGGGCATATTTCTTTAGAGGATGTAGAAATGGGTATCTGCAGTGTGAATGGAGTCATTGGGGTTCATGATCTGCACATCTGGACTATTACATCGGGCATGCATGCGCTGAGTGCTCATGTTATGATTGACGATAAAAGGATCAGCGAGGGTGTAAGAGTTATACAGGAAATAAATCAAATACTGAAGGAGAATTTTGATGTTTCCCACTCTACCATCCAGATGGAGTCCGGTAATTGCAGTGAGTCTGCGGTAAACGGTACGTAAAAGGGGCGTTAAGCATATTAAATTTCTTGACAAAATTTATTTTCAAGTTAAACTACAACTTTTTAAACTTTTTTAGTAATGCATTGAAGGAGTTTCTGTTTGGGTGAAGAAAATAAAAGACGCTTATTCTTAAACTTGTTAGTAGGATTTGCTTCGTTAGGCTTTATCGGTGGCGCAGCAAAGGTTGCTTTTCAGTTTATTTGGCCTCCCGCTCAACTTGCCGGCCTTGATGGCCAGGGCGGCAGTCCGATAGTAAAAATTCCACTTTCAGAGGTCCCTGTTGGAGAGTCAAAAAAGATCCGTTATAAGGGAAATACTTATATTGTTGTAAGAACCGACTCAAGGGTTGTAGCCCTTTCTGCATCATGTACGCATCTTGGGTGTCTTATCAACTGGGACGGGGATGCTAAAGAAATTATCTGTCCCTGCCATGCTGCAAGATTTGATCTGAACGGGAATGTTCTTGGTGGCCCTGCGCCCGAACCGCTGGCTCAGATAAAGGCAGTGATTATCAACGGGGATATTGAGGTAGGAGAAGGTTAATGGACAAAAATTTCAAGGATAGAGACAAAGAGCTGGAAAAACGGACGCTTCTCAGAGATTTAATTGATTTCTTCTCTCTCGTTGGATTTCTGTATGGTCCACTGGATAAAAGGCTCAAGATTAGACATGCGATTGAGAAACAACTCAAAAAGCCGACTCCCCATTATCGCTCCTGGTTTGAAAATTATTTTGCCTCCTGTCTTGGAGGGCTGACATTTGTCTTTTTTATAACCCAGGCAATAACAGGAGTCTTTCTTCTTTTCTATTACAGGCCTACAACAGCCGAGGCGTACAGAAGTGTGGTGGAGATTGTGAATGTGGTTCCCTACGGCTGGTTGATCCGCGGTATGCACCACTGGGGCGCCAACCTCATGGTTCTCTTTGTTTTTATGCACATGCTCCGGGTATTCTTTGTTGGTGCCTATAAGCCTCCGAGAGATTTTAACTGGATAACGGGGATCCTTCTGCTGCTTATTACGCTCTTCTTTGGCTTTTCCGGCTATCTCCTCCCCTGGACGCAGTTATCATACTGGGCAACGACAGTTGGAACCGAGGCCGCTGGGACCGTACCGGCAGTGGGCGAGAATCTAAAATATCTTATCCGTGCAGGAAACGATATAAATCAACTGACTCTCACCAGGTTCTTTGCTATTCATGTGGTAATACTTCCTGCGGCCGCGCTGTTTTTGCTTGCCCTCCACTTTCTTATGATTCGCCGTCAGGGAATTTCCGAACCTCTTTAAAAAAATTTATTGTCTTCTGTAACATCAAACAATTTTTGACTTTTTCAATTATTTTTAATAAAGTATATCAATGATGGAAAGGACTATCAGAGGCTTTAAACTTGTGGAGCCCATAGCACGGGGCGGTATGGCGGTTGTCTATAAGGCTGTCCAGACATCCGTTAACAGGTTTGTTGCGGTTAAGGAATTGCATGCCCATCTTGTTCAGGATAGTGAATTTATAGACCGGTTTAAGCGGGAGGCAACAGCAGCAGCGAACCTGCATCACGAGAACATAATCGTAGTCTTTGATTATGGCGAAGAACAGTTAGGCGATAATAAATCGTACATTATTGCAATGGAATTTGTTGAAGGGAAAAGCCTTAAGGAATTGCTTGTGGATGGGAAGGGGCTTCCAATAGCAGTAGCCATGAATATCTCCAGCCAAATCTGCAGGGGGCTTGAGCATGCTCATAATCAGGGGGTAATACACAGGGATATAAAACCGGCAAACATAATGCTTGCAAAAGACGGCTATGTAAAAATAGCGGATTTTGGTCTTGCCCATTCCTCACAACTTCCCTCCATGACGGTTACCGGCGCCACGCTCGGAACCCCGGCCTACATGTCGCCTGAGCAGGCTGCTGGAAACAGGAAGGCTGATCAGCGCGCGGATATTTTCTCCCTTGGCGCCGTGATGTATGAAATGGCAGCAGGCATTAAGCCGTTTCTTGCAGAGACATATCCGGCTACTATTACAAGGATTCTTACGCATAATCCTGATCCGGTTAACAAGATCAACCCTGCTGTTCCGGTGGAATTCAACCAGATTATAGAAAAGTGCCTTCATAAAGATGTGGACAGGCGGCACGCTAATGTATCGGAAATCCTCAGGGAACTTCAGTTTTGCGCAGAGAAGAATCATATTAATATCGCTGGTACGCATATGATCAGGGATTTTGTCGCTAATCCAGATGAATTTGAAAAAAAGTACCACGCTATACTTGTTAAACAGTTTATGGACAGGGGTATGTATTTTATGAATCTCGGTCTGGAAAAGATTGACGATGCAATTGAAATGTTTATAAAGATACTTCAACTCCAGCCCGACAACTCCCTTGCCAAAGAGTATCTTGAAAAACTGAATAATGATAAGAAAAAAATCCACAAGCCTGTTGGTGATCCGGTTAAAAAACCTCCGGGCCCGGATAGCGTCAGGAAAACCGCAGGAAAAAGTGTTGTGCCTGGAGAGAAACCTAATCGTTGGGGCGTTGTTGCAGCGGGAATTTCTCTTATTGTATTGATTGCGGCTGGGATTGCGTTCTTTGGAATTAACAGGATAAAAAATGGCGATGTGTCTGCTCCTCAGCGGAATGTTCCGCCGCCAGTTCGGCAGACAGGGATGGAGCCGCAGTCCAGTCCTGCGGAAAATCTGCCGCCGCCAAAAGCTGAAGATGCTCCGGTTGCGCAGCAGAAAGAGCCTGCAACTGCTAAGATTGAGGCTAAAAAACCCCCGCCAAATGCAGAAGTTGTTCCACAGAAGGTTAAGAAACCGGAAAAACCCAGGGAAACAGTACGTAAAGAAAAACCGAAACAGATGGTTGCTGTTGATATGAACCAGAAACCGGCGCCACCGGCTGAAAATGTTGAATATTCCTATCTTATGTTGAAAGTCAATCCATGGGCTGAGATTTATATAGACGGGAAACTTGTAGGTAAGACTCCCTTGCAGAAACCCATTCAGGTGCCAGCGGGAAATCATGAGGTCAAGCTGGTAAATCCGGAGTTTCGCGAATTCAAAAAGAATATAAACTTCAAACCAAAAACCCCGGACAGACCGCTTACAATAAATATCTCTCTGGAGTCCGTAGGCGGCAAATAGATGCCGTACCTTATTTATCAGGACGAAAGAAAAGAAGAAATTAAAAAAGAAATTCCCGGCGACAAGATTATTCTCGGCAGGAAGGAAGATAACGATCTTGTTTTCTACGATAACCTTGTTTCAAGATACCATGCTGAGATAGAGCGCAGGGATGATAAATATTTTATAATTGATAAAGGAAGCACCTTTGGAACCTTTGTAAATGAAGAGAAGATTGTAGAGAGGGAACTTTACTTTGGAGACAGGATCCGCATTGGCAGGACAACCCTTCTTTTTTTAGACGAGAAATCAGGATCGGTACCGAGGGTATCGCTCTGGGCCGAGGAGGAGAGCCTTGCCGCAAAGAAGTGCAAGGCTCTGCGGAGCGATATTTACAGCGTTAAGAGCATAATAGAGACCGATTCCTTTTCCGATGTTTTTTCAAAAATAGAACAGCAAATACAGGATCTCCAGAATTATTATACGGATATAGAAAAGGCTTACAAACTCGCCTCTTCATTGTTTGAGATCGGAAAAGCGGTAAATTTCATATTTGATCTTAGTCTTCTTCTGAATATGATTATGGATCTTGCGGTCAAGGCAATGGGTGCGGAACGGGGATTCGTAATGATGCTCAACCATGAGGACAAACTTGAGATGAGAGTGGCAAGAAATTTTGAGAGAGCGTTGATAACAAACGAAACGCAGAATATCTCTCATAGTATTGCGGAATCTGTAGTCAAAAACGGCAAGGCAGTATTCACTACCAATGCAAAAATTGATGACAGGTTCAAGGATCTGCAGAGTGTAATAGCCCACGATATACGGGCTGTTGTATGCGTTCCGCTTAAGGACAGAAGCCACAAGGCATTCGGCGTAATCTATGTTGACAGCAGGAGGATCGGAGGTCTTTTTTCAGAATCCGGCGTGGAATTCCTTGCAGCCTTTGCAAGCCAGGCCGCTATTGCTATTGAGAATGCCCATCTTTATGAAAAGATAAAACAGGAGGAGAGATTAAGAACGAACCTTCAGCGATACCTCCCCCATACGCTTGTTGAAAAGATCGTGAGAGAGAGGGGCGAAATATACCTTGGGGGCGAGAACCGGGAGATCACGGTAATGTTTGCTGATATAAGAGGATTCACCTCCATGTCTGAAAAGCTTGACCCCCACGATGTCGTTGAGATGCTAAATGAGTTCTTTACCCTTATGACTGCTGAGATATTCAGCGAAGGAGGGACTCTTGATAAGTATATTGGCGATTGCACAATGGCATTTTTTGGCGCGCCGATGCCCCAGGTGGATCATGCTGTAAGGGCTGTCAGGGCCGCTCTATCAATGCAAAGGAAGCTTGAAGAATTAAAAAAGCAGTGGATGTATGCTGGAAAGACATATATTGAATTTGTTAAGGATTTTGGAATGGGGATTGGCATAACTTCCGGAAATGCCGTAGTTGGCAATATCGGAACCATGGAGAGGATGGACTACACAGCTATCGGCGATACGGTCAACCTTGCCGCCAGGCTTGAGGGAATCGCTGAGAGCAATCAGATTGTTGTGTCTGATAGCACCTATCAGCAGGCAAAGGATTTTATAAAGGTTAAGTCCCTTGATCTGGTAAATGTGAAGGGGCGGGATAAATCGGTCAAGATTTATCTTGTTCAGGGGTTAATGCAGGAAAGCGATTAAGTATTTATAATCAGGAATTTATTGACAAATACGAACCTGCAGTATGTCTCTTGCCCTGCTGAAGCGCAGGCTAATTGCAAGGGAAAGGCGGTAACTGTTGACTATCCCCTTGCTGTATGTGTAAAATTATCATGTGTTTAAAAAGGGGACAGTGTGTCTTGTTGGTGCTGGACCCGGCAATCCCGGGTTAATCACGCTCAGGGGCAAGGAATGCCTTGAGAGCGCAGATGTTGTAATTTACGATTACCTCGTTAATCCGGAACTCTTGAAATATGCCCCTGAAGGGGCTGAGCTTATCAGCCTGGGCAGGAAAAATACCTCGGAGAGACTTCCCCAGGATGAGATAAACCGCCTGATGGTCGCAAGGGCGCTTAAGGGCAAGACCGTTGTAAGGCTTAAGAGCGGAGATCCGTTCGTTTTCGGAAGGGGCGGGGAAGAGGCGCTTGCCCTTGCAAATGCCAATGTGGAATTTGAGATTGTGCCGGGAATTACTGCAGCAGTGGCTGTTCCGGAGTATGCCGGAATTCCGCTCACCCACAGGGAATACTCATCTGTAATTTTTTTAACCGGCCATGAATCACCTGAAAAACCAGTAAGTATAATTGATTGGGAGTCAATCAGCAGGATAAAAGGGACGCTTGTGTTTTACATGGGGATTAAAACGCTTCCAGAGATTGTCAGAAAACTCCTCTCCCTGGGCAAATCCCCGGATACTCCGGCAGCAGTGATAAACTGGGGCTCCCTTCCGGAGCAGAAGGCGGTTAAAAGCACCCTTGGCAGGGTTCTTGAAGGAATTGAATCGCTCGGGATCACCTCCCCGTCCGTTCTGGTGGTTGGCGAGGTTGTTGCTCTGAGCGATAGGATAAGCTGGTTTGAGAAAAAGCCTCTCTTCGGCAGGACGGTGATGATTACACGTGCTGAGGAGCAGTCCGAGGAACTGGCTAAAGGTCTGAGGGATCTTGGAGCGAGGGTTTTGAGCGTGCCCATGATTAAGATTGTTCCAGCGCCGGATTGGAAGCAGGTTGACAGGGCATTGAAAGGAATCCGCCATTATAACTGGATAATCTTTACGAGCGTTAACGGGGTGCGGTTCTTTTTCAGAAGAATGGAGGAAACAAAAACCGACATCAGGAATCTGAACGGAGCCAGGATTATGGCTATTGGACCGAGAACAGCAGCGGAGATAAGAATAAAGGGTATAAATATTGACGCGGTCCCGGATGAATACCGCGCAGAGGCAGTGGTGAAACTGTTCGGGAAAAAAACAAAAGGATTGCGGATACTCCTGCCCAGAGCAAAGGTGGCGCGGGATGTTATCCCTGTGGAACTGAGGAAACTCGGTGCAAGGGTGGATGTTCTCGCTGTTTATGAGACTGTTCTGCCGGATATTGACAGGGGGAAATTGCTCTCGTTATTTAATAATAAGGAGATAGATATTGTTACATTCACCAGTTCATCCACAGTGAGAAATTTTGTTGGCATGATTGGCAGGAAAAAGATTTTAAAAATACTGAATGGCGTAACTGTGGCATGCATTGGCCCTGTAACATCCGGGACAGCCTGGGAGTATGGAATAAAGACAGCCCTTGCGCCAGCGGAATACACAATGGAGGGCTTAATAAGGGCAATTAAGGGCTATTTCAGTCCGGACAGGAAATAAAGTTGCTTCAAAATATTTTTGATGGTATTATTTATCCATTATGGGTTTTCCCACGCACAGATTGAGAAGGCTGAGAAACAACGCTGTGATTCGCTGCCTTGTAAAGGAGACAGAACTCTCGGTCAATGACCTTATTTACCCGTTATTTGTTGAAAAAGGGAGCAGGAAAAAGACAGAGGTTAAATCAATGCCAGGGGTTTACAGGTTTTCCCTGGATAGTATTGCCAAAGAAGCAAAGGATGTTGAGCAGCTCGGTATACCTGCGATTA
Source organism: bacterium (assembly GCA_036514535.1). Lineage (GTDB taxonomy): Bacteria > JAMCPX01 > JAMCPX01 > DATBWZ01 > DATBWZ01 > DATBWZ01. The sequence continues at coordinate 10,274 of DATBWZ010000058.1, forward strand.
TACTTTTTGGGATTCCGGAGAAAAAAGACCCCAGGGCAAGCGGTGCTTACGCGGAAAACGGCGTTGTTCAACAGGCTTTGAGGGCGATCAGGGCAGAGGCAAAGAAAATTCTCCTGATAACCGATGTTTGCCTGTGTGAATACACAGATCACGGTCATTGCGGGATTGTGGGAAAGGATGGCAGCATAGAAAACGATCCAACACTTGAACTCCTTGCAAAGA
>DATBWZ010000059.1:0-2996 GCA_036514535.1 bacterium
ACTTCCCTGGACACGGAAGCATATGATGACCCTGATTTATAAATTCTTTTACTTTACCAAAACCAATATACTCAAATTTATCATAGATAAGTTGATAATCTTTTTTTTCACAATATACTTCATAAAAATCTGGATTTATACGATAACAGTCCAGAGGATAATTATGCAATGGCCATACAACTGGAGTAATTATAATGGCTGTTCCACCCTTCATCAGGATATTAAATACATTATCTAAAACTCTCACTGGCTCAAATACATGCTCCAACACATTTAACACCAAAACAGAACCAAATTTTCTGTCGTCAAAATATCTTTCAATTTCCACCGCTTGTTCTTCAAAATTAACTACAAAATCTACATTCTTACTTGGTTTAATATCGGTTCCAAAGTATTCAATATCCGCAGATTTCATTAATTCTTTACAAGTGTTACCTTCATAGTCAACACCTAACTCCAAGACAGGAGATTTAATTATATCTGTGCTTAAGAGTCGTTTTATGTAATTCAAATCATCTGGAGTCATTAACATTACTCCTTATGTTTTTTAATTAAATAAGAGGGAAAAATCCTGTTCTTCATAAATTTTATCAACAATTTTTTAAGTATTCATTTCAATTATATTCTTGTATATTTTGTAGACTTCTGGCATTATTGCTTCAGGAGAATACCTTTTTTCAATTAAACTCCTTGCCTCCTCCCTTAGTTTCTTTTTCAGATTATCATCATTAATCAAATCAACAATATTATCCACCAAACAATCTAAATTACCACTGAAAAAACAATGCCTGCCATTCTCCACTTCCAATCCTTCAATCCCTTCAGAGTTAGTTACAACAGGGATACCATAAAGCATTGACTCCATCACCTTTACCTTCATACCACTTCCGCGACTCGGACAATACACCAAAACAGATGCCTTTGAAAAAAATTCCTCCGGAGATTCAACATTTCCCTTGATAATAATATCATTGCCTTTAAATTGAGAGAGTTTCTCCTCTGCGCCCCAGCCAGCAATAAGAAGTTTAGCATCGGGAACCCTCTGTTTTACCCGAGGGAATATATCTTTAAGCAGCGTCATTGCAGCAGTATATCCAGGAGACCACAGAATAGAACCTATCATGCCAAAAATTTTATTGTTATCCTGAAAGGGGCTCATTGGATAAAGCGTATGGTCAACTGCAAGTGGTAAAGTGAAAATATTGGCTGAAGGATTAATCTCTGACACCTTGCGTTTTAACCTCTCCGTCAGAACTCTTATATTTTTATATCTGGAAAGCAATTTTCTTTCTCTCCTCAGCATTTGATGTTTTATTATCCTCTCCTTCAAATCCTTAGGCAATGAATTCTCCATATCAATGCTCATTAGATAATGAATGCTGACAATTGATCTTTTATACTCAAGCCCAAGATAACCTGCCCAGTTCTGTTCAATATGCAAAATATCATATCCTTTTTTTATCTCCCTTTCATATTCATTTATAAAATTATCTGAAAAATAGTATTTAGAGGGTACCAGAATAGATTTTACTTTCTGAAAGATATTCCTTTTCCTTTCCGGAAATGGGAAAAATCTGAGATCAACAAGCCCCTCCGGAAAAAACTTCCGCGCCTCTTCCACCTCCTTCTTATTCTCATAGGCACAGAAGCAGACAACCTTATGCCCATCCCTTGCAAGTTCCCTCAAGAGTACATAATACCATCGTGAAGGCGCCCTGCCAAAAGGATACGGAGGCTCATACAACACCACGATAACTTTCAACTTTTTCACGGATTATAGTTTATAGTTATTTAGTATAAATTTCAACTGATGCATCCACTCTTTTAGCGCATGAGCGCCGGTGCGGGATTGTTCATTGTGGTAGTCGTGCTAAGCACGGCACCTTGGAGATAATTTTTAGTCTTTTGCCCCGATAGCCATGTGTTTTTCTTTAATAGTATCCGCAAGTTTATTAATGGACTGACAGTCTCCCTCTCTCGGTAAACCTTTAACCGTAACAGGGGCAATGAATTCAGCGTTCAGGTTCCCGAGCAATCCCTTTATCACCTCCACCATCTTGCCTCCCCATGAATAGGAGCCGATCATTGAAGCGTATCTAAACTTGGGCCTCAAAGCAGAGGTCAGAAACGCCGCGTAGACAACGCCGGGATGCGGCCCGGAAAGCACTGTTGGCGAAGCGAAAACAACCGTTGCTGCATCCACAAGGGACATGGCAAGGTCGCCCACATCAGCATTAGTCATGTTGAATATTTTTACCTTAATGCCCCGCTCAATGAGTGCATCAACAAGACAATGGACCATCTTCTCTGTGCTTCCGTACATGGATACGTAGGGAATAACAACCAGATTATTCACTTCATCCGCGACCCATTCCTGCTGCGCATCCAGGATGAATGCCGGGTTATCATAAACAGGCCCATGGCTCGGGCCAATCATTTTCACATCCAGGCTCTTAATTCTTTCCAAATGCTTCTTTATGCTGGGTCTGAATGGCATCATAATCTCCGCATAGTAGCGTTTCGCAAGAATACGCACCTTTGTCTCATCGGTTGCAAAAAGATCGCTTGTAGCCAGGTGGGATCCCAGAAAATCGCAGGTGAAAAGAACCTTATCCTCTTTGAGATAGGTGAACATGGTCTCGGGCCAGTGCACCCATGGGGCAAATATAAACTCCAGTGTTTTATTCCCAAGGGACAAGGTATCGCCGTCGTTTATTGTAATGAATTTATCACCTGAAATCATAAGCAGATCAACGAGCATACCTTTGCATTTGGCATTTGTAACCACCCTTGACTCAGGAAAAAGTTTCAGGATATCGGGAATTGCGCCGGAATGGTCCTGTTCAGCATGGTTGGATATTATATAATCAATTTTTTTAACTCCTGATTTCCTGAGATTATTAATGAGTTCCTTCTTCCTTGGCGGATATACTGTATCAATCAGGGCAGTCCGCTCGCTTCCGGTCACAAGGTAGGAATTATAACTTGTCCCCTCC
>DATBWZ010000060.1:0-33919 GCA_036514535.1 bacterium
ATAATTCTGGCAACCTTCATAAGATCAGTATAGGAGGAATTTGTGCAGCTCCCGATACAGACCTGCTGAACCTTTATCCCTTCTATATCCTTAACCTTCTTTACATTATCAGGGCTGTGCGGACAAGCAATCAGCGGCTCAAGAGAGTTAAGATTAACCTCAATAACTTCATCATAAAACGCATTCTTATCTGCAACAAGTTCCTTCCACGCTTTTCCTCTGCCCTGTTTCACAAGGTATTCCCTGGTGCGTTCATCGCTCGGGAAAATGGAAGTCGTTGCCCCTAACTCCGCGCCCATATTTGTAATAGTTGACCTTTCGGGAATACTCAGGAACTTGACTCCATCTCCTCCGTATTCAAAAATCTTCCCCACCCCGCCCTTCACAGTCAGCCGTCTGAGCATTTCAAGGATTATGTCCTTCGCGCTCACCCACGGTTTCAGTTTCCCGTTCAGTTTAACCAGAACAACCTTTGGCATCGGGAAAAGATAAGGCATTCCGGCCATAGCCAAAGCAATCTCCAGACCGCCAGCGCCTATGGCAATCATTCCCATTCCGCTGGAAGTTGGTGTATGGCTGTCAGAACCCAAAAGTGTTTTGCCAGGCTCGGCAAACCGCTCTAAATGAACCTGGTGACATATTCCATTGCCCGGCTTGGAGAAATATACCCCATACCGCGCTGCTACACACTGCAAATATCTGTGATCATCAGCATTCTCAAAGCCCTGCTGCAGCATATTATGGTCAACATAACTCACAGAAATCTGAGTTTTAACCCTGTCTATCCCCATGGATTCAAACTCAAGGTATGCCATTGTCCCCGTAGCATCCTGAGTGAGGGTCTGGTCAATCCTTATTCCTATTTCGGTGCCTGGTTTGAGCGTTCCTTCTACAAGGTGAGATTTAAGAATCTTATAAGTAAGACTATCTCCCATAATTACCCCTTAAAAAATCCATTAGTTTGACTCTTTTCACAGATGAATCTTCGTTATCAGAACTCAGTGTAAAATCGCATCCAAATCTTATTTTCATTCCAATAGCCGTGAAGTGTCAAGGAAAATTGCAGGAAATTTTTGGAAAACTCAGAGCGGTCTGTCCGATTTTTTCAACAAATCTATCAATTGTTTAAAGCCATCCGGCAACGGGGCGGAAAAAGAGAATTCTTTACTGGCTGAGGGATGAAAAAAGGTTACCCGAAGGGAATGAAGGGCAAGCCTGTGCCAGACTACTCTGATATTTTTCGCGTTTCCAAAATATCTATGTTCTCCTACCAGCGGATGCCCCATTTCTGAAAACTGGATCCTTATCTGATTGGTCCTGCCTGTTTTGGGAAAAACATCCACAATGGTTGAATTCGTCAATCTATCAACAACACGAAATTCTGACTCTGCGTATTCCCCCGTAGTTTTCATTACACCTGCGATTTTTCCCTTTTCATTCTCAATAATTCCCTGCATCAGAGCAAAATAATGTTTCTTCACCATTCTTTTTTTGAACTGCATCTCAAGATTCTTCTGTGCCTCCCTTGTCCTGGCAAAAACCATAACCCCGGAGGTCTCCCTGTCAAGACGGTGCACCGGATAAACAGACGAAACAGATGTCCCGCCAGCAGACAGATCTTTTATAACTCCTTTTAAAGCATCTGCGCCGGATTCTTTTCCAGTCCTTACAGAAAGCATTCCTGCCGGTTTATCAATTACAATAATGGAGTCATCTGAATGGAGTATTTTTATTTTTTTATCATCCGGGGATGTTGCCGGAAAAATAAAAGGCAAAACCATAATTGAATCACCTGAAAAAACCCTTTTGGACGGGAATGTAACCATCTTTCTGTTCAAAAACACCGCTCCCCGTTCTATGAGCGTCCGGGCAATTTTTCTTGAATTGCACAACTGTTTCTTAAAAAGAAAGTTGTCAATCCTCTGAGAATTATCGGCATCAGAAACATTGAATAATTTCGCTTGCATACTTTAAGGCATCCTTGCCTCAGGCAATTATTTTCAGCGCGGAGGGGATAATCTCAAACCTCGCCGGCAATCTGCCAGGCTGTTCACCATCAATGTCAAGGAGAACTTTTTCTGAGCTGTCTGCTTCTATAATTTTTCCCCTGAGATAATTTACCTCCGGCAGGTTAATGTGCGCTCCTGTGTAAATCAGCCTGCCATATTTCAGTATTTTCTTTTTTGAAATATCGCCGACAATAAACACGTCAAACAGCCCATCGCCTATCTCTGCCTGCGGCGCTACCATCATGCCGCCGCCGAAGTATTTCCCGTTTGCGACGATGACAGAATTGATCGTTTTCTCTCCGTAATCCGCACCATCAATTTTCAACCAAACCTTTTTTCCCTTATAATTAAGCACGGTAACAATGCTTCCAAATAAAAACGACACAAATCCGCCAAAGACCTTCGTTGTTCTGTTAACCCTGTCTACGGTCTCGCCGCCAATGCCAAAATCAGCAATATTTATAAAATGCCTTGAGGAATCCTTTCCATTGTGGTTTCTAAAATAAACAATCCCGGCATCGCATCTTATTGTTTTAAATTCCGACAGTTTTTCAATTACTTTATTAACCTCTCCCGGAGATGAAGCTCCGGCTTTTGGAAACCCAATTGTTTTTATAAAATCCGCACCAGTGCCAGTGGAAATAACACCGAGCGCAGCATCCTTGTTTACTGGCTTGCCATTCTGCAAAAAACCATTTATCACCTCATTGAGAGTTCCGTCACCCCCAACGGAGAGAATTACATCGTATCCGTGTTCAATAGCCCGTCTGGCAATCACCGCAGCATCCATCGGAGCAGATGTAAATTCATGCGCAAAATCAACAAATGCCTTCTTCAACAACACCTTAATTACAGGCCAGCGCCTCAGCGTCCTGCCATTGGCTGAATGCGGATTTACAACTGCCATAACCTTCATAACACCCTCTTCGCTATCTCTTCAGCAACATCAAATACCATTTTGCTGGATATTCTTGAGAATTGCATCCTGCAGGCGGGACATGAGGTAAACAACGCCCCCCCGCTTCCAGGCGGAACGGAGTCCAATCTCTTTTTGCCAATATTATGAGAAAGGTCGGGAAAAAGATGGGATACGGATGCGCCACAGCACTCGCTGTCCACCCTGCTCCATGAAAATTCTGAAACTTCAATCCCCATGGCGCTGATCAAGAGCCTTGGTTCCTCATAAATTTTTCTGTATCTGCCGAGATAGCACGGGTCATGATATATTGCGTTTTTTTTATTATCTTCAGTCCTGAGCATCAAACCGTTCAGGTTTTTCACAAAAAATTCCACAGCAGTAATAACAGGCGGTTTTATCACAATATCCAAACCGGAATAAATCCCTCCGAGAACATACACGCAGGCAGGGCAATTGGAGATAATAAGATTTGCATCATTAAAGTTTTGCGCCACCTTGACTGCATTATCCCTGAATTCATCCATAAGACCGGCATTCATTAACGGGTAGCCGCAGCAGTTGTTTAATTCCTTATATGCCACCGATCCGGAAACAATCTTTCTAATTAGATTATATACATGCGATAATGATTCGGGGAAAAATTTGGACTCGGTACATCCCGGGAAAAACACCACTCCCTTTTTGCTGCCGCCTGTTCCCGGTAAAATTTCATTTAACTTATTGTAAATAGACGCGCCAAATGGGTTACCAGATGATAAATAATTTGTTTTGTACTTTTCCGCCTTCTGATATATTTCTTCTCTTGCAAATTTTCTCAATTCCTCGCGGGCCGAGTAATATACGGGAAGAATCATGTTTTTGTGGGCACAATAAGTGAAGCAGTGCAGACAGTTTGTACATTTATACAGGGGATCTATCAGTTCCGGCGAGGGCTTTATAAATCCCTTGCCAATAAGATAAAGCATGGTCATCTTTGCTGTGGGAGTAACGCTTTCCCTTGCCTCAGTCTGGGCAACGGGGCAGGCAAATCTGCACATTTTTGGACAAAATGTACAATATTCAATGGATTTACGGAATCCGGAATAAGTGCTATTGAAAGATTCCATCATATTAATATTTTAAACACCAAGTTTCCCGGGATTCATAATATTTTTCGGATCTAAACTCTTTTTAATCAATTTCAAGAGGTTCAGCCCGCCTTTATTCTCTCTCCCAAGCCACCTCTGTTTGGAAAATCCCACTCCGTGGTGGTGGCTTATCGTTCCCCCGGCGCTAACGCAAGCATCCATTCCCTTTTTAAGTATAAGGTCGTACACCTCATCCTTACGCTCATCGCCTGCCGAAGCCACAAAGGTAAAGTAAATGGAACACCCTTCCCTGTAGGCATGGGAGAAATGAACCATTACCAACGAATTCTCTGAGAGCGATTCCTTCATTGAATAATATAGATTAAGAAGGTTATTCCATGTAGTCGCAACCTCAATGGTGTCAGCAAAGCCCCCTATGTAGAATACCGGAGAAAGACCATAGGAAACCTTGTATCTCGTCTCCCACCATATATTACCGGGCTCCTCTCCAAGTGTTTTTCCGCCGGCTGCAGAGCAGATCCTTAGAGAAATCTTTTCATCTGTATCCACCTGCTCCTCTGAGCCGTCAAATCCAAGAATAAGCATTGACCTTCCCGGAATCAGCGGAGAAAGCAGAGAGACGATTTTGGGATGCGAAAACAGCAACCTCTCAGCCTTATGCAAAATCATATCTTTAAGATTATCCTCTTCCAATTGTTTTATCCCGCTGTGTCCCTTATGAAACCTTCCTTCCGCAATCATAAATGTATCCAGTTCATCGTACAGCCTCACAACAGCAGGGACAACGCCTGCCTGCAATATATTCCTGATCGCATCAAGACCATTTTCTACGGCACTGAACATTATCCCCATAAACTTCCTTTTCTCCGGTAACCGCCGCATTTTCATTATGGCCCGGGTAATAACACACAGCGTACCCTCTGACCCAACAAAAAGTTGGGTCAGGCCGGGGCCTGCCGCTGATCTCGGGGCTGGGGTTGTTTCCAGGACGCTCCCGTCAGGCAGAACTGCCTCAAGGGAAATAACCATATCCTCAATCTTGCCGTACTTTGTAGAAAGCTGCCCTGCTGAACGGGTAGCAAGCCATCCGCCAAGGGTTGAACAGTATATGGAAGAGGGAAAATGTCCGAGGGTGAAACCCTTTTCGTTCAAAATTCGCTCTAATCTCTCGCCGTTTATTCCTGTCTGGGCTGAAAAGACAAGCGAGGTTTCGTCAATTTTTAGCAGTCTGTCCATTCTTTTCATATCAATAATTATTCCGCCATTGCATGCAAGAATCCCTCCGCAGACACCTGAACCGCCGCCGAATGGAAGGACAGGAATTGCATTTTCATTTGCAAATTTAATAATCTTTACAACATCCTCTGTTACTGCCGGCCAGACTACAGCATCGGGCAGGTGTTTCATTTTTCCATTTTGCATCTCAATTGTTGTCTTTGCCCAGATATCTCTGGAATAAGATACAAGATCATCTTCCCTTACGGAAACTCCGCCATCGCCGAGTATTGATTTCAGCAATTCATAAAGTTCATCTTTTATCATGTATATTAGTTTATAGGCAGGCACTGAAAAAATCAAGACATGCAGCCCGGGATATTTATTGTAAAACATTCATGCTTATGGTATCGTTACCTGGATTGCGAAAAATATTAAACATAGCCCACAGAGGGGCATCGGGTATTGCACCTGAAAACACCGGGATAGCTTTTGAGAAAGCAATAGAATGCGGAGCAGATATAATAGAGTGCGACATACATCAAACATCGGACGGAGATCTTGTTGTAATACATAACGAAAACATAAAGAGTTATACAGGCATTGAAGCCTGCGTCAAAAATCTGACACTCAACTACCTTAAAGAACTGGATTTTGGTAAATGGTTTTCCGAAAAATATTCGGGACAGAAGATCATGACACTGAAAGAAACATTAAATAGATTCGGCAGCAGAATTAATTTTAACCTTGAGATTAAAAATGGCGAAAGATATTACAAAGGAATATCGGAGCTGATAATAAAAACTGTTCATGAAGCAGGTTTATCAACGAATGTAATTATCTCTTCATTTGATTTACCCACCCTTAAAAGAGTTAAGGAAATAGACAAAAATATGTCAATAGGTATAATCTTTGACAAAAATGAATGGGATGATATTTTAAAGAGCGCGGCTGAACTCGGATGCATATTCTTGGTTCCGAAGGCAAGATTAGTCAGTTCCGAAAACATAAAACTATCCCATAGTCAAAACCTCAAGGTTTACCCCTATGTTATAAATTCTGAAGAGGAGGGTCTGCATCTTATAAAGATGGGCACAGATGGGATAATAACGGACAGGCCAGAAATGCTTTCATCGGTGCTCAAAAATATTAGTCAGGTATAGCCATGATGGTAATGGGAATTATCGGCGGGCTTGGCGTTTTCCTCTACGGAATACACCTACTCAAAAATAATCTGGAACAGATTGCGGGCGAACGGATCCGGATTGTAATTCACCGACTCACTATAAATCCGATCGCAGGAATACTTGTTGGAATAATTATAACCCTTGTCTTTCAAAGCAGTTCAGCAACAACAGTGCTTCTTATAGGGTTAGCTAATTCACAATTGATAAATCTTGTCCAGGCTACAGGCATAATAGTGGGAGCCGACATAGGCACAACACTTACAGTCCAGATTATTTCGTTTAATATTTATGACTATTCTTTATTATTAATCGCCTTTGGCGTATTAATAATATTCACGCAACACAAGAAGAAAAAGATATTCTGGGGACAATCCGCCGTAGGAATAGGGCTCGTCTTCCTCGGCATGAAACTGATGTCCGATGCAACAGCGCCTTTAAAAGATGCTGAATATTTTCAAAAATACATTGATTATTTGCGTGCCCATCCACTGGGTATCCTGCTGTTTTCCACGGCGTTCACAGCAATCATCCAGGCAAGTTCCGGAACCATAGGAATTCTTATTTCAATGGCTGCGTCCGGCGCATTAAATTCGCTGGAGATTGCAATACCTGTAATACTTGGAGCCAACATTGGAACATGCGCAACAGCATTGCTTGCATCAATATCAGCCTCACCCGAAGGCAAACGGATTGCCCTCGTGCATCTCATCTTCAAAGTGGCTGGAGTAGTTATATTCTATCCGTTTCGCGGATACCTGGCGGATTTATCCTTACTGACAGCATCAGCTCTGCCGCACCAGATTGCGAACGCACACACAATTTTTAATATTTTCATAACAATAACCTTTTTCCCTTTCATAAAACCATTTGTACACTTAATCTCAAAACTTGTGGAGGAAAAAAAACAGGCGGAAGATGAATCCGAACCCAAATACCTTGACTCAAGGGTATTGGAAACACCAGCCCTTGCCCTTGCCCATTCCGCAAGGGAATTACTACGAATGGCGGACGTGGCAGGAGATATGCTGAAGAAGAGTTTTGATGCCTTCAAGCCTGGGAATGCCGATCTTATTGATATAATACAGGAAAAGGACAATATATTGGACAAACTGGACCACCAATTAAAAATATACATATCCCGTATATCACAGGAATCCCTGTCTGAAGGACTCGCAGGAGTAGTACAGGAGCATCTGTCTATATCAATAAATCTTGAAAATATAGGGGATGTAATAGATAAAAACCTAATGCTGCTGGCAAAGAAAAAACACTCAAAACTTCTCCCCTTTTCAAATGAGGGGTACAGCGAACTTGAAGAATACCATAAAATAGTATGCGTAAATTTTGATCTTGCGATAGCCGCATTCAGCAGTGGAAACATTGATCTAGCCCAGAATGTACTTCAAAATCATAGGTTTTTAGACGAACTCATACAAAGATTTACTGAAAATCATTTTCAACGACTAAGAAAGGGATTAAGGGAAAGCATAGAGACAAGTTCAATACACCTTGATATTCTCAGTGGTTTTCACAGAATAAATTCTTATACGACCAATTGTGTATATCCTATAATTAACAGAAAAAATTCATCCAAAGCAAGATGAATAAAACAAAAATAATTATTTCTATTTTCTTGTTTTCCTCTATCTATATCAAAACTGCTTATCCGAGAAGCATACCGGAACTTTTTCCATCTATAAAGATTAAGGCGGATAACCTGGAATACAGTCCAAAAGACAAAATTTTAAAAGCAAGAGGAAATGTTAAACTTTCCACTGCTGATATAAACATCAAAGCGTCTGAGGTCACATATTCAGCAAATGAAAACGAGATTGAAGCATCCGGGGATATATTGTATCAGGACAGAAATATAATCGTCCAGGCAGAAAGGGCGCGGATCAATACTGAGTCAAAAACTGGTTTCATAGAGAATGGATTAATTACTGTTATGGAATATAATATTTATGTACGGGGGGAGCGAATAGAAAGGATAAGCGAAAACATTCTTATCTTTACCAATGCTTCTTATACAACCTGTGGATGCAACGGCAACCCAATATGGTCCCTTAAAACAAAACAACTCACAATGAATCTCAATAAGTACGCGAATGCGGATAACCTCTTTTTTAATCTGAAGGATGTCCCCGTTATGTACCTGCCGTTTGCCTTTTTCCCTGTAAAAACCGAAAGGGAAACAGGATTTTTAACACCGCATTTGACATACCTGGAGCGCGACGGGACAATAATAACGCTGCCTTTTTATTTGGTCATAAACAGGAGTTCAGATATCACAATAACTCCGAAATATTATAGCAGAAGAGGTGTTGGCTCTGATATTGACTTCAGGTACATATCTTCCCCCCTTGAAAAGGGGGAGATAGTTTTTTCATACCTTAATGAATTTCTTATAGAAAATGGGAAACAAAGATGGGCTTTAAATTTAGAACACTCTTCCTATACGCCTCTGTATGCCCATAAGATCAACGTCAATATGCTCAGCGACAGGGAATATTTTCAGGATTTTGCCGAGGTTCTGCAAAATCAGGGCCTCGCTTATACTGAATCGCGGCTGTCGTTGAGCAGGCACTCTTCTACATCATTTCTTTCAGGTGAAGTAGATTATTATCAGAATCTTCTCGGAACAGACGGAACAATAACCACCTACCACAGGGCACCAAGAATAATTTACAGTATAATCCCTGTTAAGATTCCTGTAATCCCTGGCTATTTTTCAATCAATTCCGAGTTGATTCATTTTGTGGAAGAAACAGGAGGGTTTCAGTATTTTCGCTCCTTCAGGACAAAAGGCATTACACTTGAAATCTCTCCGCACATTGAATTCCCTTTCAAAATTTTCAGGCACGCGGAGGTCATACCCGAAGCAACGCTAAATGCAAAAGCAATTTACATTGAGGGACTTGAACAGAAAAAAGCGTTGAACACCCTGTTTGTTCCGGAATCAAAAATAAATATACTTACTGACATTGAACGCAGTTACCGGGTTAAAGCATCCATCTTAACAAAATTAAAACATACAATTGAACCAGGGATTCAGGTCTATTACTCCGGAATGGGGGGGGAAATCCATGATATAATTCAGTATCAAATCCCTGAAAAAACAGTTGCGACTTTCTACCTTAAAAATTTCCTTGCGGGAGGATTTAAAAAAGAGACCAGCATCGTCCACAGGGAAATATTGCAACTACTACTTTATCAGAATTTTTTTGTAAAGCAGGACCCTTTACAAAACGATGTATACATTGACCCAATACTCAGCGGAGACAAAACACATTCTGATAACATTTATAGTGAAATTAAAATCAAGGGAACATCGTGGCTGTATTTAAATGGGCACACTTCGTACAACGAAAAATTAAGATATTTCCCCTTCTACAATCTGAACCTTACCTGTAAAACCCCATGGCAATCAACTTTATCATTAGATAATAAATATACCGGCATCGGGATCAAAACCCGGGAGATACTTGGTTCAATAGACCAAAAGTTCAAAAATATAAATATTTCCATCAGTGAAAGATATTCCTCTATAAGCGAGAGAATAGAGGAGGGAATCTATGAAATGATGTATACATCTCAGTGCAAGTGCTGGAACATACGGTTAACATTAATTGATAGACCAGGTTTCCGCGAGGACAGAATCAAAGTAGTGTTTTCGTTGATTGGGCTGGGAATGCGCTGAATCAGATCTTAATGGTATTTTTAATCTTCTGAATAACTTCTGTTATTTCCACCAGTTCGCTTTCCTTTTGATCTCTCCGCTTTATCTCAATCCTATTTTCCTTTATATACTTCTGTCCCACAACAATCCTTAAGGGAAATCCCATCAGATCGGCATCCATAAACTTTACTCCAGGAGAGATATCCCTGTCGTCAAGAATAGCATCAATTCCGGTCTGTACAACATTCACATACAGTTTTTCCGCCATCAGTCTTTGTGCATCATCGCGCCAGTTAACCGGTATTATTACAACAGTATACGGAGCAATGGCTACGGGCCATATTATCCCCTTTTCATCATGGCGCTGCTCCACTGCTGCGGCCATTGTCCTTCCTACACCTATACCATAGCATCCCATGACAAATTCCCGCTCCCTGCCGGCTCTATCAAGAAAAAAAGCCTTCATTGCTGAACTGTATTTTGCTCCCAGTTTAAAAATATGCCCGACCTCAATTCCTTTGGTTGCCCGGAGACGACCACTGCCGCATCTGTGACAGATATCGCCCTCAACAGCATTTCTTAAATCACCAAAAATATCCACGGATATGTCTCTTGATACATCAATGTTTACTATGTGATAATCTTTTTCATTTGCTCCAGCAACCATTCCGGTCAGGCCCTTTAATTCATTATCTGCAAACTTTTTTATTTTCAATCCAATTGGTCCGGCAAAACCTGTATGCGCTCCTGTAACTTTTTCAATAGTTGCATCATCTGATAGTTCAACATTAGTTAAGCCGCTCAGTCTCGCTGCTTTGGTTGTGTTAACTTCTCTGTCACCACGAACAAGAACGGCAAATGGCCCTCCTTCTGAATTAAAAATTATAGTTTTTATAAGGTTTGATGGTTTCACTTTCAGAAAGCTGCTGACTTCTTCCACGCTCTTTTTTCCAGGAGTATGAATTTTTTCCACGGAATGACTGCATTCGTCCACTGAAGGCGGATTCTCTGAAATGCCTGTTTCAGCCTTCTCAAGGTTTGCCGCATACCCGCAACTATTGCATGAAAGAATTACCTCCTCCCCTGTGTCAGCAAGAACCATAAACTCATGAGAAAAACTGCCGCCTATTGTTCCGGTATCTGCCTCAACAGCCCTGAATTTCAATCCGCATCTCTCAAAAATTCTTGTGTAAGCCTCATGCATGCTCCTGTAGGTTTCTTCTGCAGATGCTTCATCTTCATGGAAACTGTATCCATCCTTCATGATAAATTCCCTGCACCGCATTAAACCGAACCTCGGTCTGATTTCATCCCTGAATTTTACCTGAATCTGATAAAAATTGAGAGGCAGCTGTTTGTATGAACGAACTTCCCTGCGCACCAGATCGGTTATGGCTTCCTCATGTGTTGGTCCGAGACAAAACCATCTCCCGTGCCGATCCTGCAACCGGAGCAACTCCTTCCCATACTGCTCCCATCTGCCGCTTTCAATCCAGAGATCGGCAGGCAATACAAAGGGCAACAACACCTCCAGGGCGCCTGCGGTATCCATTTCTTCCCTGATAATACCCTCTATTTTTTTTATTACTCTTATTCCAAGTGGCTGAAATGAATAAATACCCTGAGCTACCTTCTGTATCATTCCAGATCTCACAAGGAGTTTGTGGCTCACGGTTTCCGCATCAGAAGGCGCTTCCTTCCGGGTATTAATTATTGTCCTTGAATATCTCATTTACTCCTCTCCCTTCTTCTTTGAAAGTTCCATAACCTCATGAATAAGCACATGCACCATTTCCTTTTCCTTTATTTTTTTTATCAATTTCCCTTTTCTGAATAGAACCGCAACCCCTTTCCCTCCTGCCACACCAACATCGGCTTCCCGCGCTTCTCCAGGACCATTGACAACACAGCCCATTATAGCAACTGTAAGTGGCGTAGTTACAGCATTCATCTTTTTTTCAAACTCTTTTGTAATCCTTATAAGATCAATCTCCGACCTCCCGCAGGATGGACATGAAATCAGCGTTATCCCCCTTTTCCTCAGATTAAGAGATGAAAGTATCATGTACGCGGCTTTCACTTCTTCCACCGGATCCGCAGTGAGGGATACGCGGATTGTATCGCCTATTCCTTCCGCAAGAAGTATCCCAATACCTATAGAAGACTTTATGGCGCCCCGCAGAAGCGTTCCCGCTTCTGTAACACCGAGATGAAGAGGATAATCAAGATTAGACGCAACTTTCCGGTATGCCTCCACTGTTGTCAGAACATCGGAGGATTTCAGGGAGACTTTAATATCGCGGAATCCCATATCTTCAAGCAACCGGACATTCCTGATTGCGCTCTCCACAAGCGCATCCGCAGATGGCGTACAGGCGTATTTGAAGAGTATATCCTCTTCAAGCGAGCCTGCGTTAACTCCGACACGAACAGGAATTTTTCGTATCATTGCCTCTTTAATAAGAGATTTCAATCCACCCCTTGAACCGATGTTTCCCGGATTTATTCTGAGGGCATCAGCCCCGCTTTTGACAGCCTCAATGCCAAGTTTGTAATTGTAGTGTATATCCGCCACCACGGGGATATTGACGGCAGTCCTAATTTTTGCAACTGCTCTGGCTGATTCTATATCCGGAACCGCAACGCGAACAATCTCGCAGCCAGATCTTTCAAGCCTTTTAATCTGCCTGACTGTTGCATTTACATCCTTTGTATGGGTTGTCGTCATTGATTGGACAATAACCGGCGCTCCTCCTCCAACCGGAATATTCCCAATCATAATTCTCCTGGTTTTTTCCCGGTGGATCATTGATAATCCTGCATTCTTATTTTTATATAATTTTTAAAAAATTCGACTCTGTTCTTCCAGTCGTCAATCAGCGGAAGGACACAGAATATCTGTGAAAGCCTTAATGGCATCCAAGGGAATCTAAAAAATGTCGGGTGTTTCTCGGAATAAAAAATTTTGAGATAAAGCTTTTTAAAATTACCAATCAATTTTACATCTCCTGATTTTTCTTCAATATTTAAATACGGGGATATAAGTTTTATTAACATATATAACGATGTTCTCAGCCTGTACTGTTCAACATAGTCTAATATTTTACTCCAATCGGGCGTGAATTCTAATAGAAATTTAACGGCATCTACAACCCATATAAGTTTCAGGTTAAAGTAATGCATACCCATATGATTAATGAGAAATAAAAAAGTGTAGTCCGGGTTAAGCGTTCTGAACTGCATTTCATCTATTTCAGCTGAACCGAGATTATCCAGCGCATCATCCGCGCTGAGTCCGAATCTTCCTGGATGTGAAAACTTTTTATGCAATTCCACAGTAAGCGGTATAAGATCCGGCTTAGTTAGCGCAATCCGAAAATTCTCGCGCTCCCATTTCCTTGCCTGCAGAAAATCGCTCTCTCTGTATCCCGCTGATTTAAGTATCTCTATCGCATATTTATAATCCTTCTCCCTGAGAATAAGATCTATATCAGCCATTGATCTTAAAGAAAGATTTTCATACAGTTTTTTCACAAATACTATCCCTTTAACCGGAACCGGCTCAATATTGTTTTTCCTTAAAAGTTCAACAATGTTTTTAAATTCACTCAGAAGAAGCATATTGACCATCAGTGTATTTCTTGAACCCCATTTAAGTTTTTCTGCAATCCTCCTGTCAATTAAATTCAATATGCCGAGCCGGTTAAATTCATAATACGCAATCCCTTCCAGTCCGTGAGCAAAGCATTTTTTTATCAGCCTCTCATAATTTAATGAAGTTCTGAATTTGTAAAAAAAATCCATATTTTCATTTTTATTCAGATAACTCTTTAACAGATTATAAATAAATTTTTCTTCGTATCTCATCTATATCCTGAGTTCGAGAGAAAAAATGGATATGACAGCAATAAAAGAAAAAAAGAACAATGACAAAACCGGTTCAACTATATGACCCCCAAAAAAACTTATGAAATACATGCTTAATAGCGATGCGGTGATTCCCCAGAAGATGGCGTTTTTTTCGGCAGATTTCCTGCGAATCAAAGAAATACAGTTCTTAAAGAGCAGCATCGATAACCATAAATATGCAAGCAACCCGACAATACCGCTCTCAAGAAGCAATTGCAGATAATCTGAATGCCATGTATTGTAACTCTGCACTTCCGGACTCGCAATTGATTTAAGCGATTTTATTCCGTATCCCAGAACTGGATTTTCTTTGAATTTTTCTATTGCATCAGTCCATATCACGTCTCTGTTTGACATATTTTTAATCGGATCCATAATTGTAATGGCCCTTTCTCTTATTGATGGAACTAAAGCCACAGCAATACAGAAAATTGCGATAAAAAGAAAAACATATCTTCTGTCACCCCTGATAGCAAGTATTCCAAGGGCGATCCCGGTGCCTGCCCACGCTGCCCTGCTTTGAGTTATTAAAAGCGTTCCGAGGATTATTAAAAATGAGGTTAAATAAAACCAGTTGTCCGGAAAAATTTTTTTATTATTTCTTAGAAACATAGCAAGAATTATTGAAACAGACGAAAACTCCGAAAGCCTGCTGTATCCGCCGGCAAACGATCCGGGCCTTACAATCTTCAAAAAAATAAATTCATAAAAACCGTGAAGCCCTCCAAGTATGCAAGAATAAATTATAAGCGCAATGTAACGCTCAATCTCATCCGGCAGTTCATCCAATTCTACAGTATTAGTTATCACAAAATAGATGCCGTACAACGGCAATCTTTTTGCAACCAGTTCAATTGCCTGAAACGGTTCATAATGAAAAAATGTAGATGCGAACCTGCAGACAATTAAGACTAAAAAAGGCAGATCAAAAGGTGTTGCAATATAAGCCCTTCCGCCTGTTATGCCAATTCTTATTATCAAGATTATGCATAGCAATCCTGCAAGTCCCTGCGAGAATGTATTTGAGATGATCAAAAAAAAGAAATAAAAATAAAGTAATATTTTGGAAATTCTTTTTACCTCTTCATCTTTCAGCAGGTTTTTAAGTACAAAAGTATTGGGGTTCATAAACTGCCCACAAGCAACGCTGATACTTTTTTAAATACATCATACGGTCTGATTAGAGCCATACAATCGTAAAATTTGCATTTTTCATAGATACATCTGTATATTGCAGGACAGACAACATCAGGACATATAACAAAAGATTTTTCCGCAGAGTAAGGACCCCACCTGGTAGCAGACTGGACAAAAACAGGCGAATAAATACCCGCTACCGGAATGTTCATTGCAACTGCGAAATGCAATGGACCTGTACTTGGTCCGACAAAAACCCTGGCATTGGAAATCAGCGCAGCGTAATCACTTACGCTCCCAATATTTAACGCTTCAACCGGTTTTTCCTTCATGGCGCTTTGAACATCCGTTACCATTTTTTTATCAACTTGGGTGCCGGTTAAAAGCAGTTTTAAAGATAATTCCCGAATCAACAGATCCGCCAATTCCGCATAATTCCCGGCTGCCCAGTTTCTGGCAGACCCACCTGAACCACAGTGCATTATAGCAAAGGCATCGTTTCCATTTATGGAACGCTCTGCAAGAAATTCCCTTGTTCTTTTTATAGAAGATTCGGGGAAAAGTATCTTGGTCCGCCTTATTACATTATTCATGCCGCCAATAACCCCTGCAAGTTCAAGATTAAAATCTGCCTCATGATGCGGAACCCGCGAGCGGTTCTGTTTTAAAACCTCGTTGCAGAAAAGATAAACATACCATTTAGAACCATGCGAAATCCTCCGTTTTATTCCGCTAAAAAATGCGAGCGCACAAACAGTAAATGTCGGATGAAGGATTAATGCAATATCAAAATGTTCTCTTTTTATCACTTTTACAATATTTGAAAAACCTCTTAATTTTCCGGATTCCATATCCTCATCTATTATTATTGTATCAATTTCATTATTATATCTGATAACATCTTTAGCATATTTGTTTACGAGTACTCCTATGTAAGCATTTTTGTAACTGGCGCGGATGGATGATATTACAGGCGTGGATAAAACCAGATCTCCCAGCCTGTCATTGCGAGCGATCAATATCCTCACTACCGCCCTTCGCTACGCAACGATAAAATAAGTTCATCAGGAGACGCCATTGCTGTCCCAAGTTTGCCCACAACTATACCTGCTGCATGGTTAGCGATTACAGCGGATTCGACAAAATTCAATCCAGTGGCAAGACCAAGAGAAAGCACAGCCACGACTGTATCCCCTGCTCCGGTCACATCAAAAACCTCTTTCGCCATAGTAGGAATGTCTATTTTCTTTCCGTTCTTTGTTATAAGTGTCATTCCATGTTCGCTTCTTGTTATCAACAAAGCGTCGGCATTTTTTGCTTTTATAATTTTTATCCCAGCTTTATAAAAATCGTCTTCACTGGTAAATTCAAATCCGGCCATCTCCTGTGTTTCTGAAGTATTTGGAGTAAGAATTGTCACATTACTGTAAAATTTGTAATTCTTTGTCTTTGGATCAACTATAACAGGAATCTCCTTTCTATTTAGCAATCCCGACAAATTTTTAAAAAGCATTCTTGATATTACGCCTTTTCCATAATCAGAAATTATCAACAGATCGAATTTTTTATAATTGCTATACACATAATCAGCAATTCTTTCAGCATGTTTGCGGTTCGCATAGTCGCTTGACTCCTTGTCAAATCTGACAATCTGCTGATGCTGTGCTATGACCCTTGTTTTTATTGTTGTAGGTCTTTGCGAATCTTCAATTATCCCGCTGCAATCCACATCAAGTTTTTGAAGCTCCTGCATAATATCTCGACCTGCCATATCCTTTCCTACAATACCGCATACTGAAACTTTACCTTCAAGATGTCTTATATTCTGTACCACATTCGCGGATCCCCCGAGATGAACTGTCTCCCCCTGCACCTCTACAACCGGAACAGGGGCTTCGGGAGATATTCGCCTTACCCTCCCTCTGACAAATACATCAAGCATAAGATCGCCAATTATCAGTATGTTAGCAGACCTAAAATTACGGATAGATTTTACAAGATTTTTTCTTATTTCCAATACCATTTCAGTCTCCCTATTTATTTTACAACATTTGTAATATTATCTAATTCTCTTATAAAACTCAATAATTCTTCAAAAACCCTTTCAGGAGCAAGTAATTTCATGCACTTTATATTATCACACTCCACTCTACCGCATTCAATGCAATCAACATCTGTTCGTATCCATCTGTGTATAGCATCAGGCGGGGTCCAGTACGATGGTTGACTTGGGCCGAAAATCGTGAATGTAGGCAGTCCCACCGCCACAGATAGATGTTTCAGCCCGTTGTCGTTTCCAATATACATCTTTGCGCTCCTGAACAATGCGCCTGCCTGCTTAATGGTCAGAGGGGGCAGCAAACGGAAGCATTCTTTACATTTATCGTAAATTCGCTGAACGTACTCCCTTTCTCCCGGACCGGCTACCAACAACAAAGGGATACCGGTATCTTTGTATACCATACAGGCAAGTTTAACAAAATATTCCGGCAACCATCTTCTTGTTTTTCTCCTGCTTGTTGTGGATAAAATAAAAAACTTTTTTTCTTTTATATTCAACTGATTGAGAATTTTTTCGGCTGTTAGTCCGTCATCCTTAGAAAAATAAAAAAAAGTGCTATGTTTTTCAGGGTTAAAACCGGCGGAACGCAAAAGGTTAAACTTAAAATCCACAGCATACTGCGGGCGGGCATTTGGTCTGTAAGCATATTTATAAAAATATCTCCGTATATTAAAATCATAACCAAAAGTTTTTTCGGCGCCGCTTAAAAGCGTTAATAGTGCGCTCCTCGGATTTGATTGAAAATCAAAAATAAAATTGTATTTTTCTTTTCTAAGCCTGAATATCAGCTTTAATTGCGGAATAAGTTTCTTTTCCAGCAGAAGGATTTCATCAATCTGCGGATTCAGCGAAACAATATCAAAAAATGATTTTTCTACAAGAAAATGAACTATTGCTCCAGGGATAAGCCTTTTTATTTCAGATACAACCGGCGTTGTCAACAGCACATCTCCTATTCTGTACAACATTATTATGAGGATCTTTTGTATCCCATTTGTATTATAAGTTTTCATAACTATCTCATTAAGTTCTTTTCCCATATTTCTAATAATTTCTGTGCGCTTTTTTCCCAGCTGAATTCCGCTGCACGTTTCAGACCGCGTTTTCTTAACTCATCTTTTTTATCAGCATCATTAAGAACACTAAGGGCTTTAAGCGCTATGTCATCCGGGTTACAGGGATCACAATAAACTGCGGCATCACCACCGACCTCAGGCAAAGCACTTATCCCTGAAATAACAACAGGGGTACCACATGACATGGCTTCAAGGACGGGCAATCCGAAGCCCTCGGCAAAACTCGGAAAGATAAATAATTCAGCGGAATTATACAACAATACAAGTTCCTCTTCGCTGACCCCCTTGAGCAGAATCAAATCGTTTTGCAAATCATCCATCATCTTATGCAAAGGAGCGCTGCCGAATCCGGAATGGTTGCCGGCAATAACCAATTTTATTTCCGGAATCTTCTCGCGTATTATTCTGAATGCTTTAATCAAGCCACTAATATTTTTCCTTGCGGTTATAACGCCAACAAAAATTATGAATCTGCCAAAATTGTATTTCTGCCTGAAACTTTTTATTTTACCGTCAGGGAGCGGTGCGAAGCGCGGCGAACAGCCTCCATAAATAACAAATATTCTTTCTGGCCGGAACAACCCGGATAATTCCCTCTTTGTGTCCGCTGAAGGAACAATCAGTATATCTGCCCTTTTCAAAACCCTGTTTATTTTTTTTATCATTCTCTTTCGTTCTTCAGGACTGTTAAAATTATGATTCTTCAAAAAAATTACGTCATAAATAACAGCGGACCTCAACGTTGCAAAGATTGCGTTGGGAATAAAACCGTCAAATCCGTGAAAAACATCAAATCTTCTGAACCAGAATGGCGTAACTTTATATGTTTTCAGTTTTGAGAATTTCTGAATCTTGGCAGTTAAAAGATAATCATTTGCGGCATCAATCTTTAAAAGTGATTCCATAAAATTCCTGATATAAACCTGTATCCCCGATAAAGAATATGCCAGAGAGGATATTTCAAGAGCTATTTTCATTAATAGATTAAACAACCATTAGTTAAAGTCAATTATACTCCTGTAGCTTTGCTCAATATTATCAATAAAATCTTCCATTTTGAATTTTTTTGCTACTTTTTCCTTTGCATTCCTGCCAAGAAAACACCTGAATTCTTTATCTTTAATAATACGGGTAATCCCTTCAACAAATGCATCCACATCTCCCGCCGGAACAAGTATTCCATCTATTTTATGCTTCAGAATCTCGGGAATTACGCCAACGCTGGAAGCAACCACCGGTTTTCCGCATGCCATGTATTCAAGAAGCACTCGCGAATGCGCCTCTGAGCCCAGCGAAGTCAGAAGGCATATATCAAAGGAATTTATCGCCGCATTCACATTATTTATATACCCTGTATAAAACAGATTGCTGTTCAGTCCAATCTTTCTGGCGTAATCCTTCATGTAGGGTATTGAATATTCGGCTTCCGTGCCCACAACAATAAATTTCATCTCCGGAAAGATCGCACTTAGTTTTTTAGCAGTATCAAGAAAAACAAAATGTCCCTTAACAGGATCAAGTCTTGCGACAATTCCAACGAGAAGGTCATCTGGCTTAAGCCCCAGGCTCTTTCGGAAAACCAGTCCGTCCTCCCCTGGCTTGAAAAAATTAATATCCACCCCGCCATAAATGACATCCACATAATCCGGCTGAACACCGGTAGATTGAATAACCTTATCCTTCAGGAACCTTGCTGGAACAATTATCTTATCCGTATTTCTGTGGATCAGTTTATTGAACAAATTGCTTTTTGGACTCCTTATGTCAACCCTTGTCCTTACAACTTTAATTCTTCTGTTGAATATCTTTAACGCCGCAGCAAGTGCGTGCCCCTCCGCCCTGTGCGAGTTGATTATGTTAATATCTTCTGAAACAACCATTTTTTGCAATTTCAAAAGATCGCTGAAAAAACTAAAAGGCGTAAAGGAAAGAGATGTATCAACACGCAAGCCGAACGCATTAGCTTTCTCAACAGGCGGGGTACCATTTTTGCCTGCAATGAGGATTTTATGCCCCCTTTCCGCAAGATCCTTTGAAATTGTAATGGCATACTCTGCGCTTGCATTAAACCATCTGACATTTACAATCTGCAATAAATTTAGTTTTACGCTCATAGAAATTTAAGAACCTTTTCCAAAACTGCGGGCGCATTGATATCTTTCATACACCGGTGATGACCCTTGGGGCAAATATTATCTCCATGAAGGGAACAGGGTCTGCACTTCAGCGCAATCTCGAAAATTGCGTCCTTTTCTCCAAGCGGATAAAAGCCAAAATCTTTAACGGTGGGACCAAAAAACGCAATCACCGGGGTCCCAACAGACACAGCAACATGCATCAAACCGCTGTCATTTGTAACCAGCAGTCTGGATTTTTTGACAACAGCAGCTGCTTCACGAATACTCAATCTTCCAGCCATATCAACCGGACGCCTTTTCATAAAACCGGATATCTTCCCGGTTACCGGCTGATCCTGACTGTCACCGAGCAACACAACAGAATAATCAGAGTACATATGAATAAGGTTTCCAAGCGAAGCAAATTCCTCCTCGGGCCAGCGTTTAGTATTCCACCTTGCACCAGGTGAAAAAGAAACTATTGAATCCGTCCCTGCCTCTTCTTTCAGAAATTTATCCGCCCAGTCCATTTCCCCGTCGTCCAGAAAAATCTTTGGCTTAAGGATCCCGTTGATGCTCATAAGAGGTTTAATTGTTTCAATATAAGCCCTTGTTACATGGTAATTCTGTGGAAGAAGGTTCTTCTTAAACCATACAAGCATTCTTCGCTCAATACTTTTCTTATCCACATTATATGAATCCGTTCCCATAAAGAAATAACGGAGAATGGTTGACCTAAGGCTCCGGTGAAGATCAATGATAAGATCAATATCGTTCTTCTTAATAATTTTTAACAATGTCATAAAATCTGAAATGCCTTCTCCCTTCAAAAGAAATAATTTATCAATATCCCTGTTATTCTTGAACAGTGGCGCGTATTTTTCCTTTGTAAGAAAATAAAGTTTTGCCTCGGGAAAAACCCATTTTAAAGATTCGGCAACTGGAGTAGTTAAGAGCACATCGCCAAGCGAACTGAAACGGATTATGAGAATGTTTTTATAATTTCTTTTCATCTGCTGTTAAGATACTTTTTACTGCTCTGTATACCTCTGCGGGTAGTATGGTCTTCATGCAAAGAAAATGCCCTTCAGGACATTTCGCAGGACCATGCGGACTGCACGGTCTGCATTTCAGATTTTTTACTTCAACAATTTCGTACTTTATTTTGTAGGGATAAAATCCAAAGGCAGGGACAGTGGGCCCGTAAAGTTCCACCACAGGCGTTCCAACCATAGAAGATAAATGAACAGCTGCATTGTCATTGCTCAAAAGCCCGGAAGCGCGTGATAAAATTGCGGCAGTTACAAGGGGAGTAGTCATACCGCAGAGGTCAATTACTCCGCTCCCGGCATATTTCTTAACCTCATTGACTGTCCCCTTGTCATCTTCAGAGCCTAAAATCACAGCTCTTACTCCATCCGAAAGAAGGGAAGAAATCACCTTTCCAAAACCTTCAGGAATCCATCTCTTGGTTGCCCACTTTGAGCCTGGGGCCACTGCGATAAAGGGGGAAGAAAGATCTACCCCATTATTTTTAAGCAATTCATATGCTCTGTTTTTTGAACTATCGTCCAGCTTTAAAACTATTTTTTTTGTCGAAGCATCCAGACTGCCCGTAATTTTTTCAAGCAGGCTGAGGTTTCTGTCTGCCTCATGAAGTTTTTCATTTCTGGCAACAAGATCCGTATATACGAAACTCATTGCCGATTCCCTGAAAGCAACCCTCAAAGGAATATCAGATAAAGAAGCAATGAGCGCAGAGCGAAAGGATCGATGCGGGCAAATTAGAATATCAAATTTTCTTTCTCTGAAAAATCTTATCAATCTGAACAGATTGATAACCCCGCTATCCCTGCCCTTTTTATCGTAGGATATAACATTATCAACTTCCTGAATCGCCCTCATCAGCTCAACTGCGTGTGGCAGAACGACAACAGTTATTTCAGCGTAGGGAAACTTGTTCCTGATTTCCTTTATAAGTGGGATTGTGAGGACTACATCGCCAAGGAATGCTGTCTGGTAAAGAAGTATCCTGTGCCTTTTATGGACATTCTGCATCTATTCAATCTTTTTTGCCTCATCAATAAGCATTATGGGGATATTGTCCTTTATCTCGTACATAAGTTTGCAAGCATTACAGATCAATCCTGTCTCGTCCTTGTTGATCTGGACATCTCCCTTGCATTTCGGACAAGCAAGGATTTCAAGCAACTCTTTGCTTATAGGCATATTTCCTCCTGTTATTAAAAAATTTAATCAAGACTGGTCACTATTTTATCCCCGGTCCGGAGTCTGTATTCCATAAGATTTCCCTCAAGGCTTCCGAGTTTTATTTTCGCGCTCAGTTTCAACGGAATTCTCTTTTCATCATCGCTGAACCATATTATAACATCGCCCTTTGCCTGCAAAATGCCTTCAAATCTCGTCACTGGCTTAATCATAAAGGATTTAAATTCTCCCACAGGTGTATTCAAAGTTTCTCTGCTTATTATCGGCGCTTCCAGTGTCCATACCTTCCTGCTACTGTATACATTAAATGTTACCACATTTTGTTCCTGGGGTAAAAACTTTCTGAAATAATAAATGCTGGAAAAAGCATCTTGTATTTCCGGAGGAACAGGAGTTCTGTAAACCTTACCCTTTCTTGAATGAACACATTCACCTGAGGAGTAATCATATAATATATTCTCCTCCTTCTTCTTGCCGCCTTCCTTAAGATTAAGGTTGATCCGATAAGGCTTAAAAGAACTTCTAAAAGCGTAAAGATCAACTATATCCTCAATATTGTAAAATAGGGAGAAAAATTTTGATGTTTTTACAATGCCCTTTATCTTAATCATCACTTCTCCATCCATATTGATATCGCCTTCATATTCAAGTGTTATATAGCCAGCCGCAATTCCGAAATAGGAAATTTCATAAACCAGTTTTTCTCCGGGCAAAAATGGGTGAACACTTTCTTCGGAATGCGCTGTGCCACCCAATATTGGTGCACCTACGAGAAGAACAGTCATTAAAAATTGAAATACCCGCAACATAATCATGCCATGGAGTTCTTTATAACAAAAAATATAATAAAAGTTAAAATACCAAACCACGCTCTGTATTCCTTATTCTTAATCACAAGATTCCAGTCAAACTCCGAGTTCGGTTTCAAGGAACTTCTGTAAAAGGGTATAAACATGGGGACAGCAGCAGCATATGATCTGTACTCCTCGTTGAAAATATCAATCAATTTATTTTCCTCGTCTTTCATCAGGGGGAAATAGGCAAAGACAAAAAATATTATAACAAGAAAAGGAAAGACCAGATTCCCGCACATTACTCCGGTTCCTATTCCCATTAAAAAACTGCCGAAATACAACGGATGCCTGCATAAAAGATACGGGCCGCCAAAAGGGATTGATTTATTTTTGGAAATATACCCCGCAGCCCATGCCCGCCATAATATTCCTGCTAAAACAAAGATTCCGCCAATAAGAACAAATACAGTATCTATCCTTGAAAAAAGTATAAAAATTATTACGATTACATAACCGGCTTGAATTCTTTTCTGTTTCAGAATATTCATTAATCCATGAAACACATTCAATACCCCTCTCTTTTCAAGATCCATTTTGAAGCATCATAGAGATCATCTGCAACATAATCCGGGCTTTCATACCCATTAAATTTTTTAAAAATAATCTCCCCCTTTCCGTATCCTGTCTTAACCAGAATTGTCGTCAGCCCCAGTTTTCTCCCAAATTCAATATCTCTCTTCTGATCGCCTATTATGTAGGAACCATCAAGAACAAGTCCCAGTTCCTTTATGGCTGACTTTACAAGTTCATCCGAGGGCTTCCTGCACCTGCATCTGACCGAGTATGCCTTAACGCTACCATGGGGATGGTGCGGGCAATAATAAACAGCGTCAATCTTAGCGCCTTTCCTGCGCAATTCTTTGATCATCGTCAAATGTAATTTTTTAAGAAAAGTCTCTGTAAAAAATCCCTTTGCAACACCGCCCTGATTTGTTATAACCACGGTGGCAAAACCTAATTCATTGAAGGCTCTGATTGCTTTTTCAACCCTTGGGAGAAGCCTGAACCTGTCCATATGGTTGATATAGCCCGCCTCGTCATTAATAGTCCCATCCCTGTCAAGAAAGACCGCCCTTGTCATATATTGCCTTTCTTCAATAATTTTTGATTGTTTATTGCCTTGTTAAGAAATTCAAAAAATTTCTTTTCAATCACCGGCTCAATTTTCAGGTAACAATAAATAATCCCTTTTCCTCCGGCATGCAAGTATCTCTTGATTTTAACAGCATCTTTCTCTGAACAGATTGCATACTTAGCTCCATTATTTTTGGCCAGACCATCCATCTTCATTATAATTTTTTCATTATACTCCGCATGGTCGTCATACTCAATAAATTCCAGAGGGGAAATTCCTGCCGCAAGCAGCGTTCTGCGAAAACTATCCGGATCAGCGATACCGCAGAAGGCTACGAAATTTTCTGTTCCGGAATTCTCAAGAACAGAATCATCTGCTATCTTCCGGATGCTGGACGGTTTAATCTCCATTGTGAACAACGGTATTCCGGCTGCTAAATGCTTTATTCTTTCCTTATTCGTTGTTGTGTCAGCATCATTTTTTATTATCACTGCGTTTGCCCGGCTGAAAGAAGAAAGCGGCTCCCGCAGTGGGCCCCTTGGCAGAAGGCGGGAATTTCCAAACATCCTTCTCCCGTCAACCATCAGAATATTAAGATCCCTGTGGAGTTTTAAATGGGAAAATCCGTCATCAATTATAATTACATCCGGATTAAACCTCTTAAAAAGGCTGATGGCGAGCGAGGTTTTATTCTTTCCGGTATAAACCGGGGTTCTTGTTAAATTTCTTAATATTACAATTGGCTCATCTCCACATAACTGAGGGTTAAACTCGCCATCGCTGTTTTTATCCATAAAAATATCTTCTGAATGCAGGCGTCTGTAACCCTTGGTTACTACACCCGCTTTTAATCCGGAGTCTTCAATAAACCTTCCAACTGCAATAACCGCAGGAGTCTTAGCTGTTCCGCCTACTGTCAGATTGCCCACAGAAATAACAAAAGCCCCAACGGCTTGTTTTTTAAAAATTCCGTATCTGTAAAATAAATTTTTCGTTATCACAACCAGGAAATAAACATAAGAGAGGAGAAGGAAAGGAAAGAGTATGAGTTTTAGAAAAAGGCTCTCCTTTTTATAAAAGAGTCCGCTAATAATCCTTTCAAGGCTCAAACCCGGCCGCTCCGAAGGTATTTACCGATTATTTTCATGGTTCGTTGTGTTGTGCCTATCTGTCCTTCCACGGCATTTTTTGCATTCCTCCCCATATTCTCCCGAAGATTGTTATCAAGCAGCAATTTGCGTATTACATCAAAAAATTCAGACTCATCCTTTACGCATAATCCGCCATTGTACTCAATCAGGAGGGTACAGGCTTCCTTAAAGTTGTTATAATGGGGACCAAAAACAACGGGCTTGCCATGAAGCGCAGGCTCAATAACATTATGCCCGCCCACCGGCACCAGAGTGCCTCCGATAAAAACCACTGCAGCAAGGCTGTAGAGAGCATTGAGTTCACCGATAGTATCAAGCAAAACCACATTGCAGTTGCTGTCACCGCCAGAGTTTATAGAAGACCTCTTCAGATAATTAATATCCCTTGCTTTCAGAATTGATTCTACTTCCCCTACCCTTTCCGTATGTCTCGGAGCTATTACCAATTTAAAATCCGGGACCGCATCTTTTAATTTGCAGAAGAGGTTCACAATAATCTCCTCCTCCCCGGCATGCGTGCTTCCGGCTATAACAAGCATTCGGGTGTCCAAAACCCTTTTGAGAGTCGGGTCTATATTATTGAGTGAATTGGAAAGGGATGCGTCAAACTTGAGATTTCCCGCTACAAAAAGCCGCTCAGAATGCCCCTTTAAATCCGAGAATCTTTTCATGTCTTCATCCGTCTGAATTACTATTGCGTCAAATCCGTCTATCAGCGGACCAAAAAACCATTTTACAATATTGTACCACCGGAAAGACGAACTTGTCATTCTTCCGTTTACGAGAAAAAATTTATCTGCGCGCAACGACGAAAGATACATAAAACTCGGCCATAACTCTGTCTCTATAACAATAACGCTTAAAGGAGCAATCCTTCTCATTCCATTCCAGACAAACAGCCAGAAATCAACCGGTGCGAGGAAAATATTTTGAATGTCTTTATACCTTCGTTTTGCTTCCTCTTTCCCGGTCTCTGTCACTGTGGTAATTACAATATTTTCCGCTGGCAACAATTTGCTCATCGCACTCAAAAGCGGCTCAAGAAGAATAACTTCGCCGACAGAAGAACAATGTATCCAGATCCTCCTGCCGCTGGATGGAGTCAAACAGTAGATCCCCATCCTCTCTTTCAATGAATTAGTGTCTGCCTTATTCTTTATGAATTTGTAAAACAGGTACACGATTGAAAGTGGGAAAATAATCAGGTTATATATAAATATCAGGACCCGCATAGTTCTTTTGCCCTTTCAGACGTCTCCGTCAGGCTTCGCTGAAGAATTTCTGTACCATTTACTATTACATCCTGAGCTGAAATCTCACCCATATAGATAGGTTTTCCAAAAACAATCACTGCCCTTGAGAATGGCAGAGGCAACATAAATTTATCCCAGGCATTATAAAATTTTAAATTATGTCTTGCCCAACTTCCCACCGGAAAAATAACAGCACCGGCCTTCTCAGCAAGAAAAACTACGCCTGGTTTCACAATCCTTGATGGGCCAACCGGGCCATCCACTGCAAAAGCGGTATCGCTGCCGTCTTTCATACTCCTGATCATTTTTACAAGGCTCTTTAGACCACCGCGCCTTGCTGAACCACGGACAACACTATACCTGTTTTTTTTCAATACCACATCTATAATATCGCCATCGCGGCTCGGGCTAAGAAGAACAGTAACCGGATTATTTTTGTAACAATCAAATGTCCTCTGATAATCAATAAAAACAAACAATTCCTGATGCCAAAAAGCATACACTATTTTTTCCCCTGAGGCTTTGACCTCATCCACCAGTTCCCTGTTATAAACCTTAATCCTGAGGGTCTTTGATAGCAGAAACACGAAGATTGCAAGCAGAAAACCCAGAAATCTGTAAAACACCTTCAGAGAACTCCTTGATCTCCACGGAATTGAGTGGAGTAGAGTTTGAAATAAATACCCCCCTTGGAGAGCAGTTCAGAATGGGTTCCGGTTTCTTTTATTGTTCCATCCGATAATACATATATTCTATCAGCGTTTTTTACAGTAGAAAGTCTGTGAGCAATTATAAAAGTGGTTCTGCCCTTCATAAGGTTTTCAAGAGCAATCTGTATCTCCTCTTCTGCGACAGAATCAAGAGAAGATGTTGCCTCATCAAGTATCAGAATTGGAGCGTCTTTCAGAATTGCCCTTGCAATGGCCAGCTTCTGTTTTTCTCCTCCGGAAAGCCTGACCCCCGACTCTCCAACAACAGTATCAAACCCCTGCGGAAGCTTTTTTATGAAAACATCGGCATTGGCAGACCTTGCCGCATGCTCCACATCGGCATCATCTTTGGAAATATTGCCGTATAAAATGTTGCTTTTTATTGTGTCATTAAACAAAACCACCTGCTGAGTAACAATTGATATCTGTGAACGGAGGGAACTTAAATTGAATTCCCGTATATCAACTCCGTCAATATATATATTCCCTTCTGTAACATCGTAGAACCTCGGAAGAAGATTTAGAAGCGTTGTTTTACCAGCGCCTGTGGCGCCAACGACGGCAATCTTTTCTCCGGATTTCACTGAAATATTGATACCCCTGAGAACCTCTCCTCTCCCATATTTAAAGAATACATCTCTGAAGGTTATTGAATCTTTAAGTCTATCCAGTTTTTTACCGGCAGCAGAACGCAAAGGCTCGGGAGACGCTTCAAAGATCTCGTCTATCCTTTCAAGCCCTGTGAGCCCCTGCTGAAGGTTATTATTAAAATTAGTCAGCCTCTTCAACGGCAAATACATTAAAAAAACAGCTACAAAAAATGAGACGAGATTCGCAGGATTCAGATCCCCACGGTTGATTCTGATCCCTGAATAGAAAATAACGCCTGCTATGCCCAAAGCGCCTAAAAACTCCATTAGAGGAATAGAAAGGGCGGAAATTTTGGATATTTTGATCATAGATCTGAATAGGTTGTGGCTTTCACGGGAAAATTTTTCCTGTTCATGATTCTCCATACCGAACGCCTTGACTATCCTTATCCCCGTTACCATTTCGTGTATGGTTGAGATAATTCTGCCAAAAACATTCTGGGCCCTGTTGCTGATCTTCCGCATCCGTCTGCCAAATTGAATTATAGGAACGGCGGCAGCAGGAAACACAACGATGGTAATCATGGCAAGCTCCCAGTCAAAGTTAAAGGCAAGAACTGCAAGGACTATAATAGTTATAGTGTCGCCAGCAACATTAAGAAGTATGCCGGAAAGAAGTTTCTTCACAAGATTTATATCATTTATCAATTTTGAGATAATATTGCCGGTTGTTGCGGAAGTAAAAAAATCCAGAGGCAGTATCTGGATATGGCCGTAAAGACGGTTTCGGATATCCCTGACGCATTTTTCACTAAGATAATCCATAAGATAGGACTGCCCAAAATAACTTACCCCTTTAATAAAAAAAGCAACTATCAGCAACAAGGGAACAATTTTGAAAGCAGTCTGAGGGTGGATCTCAATGGGGATTTTATAATCAAAAAGAAGGGGAAGCAATACGTTTCCTGATTGGAATAAAGCGCTTACAGCAGGGCCGCTGATGTACGCAACAAGGCCATTACTTACAGAATAGACAACCATGCACAACAGAGCGATAAGGAAAACCGGTATATATGGTTTAACATAGCTGATCAATCCTATTATTCGTTTGAAACTTTTATTCACTCCGTCACCATGCTATTTATAAATATTTCGCTTATTCTATTAACAACACCTGTATCGCCAAGACGCTGTGCAACAGTATCCAGATCTTTAACAATACTATTATATCTGTCATTTTTTAAAATTTCTACCAGTTCCGAGGATAGTGACTCCGGGGTTATCCCTTCCTGGACCAATTCCGGATAAATCATTTTATCAAGTATGAGATTCGGAAGACTTATGAATTTAACCTTAACAAAAGGCTTAGCTATTATGTAAGTAAGCCACGAAAGACGATAGATAACAATCAGCGGCTTGCGGGCAAGCGCTCCCTCAAGAGTAACCGTTCCAGACACGGCAATCCCTGCATCGGAAATGCTCAGTATATTCGCAGCACTTTCAGCTGATATTATAACCGGCAGGTTGACTTTTTGTATTTCCTCTTCAAGAATATCCCGGGAAATTGTAGGCGCCATGGACAATACGAAAAAATAATTCTTTTTTGTTGAGGCAAACCGCCTGCATGCATTAAGCATGGCAGGAAGATGAACCTTAACCTCGCGCTCCCTGCTACCCGGGAAAAGAGCAATTACTTTAAAACCTTCAGGAATATTGAGGCGTTCTTTTATCCTTTGCGAATCTGAATCCGGTTTTGAAAGATCAATAAGAGGGTGGCCGGCATATTCTGCATTAATACCTGCATCACAAAGAATTTTCTTTTCCAATGGAAGAACCGGCACACATTTATAAACAAAATTCTTCAAAACCTTAATTCTATTGCGCCTCCATGCCCATACCTGAGGCACAACAAAATAAAAAATTCTTATGCCAAGTTTTTTGGCGTACCTGCCCAATAAAAAATTGAAATCAGGAAAATCTATCAGAATTAACCCATCAATTTTTTCTGTTCTTAGAATCTTTTTTGCCCTTGATAAGGCACTAAAAATTACTTTTAACCTGCTCAAAACCTCTACAATACCAACAACGCTGAGATTTTCCGCCCTCTCAAATAATGCAACCCCCGCATCCTTCATCTTTGGGCCGCCTATCCCCATAAAAGAAATTTCGTGGCGCTTATCCTTTAAAGAATTTACAAGCATGGCGCCATAAAGATCGCCAGAGGCTTCACCGGCAATAATCATAAATCTTTTCATTTTACAATATTACCAGCTTATCCCGGATTTTTTCAGCTACATTGAGGATTTTTAGACCGTCCCTGCCTGTAACAAGCGGGCTCTTCTGCTTTTTAAGTGCGGAAAGAAAATCCTTAAGTTCGGTCTCAATCTGATCCGAAGGATCTATTCGCACTTTCCCAATTTCAATGCCGTTTTTCCCTGGAAGCAATAATGATAATTTCTTTTCAAGAAGATCAACAAGGAATTGTCTTTTCCGGTCAATGATATAAATTTTTCTAATTTTCTCTGAATATGCCCTGCTGGCTGTTAAGACGGCAATGCACCCGTTTCTGAAGACTATTTTAGCCCTCACAAAGTCAATCCCGTCTGATACAAATATCTGTCCAAAAGCCTCTACGGATTTAACATCGCTTCCTGCAATGTCCAGAGCAAGCCCGATATCATGGATCATCACATCCATAACAACATCAACATCAAGGCTTCTGAAAGGAAAGGGGCTCAACCTGCTGAACTCAATAAATTCCGGAGAACGGACAAGGGCTTTCGCTTTTCTGTATGCAGGATTGTACTGTTCTATATGACCAACATGGAGTATAAGGCCTCTTTTCTCCGCAAGGGAACAGATTTTTACAGCATTTTTTGCTGAATCTGTTATTGGTTTCTCAACAAACACATGGACTCCATTTTTGAGAAGTTCTTTAACAATAGCGTAATGCGTTATTGTGGGCGTAGCAACAACAGCCGCATCAATATCAGGAATAACCTTCCTGTAATCCTGATCAGTCCTGATTTTGAATGCCGATCTTATTTCTGAAATTCGTGAACTGTCAACATCAGCGGCAATTACATCTACGGATCCAATTTTCATTAATTTCTGGAGATGAAGCTTCCCCATTGAGCCTAAACCGATAACGCAAACGCACAGATTCTTCATACTATCTGCCTATCTGCAGATGCCACGTTTGGTAGTCTCTATGAATCTCAGTATGGGTTCAATCTGCATGCATTCACTGAGTTCCGACCGAACTTTTTCTATAGCTGTTTTCATAAGAAAACTGGACTGAAACAAAATTCTGTATGCCTTTTTGATTTTTTCTATTGTATCCTTTGAAAAACCACGTCTTCTTAATCCTACAACATTCAAACCGAAAAGCTTGGCCCTGTTGCCAGTCCCCTTACCAGCAACAAGCGTGTAAGGCGGAATATCCAGTGAAGAGAGGGTTCCTGCGCCAAGAAAAGCGGATTCCCCCACCCGGACAAACTGGTGAAGTCCAACAAGACCTCCAAGAATAGCATAATCATTTATTATTACATGCCCGGCCAGGCTCGCATTATTAGCCATTACAACATTATTCCCTATCTTGCAATCATGAGCAATGTGCGAATATGCCATTATAAAATTATTGGAGCCAATCTCTGTTTTCATGTCCGCTTTTGTTGTAGCCCTGTGTATTGTTGCGTATTCCCGGATTATATTATTATCCCCTATAAGCACTTCGGTCTGTTCATTTGCGTACTTAATGTCCTGCGGCGGCTGCCCGATTGATACAAATGGCGAAATACGGTTATTTTTACCAATCCTGACCACTCCATCAATCACTGCATGCGAACCAATCAGCGTACCATTTAAAATGGTAACTTCAGGGCCGATAACAGCATACGGACCGATAACCACCCCCTCTCCAATTTCCGCTTTCGGATGGACCACAGCGGTGGAATGGACATCTGTAATCTTCAAGGCTTCACTCCCTTACTTTTTTTAATTTTCTCAATATCTTTTTCCAATTTTCTTATCTTGTTTCTGAGTTCGGGCAGCCTTGGAAGAATTGTAACATACTTTATCCACTCCATATAGGATACTGCCGGCGAACCGAAGAATCTGCCCGATTCGGCAAGATCTCCCGAAACCCCCGACTGTCCGCCAACAATCACATTATCGCCTATATTTACATGATCCGCCACACCCACCTGCCCAGCCAGGATCACATCATTGCCTATCCTCGTACTTCCAGAAATACCTACCTGCGAAACAAGGATGCATCTTTCGCCTGTTCTCACATTGTGTCCTACCTGAACAAGATTGTCTATCTTGGTTCCCCTGCCTATCAGCGTTTTCTCCAATGCTGCACGGTCAATTGTAGTGTTTGCACCTATTTCCACATCATCCTCTATATCAACAATTCCAACCTGGGGAATCTTTCTGTGTCCGGATTCGTCGCGGTAATAGCCGAATCCGTCTGCTCCGATTACTGTTCCGCTGTGAATAATCACTCTATTTCCAATCCGGCAACCGTCATAAACCACACAATTAGGATATAAGACGCAATCAGATCCCACAGACACATTATCCAGCAGCATTACTCCTGGATAAAGAACTGTTCTCTCTCCGATTCTCACGTTTTTTCCCACATAAGCAAGAGGATAAATTGTCACGCTCTTTTCAATTGTTGAAGTAGAATCAACAACAGCCCACGGGGACAAGCCGGGGTTATGTTTTTTTGGGGGGTGGAATAATTTTATCACTTCAACAAAAGCGGATAGCGGATTATCAACCAAAAGAAGGGTCTTACCTTTGCATTCAACCCCCCTGGGTACCACAATTGCGGACGCCTTGGATGAATCAAGCAGCCTGAGATATGCGGGTTGAGCGGCAAATGTGATATCGCCATCTGATGCGGATTCAAAGGGGGCTGGATTATTTATAACTACGCTGGCATCACCGGCAAGGTCCGCGCCAATCCTATCAGATATTGTTCCTGCTGTAACTCTATCTTTTTTCATTTTGCGCTTTCTGAATTGTATTCCTTTACTACCCGATCAGTAATATCGTAATCCTCGTCAAAGTAAAGCAAACCGCCTTCTGTTTTTTCAATAACAAAAGCGTAATTCTCCTTCTTCGCTATTCTTTTCACTATACCGGATACATCCTTGACTATAGTCTGTGTCATTTCCGCATCCTTTTCTTTCAGTTCCTGTTCATATTTCTGCACCTGCTGAAGGAAATCAAGCCTCCGGTTTTCAAAATCCATATGCTTTTCCCTGACAACCTTCTCGCTGAGAACCGTTTTTTTCTTATCAAGTTCATCCTTGATTTTGTTGAGTTCATTCTGCTTCTGATCAAGTTCCTTCTTCTTTTGTTCATAGATATCGCCCAGCGCCTTCTTTGCTTTTTTACCGGCGCTTGACTCAACCAATATCCGCTGGAGATCAACAACGGCAATCTTTTGTTTCTCTTTTCCGTATCCCTGCACTGACATAATAAGAATCGCTACAACAGCACACAAAATCATTTTTTTCATATCTGTCTCCTTTTTTTATATTTTAAAAAAGTGTTCCAATGGAAAATTCAAATACGCTTGCCCTTTCACCGCTCATCCTGTGGATGGGAAATCCCCACTCAAATCTGAATGGGGCAACAGGGG
>DATBWZ010000061.1:0-8336 GCA_036514535.1 bacterium
TAGAAAAACTGTGCCTCGGATGACAGGCAGTGCACGAGCCACGGCTGCCATCAGGATTAATCCGCCCTACCCCCTGATTGGGCCAGTTTGCAAGATCAGGAACCTCTATCTCGCCAAGTTTTGTGGAGATAGTCTTCATTCCCTTTACTTCAACAACTGTACCATGACAACCAAAGCATGTTTCCGCTTTTGTATGCTCCGATGGCTTTGTGATTATAATTTTATTATCCTTAATCTCCTTAACAGAGGTAATGGTGTCAACGAGAAGGGTATAGACCGGATTTTTAGCCAAATTGTCAACTGCGTTTGCCTTTTTGCTCTCCAAATACTGCGCCACTTCGGTTGTATGGCAGGTTTTGCAATCATTCGGCGTTACAACAACATGGATTTTAAAACCCATGTGATCAAAACTGTCTTTATGAATTGATGGATTCTGTCCGTGACATTCATAGCATCCTACCACAACCCTGCGCAGATTATCCGGAATTGATTCGTTTGAAATCCTGCGTTCAAGAGGCGGCTTTTTCAATGCCATTTGCGGCAGGGTCATTGAATGCCTGCTCGTCCGCCAGTCCTCAACTATTCCCGGCGTAATGCCTTCGTGGCACCCGATACACGCCTGAGACTCAGAGCTTACAGGCAGCAGCTTTATTTCTTTGGCGATGGCAGAATGAGAAAAAAATAAAAGCAAACTTCCGGAGATATACAGTATATGCCGCTTCATTTTAATAAACTGATTATACAGCATCTGCGTAACTTATCAAATTTTCTCATTGATTTTTCATGCATTAGTATTGCCGGTTTTATTCACATCCCTTGCAGCACCATTGCTATTGCTTCACCGCCGCCGATGCAAAGACTCGCAAGCCCGTATCTGGCATTGCGGGATTTCATTGTATAAAGAAGGGTTGTAAGTATCCTTGCTCCGCTCGCTCCGATGGGATGACCGATTGCAACCGCCCCCCCATTAACATTTACCCTTGCCGGATCCAGTCTTAACTCCTTTATAGCAGCCATGGTAACGACCGCAAATGCCTCATTTATCTCAAAAAAATCAATTTTATCAAGGCTGATCCCTGCCCTTTCTGCTGCCTTTCTGATAGCGCCAACAGGCGCAATTGTAAACCACACCGGATCCTCACCGTGAGTGGCATAAGAAAGAATTCGGGTAAGAGGCTTAACGCCCTTTTTCCGGGCATATTCCTCTGAAGCCACAACAACCGCGGCAGCGCCATCATTAATCTTGGATGCATTGCCTGCGGTAACAGTGCCGTCTTTTACAAAGGCGGGTCTCAGGGTTCCAATCTTTTTAAGATCTGCTTTCCCCGGTTCTTCATCATCTGCCATCTTAATTGATTCTCCCTTTTTCTGCGGAATATCCACAGGAACAATCTCTTTTGAAAAACTGCCGTCCTGCTGCGCCCTCAGAGCTTTTTCATAACTCTTCAGCGAAAAAACATCCTGTTCCTCGCGGGTAAAATGGTATTTTTGCGCGCATTTTTCAGCACACTCGCCCATGTGAATCTGATTATAAACATCATGCAGGCCGTCCTTTATCATAGAGTCAATAAGTTCGCTGTTTCCCATCCTGTATCCTGTTCTCGCACGGTCAAGGAGGTACGGAACATTGCTCATGGACTCCATTCCGCCGGCAACAATCGCATCCGCATCCCCACAGGCTATTGCCTGCGCAGCAAGCGCAACCGACATAAGCCCTGAACCGCAGACCTTGTTTACTGTCAAGCAGCCTGCAGAAACAGGGATGCCGGCACCTATAGCCGCCTGACGCGCGGGTGCCTGACCCTCGCCGGCAGTAAGCACATTGCCCATTATCACCTGCGAGATATCCTCCTTTGGAACGCCGGACATCTTCAGCGCCTCGTTTATCGCAATGCTGCCAAGCCTGGTTGCCGAAATGGCAGAAAGACTTCCAAGAAACGCGCCTACAGGCGTTCTGGCTGCGCCAAGAATTACAGAATTTAACTGTTTCATATTAACCTCCATTTAGAATCTTTGGTCCTCCCGACGGGCAGCAATAAGCATTGCCGCCGGCACTTAGTCCGTATCTCAGATAAACTTATTTTAGAATACAAGATCGTCCTCCGGTCTGTAATATCCGCGCCACACCTTAAGATAACACCTGGGGATTGAATCAGAATAATCAACAAACACATATGTTAATTTTGAGTATCTCCCAAAATTGGATATATCAAGGCTTATTAGATCATTCCATGTTCCGGTATTTAAATATTCCTTGCCATCAATATTTTTATGAGCATAGATGTGAGTGTGTCCGAATATTACTGTGTTGTATTTATTGTTTTTCAAAATCCTGAAAGCCTCATTTTGAATATTATTGTGGGCAATTGATTCCGTGATATTATGCCAGGTTACCTTAAATGACCTCCGTCGCGCGGGGTCAGGATGAAACCGGTGAATAAGATAAAACCACAGCATACTTGGAAGAGCCCTAACGGCAAACTTTGTGTCATAAATAACCGCCCATCTGAGATAGAGTCTGAATGGCTTAATCTTGTCAATATACGGTCTTTCTAATTTATACCTGTTTAAAAAATTAATCACAAAATAACTTCCCCATGGCAGATTCTGTATCGGTTCCTCAGTCAAAGCAGACCGTATAGCAAAATGCTTCTCGTCAAAATGGTGCAGGACCTCATACTGATTGCCATGCTCCACATAAACTCCATCAAAATAGTAATTTTTTGGAAAGATCCTTATATTTGACGAAATACGCTTCCGGAGCACAGCCTCAACACCTGGCCAGAGCAGCCCCTGGTCATGATTGCCGACCACAAATGTGAGGGTGGAATTCAATCTTGTAGCAATAAAACTCAAAGCATCAAACACCTGTGGATGACCATTGAGAATATCATCCATTATCTTCACAGCTTTTTTCTCAGTGATAACATCAGCCCCCTCAACATATTCCGTCTGAAGAAGGTTAAAAAAATCGCCATTGATTATCAGTTCAAATTCAGCATTCTCGTACTCACCGCTCGTATAATGTTTCAAAAACTCAATAAATTTATCATCGTAAAAAAAATCCTCCAGGGGATTCATAGAACCATCCGGGAGAAGCCTGCCTTTCCCAAGGTGAAAATCGCTGACTATCAATTTTATTTTCTTCACAATAAAAAATACACTATAGCGTTTTTTTATTCCATTCTCAGTCTAAACATCTTTTCCTGTTATTGCCCTGTAACATTCAAGCACCGATTCGTGCCCTACATCCCCGCCTGCGCCGTCAGCGGCAGTAGAATCCCCAACGAGAAACAAATTGTCCACTCCAGGCAGCCAGGGTCCAATTCGCTTTTCCTTATACTGATTGACATTCACCTCTGTGCCATCCACAACCTTGAGGTGCATAGTTCTTTTCCAATCAATATTCTTTTTCAGGTCAGGAAAAATTCTGATTAATGCCGTAAAAAGTTCTTCCTCCCTTTCCTTTGCTTTTTTTGAATCAATCATATCTTCGGTCTCTGTTGGGTATAACCATGTAAGCAGCTGTTTTCCTTCCGGAGCCAGAGACGGTTCTATATTGGACGTAAAAATTCCAAAAGACATTGGATCCCAAAGATACCAGAGTCCGGTGCTATCGCTGATTCTTTTCTTTAACCCGAAGTCAATCACTACCCCGGATGTACTCCTTTGATTTCTGCAGGCATCTACAACATCAGGGGCAAACAAATCGGCATCAAATAATCCGCTGAATAATTCCTGCACAGGGACACAGGTTATTATATTTTTCGCTTCTATAATTTCTTGTTTTATTTTTACGCCCCTTGCTCTTCCTGACTCAATAATTATAGAATCTACTTTAGATTTAGTTTGTATCTCGCAGTTTTTATTGATATTATCTAAGTAAAGATTGAACAGCGGCTCCCATCCATTTTTGGGATACATTACGGAATATCCTGTCTTGAGGACATTTCTTATATTATTCAGCATTTCTCCTGCAGAAGAACGGTTAACAAAGGGACAGACCATCATAGATGCACTTACAAGGATAAAATAACGCCTGAGTCCGCCGCCTATCCTGTGCTCATTCATCCATTTTTCAACACTTGTTTCTTTTAATAACCATAATCGTCTTTTTTTGATTTCAGCCATTAACTTTATTGCCTTGAGTCGCTCTCCAAAGCTAAACATCTTGCTAAACAGAAAACCTCCAGGCCCTGTGGGAAACACTTTAATTTTATCGTCTTCATCATACACAAAGGATTTTCCAAGCGGTACATATTCAACCCTGTGACCAAGATGCCTGCATATTTTTGAAATAGCGCTCTCTGGTCCGAACCTTATCAAATGAATACCATAATCTACTGTCCACCCATCTTTTTTCCACAGATGAGCTCTTCCGCCTATCTTTTCCGCCCTTTCCAGAACAAGCCCCCTGTAGCCATCATGAGAGAGAAGAGCAGATAGTTCCAGCCCGGTGATACCTGCTCCCACCATTATAAAATCATACATAAACTATCCTCGCAGAACAAATCCGGTACCAATAAAAATCTTAACAAACTTTATTAGTTATGCAAGCAATTTGGGATAATTCTCCTGTTGGAATCATAGCAATGAATGCTTTTTCTTTGCTTATAATCCGATAGTTGTAATATAATAAATCAGATAGAGGAGAATCAAATGCGTGATATTTTTGAGAGGAACATAAATATAAAGTTAATCCCGCTTGACAGCGAACATGCAATCCTTGAAGCATCGCTTCTTGATCTGTCCCACAGCATGCATGTCTCTCTCAAGGTAAACGCGGCGACTCAGAAAATTGTGGAGGCCACCGCCAA
Organism: bacterium; assembly: GCA_036514535.1. Taxonomy (GTDB): domain Bacteria; phylum JAMCPX01; class JAMCPX01; order DATBWZ01; family DATBWZ01; genus DATBWZ01. The sequence continues at coordinate 4,818 of DATBWZ010000061.1, forward strand.
GATGATGCGCGTACCCTTTACAGTATGCACCCTCGCCGAGAAAAACCTGAAAAATCTCATCGGGCTGAAGATAGAGCGGGGAATTAACAAGCAGATAGCAAGTATTGTCGGCAGAGAAAATGGATGCACACATCTCGTGGAGATTCTGCAGAGCGCTATCAGATTCGGAGCTGCAATGTTGATTGCGCGTGCCGCAGGCTACGAATCGCTCGGCAAAAGCGAGAAACTCACTGAAGAGGAAAGGATTGAACGGTCCATCTCCGTCCTCAAGAATACCTGTGTGGTTTTTAAAAGCAGCGATTAACGGCGAATTATAACTCTCGCATCCAATCCCATGAACCCGCGTTCTGTTACCACAAGCGGGTTTACTTCCAGGCTTACAATCTCAGGAAGTTTCACAACAGCATCAGAAATATTTATCATAATTCCGGCGAGTTTTTCTTTATCAACTCTGGGGCTTCCCCTGAACCCATCCAGAATCGCCTTCGCTCGTAGTTCATCCATCATCTCCATGGCATCAATCTTCGTTATCGGGATTAATCTGAAAGCAACATCCTTGTATAACTCTACAAGCACACCGCCTATGCCAAACATGAGCATATGCCCAAACAACTGATCAGTTGTTGTTCCAATAATCAATTCCGGCCCGGAAATCATCTCTTCAATAAGCACACCAATTATCTTTGCGGTTGGAAGATTATGTTTTATCTTTTCCATCATCATATTGAAATATTCCTTCATCTCGCCATTGTTCCGAATGTTTACCGCAACGCCGCCAACTTCTGTTTTATGTATTATATCCGGCGAGATAATCTTCATTGCCACTGGATAGCCTATTTCGGATGCAACAGACAATGCCTGTTCCAGTGTTTTTGCAACGCCTGATTTATTCAATGGGATTCCCAGTTTTTCCAGAATGTTCCGGGATTCAATAAGGTCAAGCCATTCCCTTGATTCTGCTTTTGCATTTGCTATAATCTTTGAAAATGATTCAATATCCACTTTTATTCAACCTATCCAGATACCTGCCGCGAAGGAACAAAGCATTCATTGCTTCTACAGCCCTTTCAGGGACCTCGGTAACCGGAATGCCGTTCTTGTCTAAAATTCTGTCCTCCTCCTGAGCTACAATGCCCACAAGGGACACGGTAACAGGTTTTTTTATGCTTTTTGACAGAATTATCATATCGTCAACTATCTCCCTGATTTGTGTCAGAGCCTGCCTGCTGCAGATAATAATTATTCCGCCCACCTCGGGAGCAGAAGCGACAATATTAAGAACCCTTCTGTATCTCTGAGGAGTTGCATCACCTATAATATCAATTGGGTTCTGCCTTGACCAGGTAGGGGGACATACCGAAGTTATCAGTTTTATGGTTTGTTCTGTAAGTGTTGCCAGCGGCAATCCGTGTTTATACGCATCGTCCGCAGCAATAACACCAGGCCCGCCTGCGTTAGTAACTATTGCAATACCATGGCCATCCTTTACAGGCGGCTGATAAGCAAGTGCCCGCGATGCATCAAAAAGTTCGTACATTGTCCTTGCCCGCAGCGCACCAGACTGTCTTATTGCCGCATCATAAGCCACATCAGCGCCTGCAAGAGAACCGGTATGCGATGCAATTGCCTTTGCACCTGCGGATGTTATTCCAGCTTTTAGTACTACTATTGGCTTCTTTTTAGCCGCGCTTTTCATGGAGTTGAAGAATCTCCTGCCATCCCTTACAGATTCAAGGTATAAAGATATACATTTTGTTCCGCTGTCTTCAGCAAAATATTCCAGTAGATCTGAATCATCAATATCGCTTTTATTGCCGATACTTACAAAATAGGACATACCAAAATATTCTTCCAAGGCATACTCAATTACTGCAGTCCCTAATGCTCCGCTTTGTGAAATGAACGCAATTGGTCCAGCCGGAGGCTTAACCCTCGCAAAGGTAAGGTTTAAATTTTCTGACGAACTGATAATCCCAAGGCAATTTGGACCGATAATTCTTATCCCGTATTGCTTAGCAATACTGAGTAGTTCTGTTTGAAATGAAGAGCCAGCCTTTCCGCTTTCAGCAAACCCGGCAGAAATAATTACAACAGAACCTATACCCTTCTGTCCGCATTCTTCAGTAACTTTCAGTACATCTTTTGCAGGCACAACAATGACAGCGACATCAATCCTATCTGAAATTTCTTTAACAGATTTATAGGTTTTTAATCCAAGGATCTCTTTCTCCCTCAGATTTACCGGAAAAACTTTCCCCTTAAAACCTTCTTTTTTATCAGAAGTTGAAGTTCCTCCAAAAAGAATATTCTTAAGAACTACATGTCCTACCTTCTGAAGATTTGATGACGCACCAATTACGGCAATGCTCTGCGGATAAAAAAAATTATCTAATATAGAAAGACCGGACATTAAGTTTTTATTATATCATGATTGATAAAAGCAACATAGGTGTTTTGTAAATATTTACTAATTCCGCAATGTAGAGGTTGCCAGCTCAAATCCCTGCTGAAGAGCAAGTTTATTAAGTTCTTCCGTCCCCTTTGGAACCCTTGAAAGCACACTCTTTTCAATCGCATCCATAGAAACAATATTGCTTACCCCAACAATAACGCCGAGAGCAACAATATTTGCCACGAAAGCCTTGCCAACCCGCTCTGCCGCTGTTTTTGAAATCGGCACACTCATAATCTTATAGTTGCCGTCCGGAATTTTCTTTACAAGGTCAGAATCGGCAATAAGTATCCCGCCTTCTTTCAGGTCATTTATATATTTATCACAGGCTTCCTGTGTCAACACAAGCAGAATATCCATTCTTGTCGCCTTTGGATAATCTATTTCCTCGGCGCTGATAACCACATCGGACTTGCTTGATCCGCCTCTTGCTTCGGGGCCGTAGGACTGCGTCTGAACAGCATTCTTATTCTCAAATATCGCCGCCGCCTCCGCAAGAATCACGCTGGCAAGTATAAGCCCCTGGCCTCCGGATCCCGCAAGTCTTAACTCTATTCTATCGCTCATCATTTCCTCCTGTTAAGCCCTTGCTTTGATCTGCTGCACCATTGCTGCATATCTTTCTGTATATTCCGGCAAGGTTTTTTCTACGAATATCCCCGTTAGTATTTTCCCCTGAATCTGCTCGGGTTTCATCTTCTCTGCCGCTTTTAACGGAAGAGCGGTTTCCTTCTGCCACAAGAGCATCTCCGTAGGCGTCTTAAATTTATTTTTCCTGCCATAATAAACCGGACAGCCTGTAATAACGTCCACCACTGAGAAACCTTTATGCTTAACAGCTTTCTCAACCAGTTGTTCTGTTTGCGCTGTATGGTAGGATGTTGTCCTTGCAACAAATGTCGCACCTGCGCCATCCGCTACCCTGCACACATCAAATGACGGATCAATATTGCCGTATGGCGCTGTAGTCCCGTATGACCCGCTGGGAGTGGTAGGAGAATGCTGCCCGCCTGTCATAACGTAAATGAAATTATTAACAACAATAAGCGTAATATCAATATTTCTCC
>DATBWZ010000062.1:0-8355 GCA_036514535.1 bacterium
CTCCCAGTACTTTGATCTCGGAGCCCCGCACCTGTATGCTTTTTCAAAAAGCGATTCTTTCTGCATGGAAAGTATTGCAAGTGAAAACTGGGTCATAGGATGGGTATCAACAGGCAGGCTTCTTATCATGTCAAAAACATATTGCGGGACAGCCGAACGTTTTTTAAATTCCTCCTGAATCTCTTTTACTTCTTCAGCAGTGGGAATATCTCCTGTCAAAAGAAGGTATAACACGCCCTCCGGAAGTGGCTCACCGCTCTTAGTGGCTTTTGGAAGTTTTTCGCTTAACTCCGGAATTGTATATCCCCTGAACCTGATTCCCTCTTCAGGGTCAAGCAAGGAGGTTTCGCAAATAAGCATCTTAACCCCCCTTCCACCACCAAATGCCTGATCTACAGTAACTTGGGAAATAACCTCTTTTCCGGACTCTTTCAAGAATGCTTTAATCTCTTCTGCCCTTACTGCAACTTTTTTTGCAATTTTTTCTTTTAATTTTTCCATAGCGCCCTCCTTTTTATTACTTAAAAATAAATAGTTATTAAAAATACTATAAGAAAAAAGACCTGATTGAATGAATCTTCATTCATTATACGCTTGGGGGGGATAGTGTCAATAAAAATGGTAAGATTTTTAATTCTATTTTTTGTCTACCGCAATCTCTCGTAAACTATCTAACATACTAATATTATTGAATAATTAGGAGTAATAATATAAAATAATTATATTGTGAAAGAACTACTGGATGTTACAACGTTGTTAGCAGATAAATTCAGCGTATTTCTGTCATCGTCTGCTGGAACAAAAATTTTAAATCTCGTCTTTATCTCATCTATAATCTTTATTGCCCTTGCATCGCTGGCGCTTCTCATAAAACAGGATTTATTGCTTATTTTTGCAGTTTTGTTCTCTGCGGGAACCATGGTTTTTCTTTTCTTTCTGAGTACCTGGGCTTCTCCCATTCCCGAAAGATATTCCGCGCTTGACAACATTCTGATCTATACAGGGCTGAGAACTATTGAGGATCCAAATATGCGTTTCAGCATCGGAACAGGATCAAGCGCAGATACAGCGCTCACGAATGCTATTGATGCTGCTTTATCAAAGGTTATAGGCGCAGGCGCGGCTGGTATTTATCTCAAAATCTACGAGAGTAAACCAATCTGGGGAGGCAGAGGATTCAGGGATCTTTTTGAGATTCAGTCTCACAAAGAAACCGATAATCAAACAGTTATAGAGGTAAAATGGTCGTTGCTTGAGCTTAGAACTTTCCTACTCCGTTCTGGTTTTTCTATGGCGCCAGCCATTGTAGACATAAACTTTTCCATCAACCCTTACAGTACTCCGAAAGAAGGCATTAAGGATCAGATTTTGGTACTCTACAAAACACGGTCTATCTTTTTCAATAATGGCTTTTTCTATGCAACCTGCGATGCAATCAAAAAAGAAATAACCAGAATGCAGTTCAAAACCACCGCCGGAGAAACAACACTGAAATCTGTAACTCTGGAAGAAAAAACAGATGTTGACAACAAAAATATCTGCATTCTGACCATGGAACCTGTTATAATTAAACAATAATAAGGAGGAAGTGATGCCCATATATGAGTTTGAATGTATGAAGTGTGGAAATAAATTTGAAGAACTTGTACTTGGTTCAAGCAACAAGGCGGTATGTTCAAAATGCAGCAGCAAAAAGGTACACAAGATTGTGTCCGCATTCGGCATGAAGAGCGGAGGGAAATTTATACCTTCATCCGGTTCTGCCTGCGGTCCATGTGCTGGAGGCAGCTGTTCAACTTGCGGATAGAACCCCTTAAAATACTTATACTGTTGGCAGTGTTTGCTACAGGAACAATTACTTTAGCAGAAAAGGGAGATTCTCTGCCCATGAGAGCAGACAAACTGTGCGACATTATCAAAAACCATGATATCTCTCATTATTCCATCCAGGAAAACCTGCGCCAATTCTTTAAAAACGATGATGAACTGTCGGCTTTTATTGTAAAAATATACTACATAATGAAGACCTCAGGATTCAGGAATTCAGTAGTGATTGACTGTAAAGTAAAAGAGATAAAAAGAGAGGGAGAGAAGCGAGCGGAAATAGAATATAGAATTGCGGGGGAGTGGTTTTTGTTTATTCGTAAGAGCGCGGATATAATTGATATTTGGGAAAATGACGGAGGAGACTGGTATTTGTTTCCTCCAAAAACACTTAAAAAAAAGGAGTGAATTATGGGTAAGTTATTTTTCCATCTATTATTAGTGATGTCAATTTTTCTTCCCCTGCGGAATCTCCGGGCAGAATTAACTGGCAGGGAGATCATCAAAAATGTCCTAAACAGAAAAACCCCGACTACCACCGAGGTTCGCGTGAAGATGCTCCTGACGGATAAAAATCAAAATGAGCGTATTCGCGAAATTTCGTCATTTTCAAAAGAGTTTCCGGATGGCAGAAGAACTATAATGAAATTTATTCTCCCTGCCGATGTAAAGGGAATGGGGTTTTTACAGAAAGTGCGCAAAAAGGGAATGGATGAACAATTCATGTATCTGCCGGAACTAAAAAGGGCGAGAAGGGTAACCGGGAGCGCCAGAAAAGGCAGCTTCTTCGGAAGCGATCTAACCTATGAGGACCTGGAGTCCAGGGATGTGGATGAAGACGTGCATACCTTGTTGAGGGGATCAAATCTTGATGGTGTGGTTGTATATGTTGTTGAATCAAACCCAAAAGATCCCGAAAGCACTCAATACGGCAAGGTCATTCAGTGGATAAGGAAGGATAATTATATCCCCGTAAGAGCAGAATTCTATAAGGACGGTGAACTGTTCAAAAAACTGGCGGTAGAAAAAATTGATAAAATAGACGGATTCTGGGTTGCCCAGAAGACCAACATTAAAACTTTAAAAACAGAACACTCTACCATTATTGAACTCCTTGATATTAAGAACAATAAACCTATCCCGGACGATGTATTCACAGAGAGATTTTTTTCCCGTTGATAATTCTTGGTTTTCATGGACAAGAAAAAACTTAACATCCTGCTCCTTCTGTTTGTTTCCGTCGTAACAATTTCTCGCGCAGAGGTCCAGGGAGAATACAGGGGCAAATTTTATTCAAGGGCAAATACGGACATATACCGGGACAGTAAATCAGAGCAGCTCTTTGAATGGAGAAATAAATTTTTTTTTGAAGGACAGATCCATCTTGACCAATACAGCAAATTCATACTTTCTGTTTTGTCGGAATATGATCTCTTCTGGAGCGAGCAAGAGACTCTCTATAAATTTCTTCCTGAAATTTATGAAGCGTATTGGACTCTTTTTTTAAAAAACCTGGACTTTTATATTGGCAAACAAAAGTATTCGTGGGGACGCGCGGATATGAGTATAAATGATGTCCTTAACCCGCTTGACATGAGAGATATGAGTACTCTGGAAGAGGAATTTATCAAAATCCCCATCCCTATGGTAAGAGCAATTTACTATATGGGGAACTATAACTTAGAATTTGTATGGGTTCCCTTTTATTATCCCTTAAAATTTGAAATAACCGATTCGGATTGGGGGATCATATCCCCGACTATATTTTCAACAGTTAATGAGACTTACAAGGAAGCCTTAGAAAGCGGAACTTCTCCCGGTGTACGCAAACTTCCAAACCAGAATCTTGTAAATTCTGAGTTTGGAACAAGATTCTCCGGGCTTGTCAGGAATCTGGATTATTCATTTTCTTATTTTTATACCTGGGAAGATATAACAGCGCTCTATTTCAATCCGGATTTTATTGATTACCTGGAAGAATCACAGCCTGAGTTGTCTTTAAAAGAAAAGTTAGAAACCCTAAACTTTCTGGAAGTTGTAAGTTTCTATCCTCTTTTTACTGAAAAAGCAATCAGGGAAAACATTCTAAGCGCTGATTTCTCCACTTCCCTGAATAATCTGGGAATCAGGGGGGAGATCTCTTTCCGGGACCAATTCCCCTTTATGGATGAGGATCTGCGTGTTAAAAAGAAATCCATATATTTATGGGACATAGGCGGGAATTACATGCTGCTCCTGGATGTTTATTTCAATCTTGAATTCATTCAATTATACATTCCTGAGTATGAACCAGGCCTTTTGCTTGTAAAGAAATTTGTAAATCTGATATCGGGCATACTCAGGCGAACCTTTTTTGATGACAAACTAAGCATAGAGTACAGAACCCTATATAACTTTACCCTTGGGGACTGGTCATTCAATCTCCTGTCATTCTATCAGATTAACGATAACTGGAGATTTGGCGCCGGGTGGCAGCATTTTGACGGCCCTGCAGAAGAGAGCATTTTCGGACATTTAAAAAAGAACAAAAATTTACTCGTTCACATTAGATACTCCTTTTAGGGCAGGGTATGTTAGAAAGGATATTTGAGAAGGTTATCAAACTAAGGGCTATAATACTTGCTGTTATAGCTTTGTTAACAGTTTATTTTTCTTATCATGTCTTTAATCTTAAGATTGATCCGTCTCTTGAATCCTGGATAATGCAGGACGATCCAGATCTTGTCTATTACAGGGAATTCAAACAAATCTTTGGAAGCGATGAAATACTTGCTGTTTCTTACAGTGTGGATAATGTATTCACTTTTGAGGAACTTGCTTTTTTAAAAAAAATAACGAAAGATCTGGGAAAGATAAAAGATGTGGAAGAAGTAATCAGCCTCGCAACTGCTCTCAAGATAAGAACAATTGATGGAATATTAAATATTTCCATGCTCATGGAAGATCCTCCTAACTCAGAGGTTGATATTGCGCGGCTTAAAAATGAGATCCTATCTGATGAACATTATGCGGGGAATCTCATATCACAGGACGGGAAAACCATTGCAATAGTGCTTTGGCTCGCGGATAAGAACGACAATTATATGAGACAGAGGATTATGGACGACATAAGAACAGTGTTAAAGGCTTACTCAAAAACAAAAGAGTTCCGTATTGCCGGCATGCCCGCACTTAAAGTTCATATAACAGAATCAGCCTTCAGAGATTTCAGAATCTTTATTCCTTTGAGTATTTTTGTCGTTATATTGATCCTGTATTTCATCCTTCGGACCATGAGGAAAGTCCTTATTCCGCTTTTGGTTGGATTTCTGGGAATAATCTGGACATTCGGTCTTTTGCATATATCAGGACGGAGCGCCAGCATTATAACTCCGATAGTAATCCCCATGGCTTTAATATACGGGATTTCTACAAGCCTTCATGTTTTCGCCGCACTGAGGGAGTCGGGATGGCAAGGCGGAAATCAAAATGTTTTGGTAAAATCGCTGGCAAAAGTAGCTGTCCCCTGCTTCATGACATCTTTCACAACAGTGATCGGCTTTGCCTCCAATGGTGTCAGCAAGGTTCTGCCTGTCCGGGAGGTGGGTTTTTCTACTGCCGCCGCAATAACTCTTACTTATTTATTCAGTTTTACCCTTATTCCTATTCTGCTGTCAACAAGACTCGGCGCCGGAAATGGCAGTGTTCCGGAGAAGGATGGTATGAATAATCCGTTTGTTGACAGGATTCTGCTCTGGATAGGAAGAACAACAATAAATCATAAAAAGTTTATTGTGCTGATTTTTACTCTTGTCAGCATAGTATCGGTTTATGGAATCACCCGCATCACGGTTGAAACAGATATGCTCAAATTTTTTAAGGAGACCCATCCGCTGCGCCAGGCTTATGATTTTGTGGAAAAAAGAATAGGCGGATATAATCCGCTTGAGGTTGTTATTGAGGGCGAACCGGATATGCTCAAGAGCCCCGATGTTCTTCAAAAAATAGATGCTTTTACCCGAGAAGCGACCAAGATTTCAATGGTCGCAAGGGCGCTCTCCATCACAGATTACCTCAAGGCGGAGAATCAAGCCATTCACGAAAATGATCCTTCGGCATTCAAAATCCCTGATTCTCCCGGACTAATATCAAAATATTTCTTTTTTCTTGAAGGACAGAATGAGATAGCCCAGCTAATAACATCCGATTATTCAAGGACAAGGGTATCACTCCGACTGAGGGCAATGAGTTCAACAGAGCTTATAAACACCATTGACAAGATTAAAGAAATCCTTAATGCAAATCTTCCATCCGGAACCACAGGCAGGGTTACAGGAAACGCTTTACTTTATGCAAATATGGCAAATGATGTTGTGATGGCTCAGGTTGAAAGCCTGCTTATCGCTTTCTTCTGCATCTTTATTATTATGTCAATAAATCTCCGCTCTATCCGTATTGGTTTGCTAAGCATGATACCTAATATATTTCCTATTTTAGTCAATCTGGGTATTATGGGCATTTTCGGGATCACCCTGAATATCGGGACAGCAATGGTCTCCGCCATCGCAATAGGGATAGCAGTGGATGACACAACCCACTTTATCTACAGGATTAGGATGGAGGTACTCAAGGATGGGGATTACAATAAGGCAGGGGTCAGGACAATAACCTCTGTTGGTAAACCCATGATGTTCACAACTGTCGTGATAACCATTGGGTATCTTATCATCTGCCTATCCTCATTCATACCGAATGTGCATGCGGGCATACTCACTGCCATTACACTTGTAGTTGCCCTGCTGGCTGATTTATTCCTTACCCCGGTAATATTCACTTCCAAGTTTTGGGGGGAAATTAAACCTGAGAGACAAGAAAAAACTCCCCGTATTGCACCTTAGTAAAAAATCACTGGGTCACTGTAAACAGATTGCTGATTCCTGAATTTACCGCTGTATCCCTAACTGTAATACTAATACCACTTCCCGCTTTCGTAATCGTCACACCCTGGATAAGTATTCCGTTTTTAAAACTTTCCGACTGGGCAGGGGAGATTGATCCGGTGGTATCGCTGATATTCACCTTTCCGCTGAAATCTGTTACCATATCCCCATCTGCGTCAACAGCCCTGATGTTTATTGTGAACGACTGTCCCGCAACCTGTGGTGTCGGCACAGGGTCTATTGAATAACCCGTAACGCCAGCAAAAGATGGATCAACCGCAAACGCATTGGTCTGTCCTGAATGCCCTGCGCCATCATTCATTGCAATTATTGTGCTTGCTGCTGGTTTACCAATCGTCACGGACTGCGTCAGGATTCCATCCGTAAAATAACTGCTTACAGGCGGGTAAATGCTTCCGGTGGAATCCGTTAAACTCACATTCCCGTTAAAATTTGCAATCCTTTTTCCATAAGCATCCTGTGCAAGGATAGTTATACTGAATGGCGCATCTTCAAGCTGCGGACTAATTATATTTGATACTGAAAAGTGGTCCAGCATTATTTGCTGGTTCATATCAAAGGAATTGCTCGCGCCAGTATGCGAAGCAAGGTCATCAACCCATATATGGTCGGCATTTATTGCCTGTGATATATTGACTGCCTGGGTAAGGGTTCCAAGTATAAACGGGGCGCTTGTCGTATTCAGTGTCCCGGTTCTGTCAGTTATCTTGACAGTTCCAGTAAATCCGGCAACAACATTGTTGAAAGCATCCAATGCTGTTACCGTAATATTGAAAGGAACATTAACATCCTGCGGTGAAGGCACTTCATTGAATGTAAAATGGTCGCGTCCTGCGGGCACAACATTGAAGGGATTGCTTTGAGCAGTAAGTCCTGCCCCCTCTACGGTTATAACAGTACTGGCGGCAGCGCGGGCAATGGTTACTGTTTGATTTAAGACCCCACCCGCAAAATTGCCGGAAATATACGGTGTTAGGGTTCCTGTAGCATCAACAAGGTTCACATTATAACCTGCTCCGTTATAGGTAAAATCATCAAAGCCAAAGGTATTCTTAGCGCTCACTGTTATTTGAAATGGCACACCAGCAACCTGCGGCGTTCCGACAGGGGCAATCACGAAATTTACCGTATTTACGGATGATCTGACATTGAATGTATTGCTCACGCCTGTATGGCCTGCCCCGTCATTAACTGTTATTGTATCATTATTCATAGCAGTGTTTACTATTACACTTAAAGTCAATTGACCGTTGTTGAATGTTCCTGTGGATGGGGTGATGGTTGCTGTGAGATCCGAGAGGGTAACTGTTCCGTTGTAGTTCTGAACCAGAGCCCCGGCGGCATCCCGTGCAAAGACACGGATTACAAAAGCCGCACCGCTCTTCTGCGGGCTTGAAATACCCTGTATTCCGGCTGTTGAGGGATCCATGTCAAAGCTGAAGTAGCTAAGCGGACCGTATGTCACTTCAAAGGCATTGCTCGTGCCTGTTGTTCCGCCATTCGCAACTATAATTATGTCGCTTTGGGCTGTTTCATTTACGGTAACATTCTGAGTAAGCAGCCCATTTATAAAATTGTTGCTCGTTGCCGG
>DATBWZ010000063.1:0-7975 GCA_036514535.1 bacterium
AAACAATCCATAGAAATTCCCGACAAGGTGCTGACGGATTTGGGTATGGACCCCGAAGAGGCATCCGAGGTAACCTGCTACAAAGGTGAAGGGTGCAGTGTATGCAATGGCACAGGTTATAAAGGCAGAATGGCGATCTATGAGGTAATGCCTCTCTGGGAGGAGATAAAGGAGCAGATTCTGAACGGCGCTTCTGCTGGAGAAATCAAGAAGGAAGCGGTGCGGCTTGGGTTGTCCACACTGAGGTTTAGTGGATTGACCAAGGTAAAAGAGGGAATGACAACAACAGAAGAGATTAGCGCAATAACAGCGAAGGATTAACTATTACGGAGGATAGATGGCAAATTTACATCAATTGTTGAAGGTAATGGTGGAAAAAGGATCTTCCGATCTGCATATTACCACAGGTTCTCCGCCGCAACTTAGAATAGACGGCTCCCTTGTTCCCCTGAAGCTGCCGCCGTTAGCCGCCACAGAGACCAAACAGCTCTGTTACAGCATTCTGACTGATGCGCAAAAACACAAATTTGAAGAGGATCTGGAGCTTGATCTCTCATTCGGCGTGAAAGGGCTCAGCAGATTCAGGTCTAATATATTCATGCAGCGCGGTGCTGTTGCAGGCGCTTTCAGGACAATTCCCTTTAAAATACTGACCTTTGAAGAACTCGGGCTGCCTCCGGTGGTTAATGATCTTGCGGCAAAACCAAGGGGATTGGTTCTTGTAACAGGGCCAACAGGATGCGGGAAGTCTACAACACTTGCGTCAATTATTGATAAGATAAATAATGAAAAACACGAGCATATTATAACTATTGAGGACCCCATTGAGTACCTTCATCCGCATAAAAAATGCGTTATTAACCAGCGGGAAGTTGGCGCTGATACAAAGCAGTTTAAGACCGCGCTCAAGTATATCCTGCGACAGGATCCAGATGTGATTCTCGTTGGCGAGATGCGTGACCTGGAAACAGTTGAAGCAGCGCTTACAATTGCCGAAACAGGACATCTTGTGTTTGCTACACTTCACACAAACTCAGCTGTCCAGACTATTAACAGGATAATTGATGTTTTCCCGCCCTACCAGCAATCTCAGGTGCGGGCGCAGATGTCATTTGTGCTTGAGGGGATTTTGTGTCAGGCACTGATTCCCAAGACAACAGGGGTTGGCAGGGTGCTTGCAATAGAGGTGCTGGTTCCAACTCCTGCTATCAGGAACCTTATTCGGGAAGAGAAGATTCACCAGGTTTATTCCCAGATGCAGGTCGGGCAGGCGAAATTTGGAATGCAGACACTGAACCAGTCGCTTTACAGCCTTTACACACGGAGATTAATAACCCTTGAAGATGCTACGGGATACAGCCCGGACCTTGATGAATTTAAGCAGATGCTACAGTCCGGAGGTATTACTCCTGGCATGGGCGCGCCTTTTGCATCAAGAACGACGCATATAATACAGAAGTAAACTAAAGGAGATTTTATGGCTGTTTATATATGGGAGGGAAGAACAAGAACAGGTGAGATTGTAAAGGGTAATATGGATGCACCCAATGAAGCCGCTGTGATGCAGAAATTGAGAACGCAGCAGGTCCTCGTAATGAATGTCAAAGCGCAATCCAAGGGATTTAGCTTTAATCTGCCGTTCCAGATCCCCTTTCTTAAAGAGACGGTTAAAGAGAAAGATCTTGTGATTTTTACCAGGCAGTTCGGAACAATGATAGACGCTGGATTACCACTGGTTCAGTGCCTTGACATTCTTGCAAGCCAGCAGCCCAACAAAACTTTCAAGAAGGTGCTTTATGAGGTAAAGCAGACTGTTGAGGGCGGAGCGACCCTCAGCGATTCTTTGAAGCGGCATCCTAGGGTGTTTAATGATCTCTATGTCAACCTTGTTGCCGCGGGCGAGGTTGGCGGCATTCTTGACACTATTTTAACAAGGCTTTCTACATACATAGAAAAAGCGATGAAATTAAAAGGACAGGTTAAGGGCGCAATGGTTTATCCCGGCGTGATCTTGACCATCGCGACGGTTGTTGTCGCTGTTCTGTTGATTTACGTTATCCCTACTTTCAAAAAGATGTTTGAGGGAATGGGAGGACAGCTTCCAGGACCCACCCAGTTTGTGGTTGATCTCAGCAACTTTCTAAGGCACTATCTTTTGCTGATAATTATTGGCATCTTCGGTGCAATGTTCGCCCTTGGTTCTTTCTACCGGACGCAGAGGGGTAAACTGTTAATTGATGCCCTGCTGCTTAAAATCCCTATTGTTGGCGATCTGATCAGAAAGGTTGCGGTTGCGCGGTTTTCAAGAACCCTCAGCACTCTGATTAGCAGCGGCGTTCCTATTCTTGACGGAATGGATATATGCGCGAGAACTTCGGGAAACAAGATTATTGAAAATGCTATAAAGGAGGCTCGGACGAGCATATCGCAGGGAAAAACAATTGCCGAGCCATTGAAGGATACTAATGTCTTCCCGTCCATGGTGGTCCAGATGATAGCTGTGGGCGAGTCCACGGGAGCGCTGGATGCCATGCTTGGGAAGATTGCCGACTTTTACGAAGAAGAGGTTGATACTGCTGTTGCCGCGCTTACATCATTGATGGAACCATTACTCATGGTGTTTCTCGGCGTCGTTGTCGGCGGAATACTTATAGCAATGTATCTGCCTATCTTCTCCATCGCAGGAACAATTAAGTAAGCGTATTTTTATGGAGAAATCTGAAAATCCGGCGGGAAAACAATTTCTCTCCCAAAGGTTAAAGATTTTTTTCCTTATCAAGGTTATTTTTGTCACCTTTCTCCTCGGTGCTGTCGTATTTTTAAATGTCAAGAGTGGAGAATTTTTAACATTATCCCTGATAACAATTTACGCACTTATTGTCTTTGCCTATTTATTTAACATAATTTCTGGAATTGCTTTAAAATTCTTAAAAAATTATCAATGGTTTCTCTATCTCCAGATAATCGTTGATACGCTTTTTGTAACAGCAATCGTATATTTCACCGGCGGGTCAAACAGCGTGATGGTGTTTCTCTATCTCTTTGTAATTCTTGCCGGCGGGTACCTTAATTTTCGCAGGGGCGCTCTTCTCGCCTCTGCCCTTAGTGCAATATTATACGGCGCGTTGCTTGACCTGGAGTTTTACAGGGTCCTTCCTTATTTTTATCTCTTCCCTGCGGATAATCCGGTGACAAAGAGTGAGCAAGTGCTGTCCATGATAATCTACAATCTTATCGGCTTCTTCGCGGCAGGATTTCTCTGGGGAATAGTAACTGAGCAGTTGAATAAAACCGGAAGAATGCTGGAGGAGAAGCAGGCAGATCTGAAAAACTTAGAGAGCCTGACCAGAATGGTGTTTCAGAACATTCCCTCGGGAATAGTAACAGTGGGTCAGGATGGAAGGATTACATTATTTAACAGGTCGGCCGAGGCGATTACCGGGTATTCTATCTCAGAAGTTCTCGGCATGAGATTCAATGATATATTTTCAGGCCTTCAGATTGAGAATGTTAAATCATTAAGAAATGAGACAGGGTTTAAGAGAAAGGATGGCAAGGACTTAATTCTGGGTTATTCTGCGAGTCTCTTGGGCTCAAAAGACGGGATGGTGATTTTTCAGGATCTTACAAGGGAAAAGCAGATGGAGACAGAGGTAAAGCGATCAGAACGGCTCGCTGCCCTTGGAAGGATGTCTGCCGGACTTGCCCATGAGGTAAGGAATATCGTGGCTTCAATAACAGGTTCTGCTCAATTACTGGCATCCCTCAGGGCTGATGAGGAGGAAAAATCGCGCCTTACGATAATAATGCTTAATGAATCCAAAAGATTGAACGGGCTGGTCGCTAATTTTTTGAACTTTGCAAAGCCTGAAAGGGTCTTCTCGGAGATATTCAGCATTTTGCAGGTAGTCAATGAGGTTGTTGAATTATTTCAAAACAATGTGAGCAATAATATTAAAATGCTTGTCGTACCCGAGACAGTTAATGACCGGATCAGGGGAAGCATGGAGGGCTTTAGGCAGGTAATCCATAATCTCCTGCTTAATGCTGTTGATGCAGTCGGAAACGGGGGGGAGATAAAAATAGAGGTAATGGATTCTGACGAAAATAAGAAATTGCTGAAGTTGATTGTCTCTGATACAGGGTGCGGCATTCCCGAGGATGTTCTGCCGCATATTTTTGAACCCTTTTTTACAACAAAGACAAAGGGCGCCGGGCTTGGGCTTGCAACAGTATTCAGGATTGTTGAAGCGCATTCGGGCAAAATAGAGGTTGAGAGTAAAAAAGGCGCGGGAACGAAATTTACAATATTACTGCCCGGAAGTCCGTAAGCAGCGCAAATTCAGGAGGAATAGATGTCAAAGGTAATGCTTGTAGAAGATGATTCCCAATTGCGGGAGGTCGTCTCAATAATGCTGAAACTTGAGGGATATAAGTACGAAGCCTTTCCGAACGGAGAGGAGGCTCTCAAAAAATTTGAAGAATCCCTGCCGGATCTCGTAATTGTTGACCAGAAACTGCCCGGGATGGACGGCTTGGAGGTTTTGAAAAAAATAAAGAAAGCGGAGCCGGGCGCAGTAGTAATTATTGTGACAGCATACGGAACACCCCAGACCGCGGTGGATGCTCTCAAGGCCGGAGCATACGATTACATCCTGAAACCTTTTGATATGGATGAATTGAAAATAATCATCAGAAATGCCATTGAGAATACAGCGCTCAGGAAGGAAAACCTCCTCCTGCGCCAGCAATTGAGATTAACATATGGTTTTGACAATATTATTGGTTCTTCCCTTGAGATGGTCCGGGTTTTTGAAATTATAAAAAAGGTAAAGGATCTTAAAACAAACATTCTGATTCTTGGAGAGAGCGGTACAGGAAAGGAATTGGTTGCAAGGGCGATTCACTACAACAGCGATCGTAAAGACGGTCCCTTTGTTGCAATCAACTGCGGCGCTATACCGGAAAACCTCATGGAGAGCGAATTGTTCGGCTATAAAAAGGGCGCCTTCACTGGCGCAGTGGCAAACAAACAGGGGCTGTTTAAGATTGCCGATGCAGGCACAGTTTTTCTGGATGAGATCGGCGAACTGCCCCTGAACCTCCAGGTTAAACTCCTCAGATTTCTCCAGGACAGGACAATCACGCCGGTGGGCGGCACCGAGGAGGAGAAGGTGGAGGTGAGGGTCATTGCTGCCTCAAACAAGGATCTTGAAACAGAGGTAATACAGACAAGATTCAGGGAGGATCTGTATTACAGATTGAATGTGGTCCAGATTAGCCTTCCGCCGCTGCGTGCGCGCAGGGAAGATATGCCGCTCCTTGCCAAATTCTTCCTTGAGAAATACGCCAGGGATCTTAATAAGGATGTAAAGAGGATCTCAAACGAGGCAATGGATCTCCTGATGAAGTATCCCTTTCCGGGAAATGTGAGAGAACTGGAAAATGCCATAGAAAGAGCAGTGGCGCTTGAGACAGGCGACACCCTCATGCCGGAGAACCTCCCAGCCAAGATGACCCGGAGAGAGAAAGAGGTTCTGCCGCCCTTTTACAATCTGCCGGAAGAAGGGCTTGATTTTGAGGATTTTATATCCAGGATTGAGAAGGACCTGATTCTTGAGGCGCTGGATAAAAAGCAGAGCATCCCTGAGACAGCAAAACTCCTGAACCTTGATCTGCGGGCGCTGAGATACAAAATGAAAAAATATAATATTGAATGGGGAAAGTAAAACAGACAAAATTTTGGTATTCATATGACAAAATTTTGTCCTTAAAGGGTTTTCAACAGAAATTTTAATTATTCTATGCTATGGCAACATTGCAACATATTGAAAAAGAATATGTTTTTTTGAAGCGAATAATTTATGCTTGTGGCACAGAACTTGCAAAATATTTAATACAGAGCAATACGAATAAAATAAAAAGGAGGTGAAAGAATATGTTTATAAGAGGAAAAAAAGGTTTTACACTGATTGAGCTGATGATAGTGGTTGCTATCATCGGAATTCTGGCGGCCATAGCCATCCCGAACTTCATGAAGTTCCAGGCAAGGTCAAGGCAGAGCGAGGCAAGGACCAATCTGAAATCTCTCTTCACTGCAGAATTATCATACTGGGCACAGTATGGTTCACTGGGTGGAGGAAATGTATGTATTGTTGGATATGCACCTGAAAGAGGTAACAGATATGCATATATGATAGGACTAACAGGAATAGCTCAGGGAACACCATGTCCTACACCCCCAGCAGGGACAGAACTTGGTTGGGGAGTTGATTGTCAGAAGTATGATTGCACCCTTCCTCAGTTTAACGGTGGTTATCCAGCGTGCGATATTACAGCTTTTGGTACAGCGGTTCCAGATGGTTGCGTCCCTTTAGCAGGGAACATATGGGCAGGAACTGCAGCAGGTCTCTATACTGGCGCAAGTGCTGTTGCTAATGGAATATTTGTAGCTACAGGTTGTGGGGATTGCGATGGTGATGCCACAGTAGATACCTTTAGAGTGCAGGGATCAGGTATTGATGCGGATAAGACAGCTGTTGATGGACAACCTTGTCAAGAATCTGGTCAGAATGATGTCAACAACTAAGATTGTTCAGTTCCTGTTTTTTGAGGGGAGGAGAAGTTCCTCCCCTTTTTTATAATGGGGTGTAAAGAGAAGTTTTATGGAGTTGAGAAACAGATACGCAGTCTTTATAAGTTTAATAGCGCTTCTTGCTGGGCTAATTATTGCTTTAAGGGTATCATCATACAGTTTTCTAAGACTTAAATATCTCCCCTCTTCAGAGCTCCTTCTCAAGGCAAATCTTGGACATAAAAACACACTGGCAGATTATTATTTTCTTAATGCAATTCAATATGGAGGTGAGCCAAAAAACAAAGATGAAGAATATCGCTGGCTTTATCCAATGCTTAACATTGTAACAGAACTTGACCCAAAATACGGAACCCCATACCGCTGGGGTGGTATTGTCCTACCCTTCTTTAATGGAACTGAATGGAAAAATGTCCAGGAGTCAGATATGCTCCTTGAGAAGGGAATCAGGGATGCAAGAAAAGATGAGGACAAATACTGGCAGGTTTACTTTTATCGTGGCTGGAACGCAATGACTTATGAAAAGGATTTTAGAAGGGCCGGGGATTATATTGGAATGGCGTCAAGGTATGTGAAGGGAAATGTTTATCCAAAATACCTTGCACTTTTAGCAACAAAATTATACGCTACAGCAGATGACCCGGATGCCGGTTTGAGGTTTGCAGAAGATGCTTATAATGTAGAAAGGGACCCGGATATAAAAAAGGAACTAGAAAGGAGAATTAAGGAATTAAGGGTGGAAAAAGACTTAAAACTTTTAAACTCAGCAATTGAGGAATTATATAAAAAATCAGGCAAAAAACCTGCTAAACTGGAAGAGCTGATTAATGCTGGAATTTTGAGGGTCCTTCCTGAAGAGCCATTTGGGGGTAAATATATTATTGATAAATCGGAAAAGGCTCAAAGCACAACCTATAAGGATTCATTAAGGATTGATACCTCTAAATTTTCTGAAAAAATGGATAAAAATTAGGTCCAAGATGAAGATTGTTGAAATAAATAAACTAAAAAAATCATTTAGGCAAGGATTTTTTGGTAGAAGATTCCTTGCACTCAAGGGGCTTTCTTTTTCTGTGGAGAAGGGTGAGGTTTATGGTCTTTTAGGTCCAAATGGTGCCGGCAAGACAACAACAATAAAAATTCTTACCGGTCTCCTGTCAGCGGATTCTGGAGGGATTAAGATATTAGGTGAACCCATAGGTGCTCCAAGAATCAGGGAAAAGATTGGCTTCCTTCCAGAGAATCCACAGTTTCATGATTTTCTTACTGGTGAGGAATTTCTAAATTTTCATTCAAACCTGCTCGGCATGCCAAGGTATGGAAGAAAAGAGAAGATAAAGGAACTGTTTAATGCTGTTGGGCTCAAAGGGGCAGGGGATT
>DATBWZ010000064.1:0-2778 GCA_036514535.1 bacterium
GTTTTTGTCGGAGCAGTTTCGGGCATTGAAAACAGGATTATACCTGAATTGGGCTTCAGGCTTCTGTCCCTCAATGTCGGAGGGCTCAGGGGCAAGAAGATAGTTGAGCGGCTGAGGAATATTAAGGATGCATTTATTGCTGTGAAGAATTCATTTTCCATTTTGCAGAAGGAGAAGCCAGACGCTGTTCTTGGCGTAGGAGGCTATGCCTCAGGTCCCCTGATTCTCTCCGCCAGGATAATGAAGTATCCGACAGCAATTCATGAACAAAATTCTATTCCCGGGCTGACTAACAAAATCCTGGGAAAATTTGTGGACCGGGTTTTTTTATCATTTGAAGAAGCGGGTAAATTTTTTAAAAAAGAAAAGGCGGTTTTTTCCGGAATGCCTGTAAGGAAATCCGTTATTGGTACGGATTCAATAGAGAATAAAAACAATAAATTCACTGTTCTCGTTATTGGCGGCAGTCAGGGAGCAAGGGGGCTGAACCGGGTTTTCGCTGAGATGACGAAAAGCAACTGGATGAGGGATAATCTGAAAATCATTCACCAGACCGGGCAGCATGATTTTAATGAAATCAAACAATTATATCATAATGAAAAAATAGATGCAGAGGTATTTGATTTTATAAAGAATATGGGGTGGGCGTATTCTGTTGCGAATCTGGTTATTGCAAGGGCAGGAGCGTCCACCCTTGCGGAACTCAGCGCAACATGCAAGCCATCTATCCTGATTCCGTATCCATACGCAGCGGGAGACCATCAGAGGATGAACGCAGATGCTTTTGTAAAAGCCGGAGCGGCAGAGGTTATTCTTGAGA
This sequence comes from bacterium, assembly GCA_036514535.1. Classification (GTDB taxonomy): domain Bacteria; phylum JAMCPX01; class JAMCPX01; order DATBWZ01; family DATBWZ01; genus DATBWZ01. The sequence continues at coordinate 821 of DATBWZ010000064.1, forward strand.
AGGAACTTACCCCGGCGTTTCTTGAAAAGAGGATAAAGGCGTTAGCGGATGCACCCGGTATGCTTGAAAAAATGTCCCGTGGCGCCAGGAGTTTATACAAAAGGGACGCCGCAAATAAGATTGTTGAAGGGATTATTGGGTTAATAAAAGATAGGGGAAAAATAGTTGTATAAGAAAATAAAAGGCGTCCATTTTGTGGGGATAGGCGGATCGGGAATGAGCGGAATTGCCGAGGTGCTGTTGAACCTCGGATACAAAGTAAGCGGTTCCGATATGAAGATGACAGCGGTAACGGAAAGACTGAAAAAAATCGGTGGAAGCATTATATGCGAACACAGGGCAGAAAATATTTCCGGGGCAGAAGTGGTTGTATATTCCTCTGCTGTAAAGTGGGACAATCCGGAGATTGTAGAAGCGCACCGTCAGAGAATTCCAGTGGTTCCGAGGGCAGAGATGCTTGCAGAACTTATGCGGCTGAAATACGGCATTGCTGTGGGCGGGACTCATGGAAAAACCACCACGACATCGCTTATTGCTTCCGTAATTGCCGCTGGCGGATTGGATCCCACTGTTGTCATAGGCGGACGGCTTAATAGCCTGGGTGCAGGGGCAAAACTTGGGACAGGGAAGTTTATGATTGTTGAAGCGGACGAAAGCGATGGTTCATTTCTTAAACTCTCGCCGGTCATCGTAGTTGTGACAAACATTGACCGGGAACATATGGATCATTACGGAGAGTTTGCAAATCTCCGGGATTCATTCCTTGATTTTATAAACAAGGTGCCTTTTTATGGACTGGCGGTTCTTTGCGGGGATCATCCGGTAATTCGGGGGTTGTTTCCGTTTGTGATGCGGCGTTTTGTTACATATGGCTTTTCCAATGGGAATTTTATTACCGGCAGGAACTTGAATTTGAACAATAATATCTCAGAGTTTGATGTAGTTGCGGACAACACAACTCTCTGCAGAATAAGGCTAAAAATACCGGGCAGGCACAATGTCCAGAATGCCCTCGCTGCTGTGTCTGTGGGAATGGAGCTGGATGTGCCGGTAAGTGCTATAAAGAATGCCCTTGAGGGGTTTGAGGGAATAGAACGGCGTTTTCAGATCAGGGGTGAAAAAAAAGGGATTATCGTGGTTGATGATTATGGCCATCATCCGGAGGAGATCCGGGCGACTATCAGGGTTGCCAAAGAGTGCTGGAAAAAGCGGCTGATCCTGATATTTCAACCGCACAGATACACAAGGACCCAGGATCTTCGCGAGGAATTTTTTACATGTTTTGATGGTGCTGATTATATGATCCTTTCAGAAATATATCCCGGCGGGGAAGACCCCCTTCCAGGAGTAACTTCGGATTTGATCTGGAGCGGCATTAAAGACAGAACCAAGGGCGAATACATACAGGATAAAAAGTTGATTTCCGATGCGGTCCTTAAGGTCTGCATGCCCGGAGATATGATTCTTACTATGGGTGCAGGCGATATCTGGACTGTAGGCGAAGAAATTCTAAGGAGGCTGGAATAGGTATTATGGCATTTCTCTGGAGAAAAAAGAAACGGTATGGAAGCCTTGATGAAAAGCACAGGGATATTCTTGTTAAGGAGTTTGACGGAAAGGCAGCGTTCAGCGTTTCCATGAAGGGGCATACATCGTTTAAAATAGGAGGACCTGCGGATTGCATGGTTTGTCCTGAAAATGAAGAAGATATGATAAAAATTTCAGCATTTGCAAAGAGCGAATCCCTGCCGGTGACATACATCGGATATGGAACCAATATTCTCGTAAAAGATGGCGGCATAAGGGGGATAACTGTAAATCTGAAAAATGGATTTAAGTCAATCAAGATAGATGATATGGATAAGGAAATTTTGCTCTCTGTTGGTGCCGGTGTTCCGGTATCCAGGCTTGTCAAACTCTCCATGGAAAAGGGGTGGCACGGCATAGAGACTCTTGCC
>DATBWZ010000065.1:0-21807 GCA_036514535.1 bacterium
CGGATAAACCTCCCGGGACAATTGTTGATGTTCAGAAAAACGGAATTTATGTTCAAACGGGCAGGGATATTCTGAAAATCGGGGAATTGCAACTGGAAGGCGGCAGGAGAATAAGTTGCAGTGATTTTATCGTAGGACACAAGATTGAGAGGCTTATTAAATTAGGCATGGATACAGGGAGGAAAAATGATTAAGATTGCGCCATCCATTCTTTCGGCTGATTTTTTGAGGTTTGGTGACGAGATAAAGGCAATTGAATCAGCAGGTGCGGACTACATACACATTGATGTTATGGATGGTCACTTTGTTGATAACATTACATTCGGCCCAGGCCTTGTTGAGTCCGTTAAGCGGATAACGAAAGTGCCACTTGATGTGCATCTTATGATCCGGAATCCGGAGAAATATGTTGAGGCGTTTGCAAGGGCGGGGAGCGATGTGATTACTTTTCATATTGAGGCGACAAAGAATCCAATTGGGTTGCTGGATAGGATCAGGACCATGAATAAGTTTGCCGGTATATCCATTAATCCTGATACCCCGGAGTCAAAACTATCCCCAAAGATTCTTGCCAGATGCGACTGGGTACTTGTTATGACGGTTTACCCCGGGTTCAGCGCCCAGAAGTTCATTCCGGAGGCGCTTCCGAAGATAAAGGAGATTAGAAAAATACTGGACGAAAGTAATTATTCAAAAATAGAACTTGCCATTGATGGCGGGGTCAAACTGGATAATATTGCAGGGATTGCGGGAGCAGGCGCCACAGTAATTGCCTCCGGTTCTGGAATTTTTAAGACCGCCGACTATAAAAAAACCATTCAGGAGATGCGGCGGGTTGCGGATATTGCTTCAAAATAATGTGAATTGAAATTTCTTGACGATTCACTAAAGGTTAGGTATTTTTGATAGGGGTTAATTTACTACGAATTACCGGAGGATAATTTTTAATGAAAATACCCTTTCTTGATCTTAAAAGAACTTCCTCTCTGTATTACGAAGAAGTGAGTAAATCTTTGGGCGCGTTGATGAATGCCCAATCGTTCGTGCTGGGATCTGAGGTGGAGGCGCTTGAAAAGGAGATTGCCGGATACTGCGGCGTGCGTTTCGGGATCGGCGTTGCTTCAGGTACAGATGCACTTTTGCTTTCCCTTAAGGCTATTGGGATTGAGCCCGGCGATGCTGTGATTACAACCCCATTCTCATTCATTGCCACTGCAAGTTCAATTGTCCATGCAGGAGGACATCCGATTTTTGCGGACATAAGCGGAAAGACCTACAATTTGTGCCCTGAAGAACTTGATAGATTTTTGAGGAAAGGAGCAAAGAAAAAGAAATCCGGCTGGTATATAAAAGAAATGGGCGGAGAATACAGATTAAAATGTATTATGCCTGTGCATCTTTATGGGCAGTGCGCTGATATGGAGAGGATTCTGGATTTGGCAAGGGAGTTCAGGATGCCCGTGGTTGAAGATGCAGCCCAGGCGCTCGGAGCAGAATGCAGCGTCAATAAAATCGTTAAAAAAGCAGGGGGTATTGGAATTGCCGGCTGCATCTCATTTTACCCCACCAAAAACCTCGGCGGCTTTGGCGATGGTGGAATGGTTGTAACTGATTCGGTGAAGATCGCAGAAAGGCTTAAAATGCTCAGGGGTCACGGCGCGAAAAGAAAAAAATATGAGCATGTAATACTTGGATACAACAGCAGACTTGATGCGTTCCAGGCTGCCGGACTTAGGATAAAATTGGATTTTCTGGATAAATGGAATAAGGAGAGAGAAGAAATTGCCGGCAGGTACAGGGAAGCCTGTATAACGCAAGGCATTCTTTCCGATATGTCCCTGCCGTATGTTGCCGAAGGATACAAACATATTTATCATCAGTTCGTAATAAGAATAAAAAAAGCAAGAGAGAGAGTAAGGGAATTTCTTTCTCAGAACAATATTGGCTCAGAGGTATATTATCCGCTGCCACTTCACTTGCAGCCGTGCTTCAGATATTTAGGATATAGAAAGGGCGATTTTCCAGAGACAGAAAAAGCATCCCGCGAGGTCCTTGCATTGCCTGTTTATCCGGGATTGACGCCGGAAGAGCAGGGATATGTGGTGGAAAAAATTGCGGAATATTTTAAAAATCAATAAGCGCAGCGAGCGCGTTTTTATACGTATTTTTTGCGCCATCTTTCGGTAATATGCGGTAAAGGTGGCTCCGAATGCTGTGATTTGCTGAGATCAGATGGCGAAAAAGCTATGTTCTCCGGGGAAAAAGGATAAATGGATAACCGCTACGATGTGATTGTTATTGGCGGAGGGGTCAACGGGACCGGTATTGCGAGGGACTGCGCAATGCGGGGAATCAAAACCCTGCTTGTGGAGAAAGATGACTTTGGCGCCGGGACCACCGGAGCAAGCAGCGGCATGATTCATGGCGGAGCAAGGTACATGCTCCATGATGTGGAGACAACGAAAAAATCATGCCTGGACAGCGGTTATATACAAAAGATCGCGCATCATCTGATATTCAGAATACCCTTTTTGATACCAGTTACGTCGCGGGAGAAATTCAGCAGAATAAACCTTAACCTCATTGATGCATATTTTGAGGCATACGACAAATTTGCAGTACTGAAGGGAGGCAAACCGCATACACGGCTCACAAAAGAACAAGCCCTCCGGATAGAGCCCGGTCTCCGGAAAGATTTAATTGGCGCTGTTACCATGGATGAATGGGGAATAGATTCTCACCGGCTGTGCCTTCTTAATGCTCTTTCTGCCCGGGAGCACGGCGCCGCAGTCCTTAAACCAGCCGAGGTTGTGGGTTTTCTTATTGAAGGCCGCAGGGCGAAGGGAATTCGTGTGAGCGATAATGGAGGATACAGAGAAGTGTTCGCTAAACTTATAGTCAATGCTTCCGGCCCCTGGATAATGAACCTGAGCAGGGGGGCTGGACTGGATGTGAAGATAAGACCCGGAAAGGGCGTGCACCTTGTTTTTGAAAGGAGGTATTCCAATTACGGTGTAATTGCCAAGGCCGTTGATGGAAGGCAGATATTTATAATTCCATACAAAAACATGTCCTTGCTCGGCACAACAGACGATGATTACTATGGAGACCCGGATAACCAGAGCGTAACACAGGATGAGGTGGAATACCTTCTCCAGGGGATGGAGAGCGCTCTGCCGGATATAAGGAATTACAGAATAATAAGCACAACCTCAGGTATCAGGGTTACACTTTTTGAATGGGGGAAAAACGAGGATGACCTGTCAAGATACCACAGGGTCTTTGACCATGAAAAGGTAGAGGGGATTTCAGGGATAATATCCATTGCTGGCGGAAAACTTGCAAGCTACAGGCTTATGTCTGAAGAAGCGACAGACCTTGCCTGTGAAAAACTCGGAATAAACGCAAGATGCAGAACGCACCTTGTTCCGTTGCCAGGCGGAGAAGAGATGCAGGATCCGGAGGAGATCGGGAAGCAGTACGGTATCCCCGCTTTTGTTGCAAGAAGATTGATTGCAAGGTATGGCGCAAGAATTCACTCAGTGATGGAGGCGGGGGATGCTACAGGAAGATCGCCGGTCTGCATTTGCGAGTCAGTGCTGGAAGCAGAGATACGGTATGCGGTGAGGAAAGAGATGGCAAAAAGCTTGCTTGACCTGAGCAGGCGGACAGGTTTCGGAACAGGCCCTTGCCATGGTGCACAATGCCTGTTAAGGGGATCCTGGATTCTTGCCGAGGAACTCAAGTTGTCAATAGATGAAATGGATGGAATGATTCAGGAATTCCTTCAGAAAACATGGCAAAAGCGCATGCCGGTTTTGAATTATAACCAGGCGCCGCAGGAGGAGATGAATCGGTTCATATTCCAGTTATGGCGGACAGGACATGGAGGCTGAGGTTATTGTAATTGGCTGCGGACCCGCAGGGTTTAGCGCGGCATTAGGGGCAAGTGCAAACGGGAAGGATGTTACAGTAATATCAAACCCAGCCTCTGCCGCAGGATTTTTCTCCGGCGCTGTATTTGCGCCAGGGCACCCTTACAAGGCAATGGATCTTTTTGTAGATGCATTGCATGACGGCGGATATACATTCAAGTTCCATAGGAATGAAACCAAACAAATTCTTGCAGAGAATGGAGGGGCAATAGAAACAGGGATATACTCCGAAATGTCAGGGGTTTCGGAAACAAGCAATCTTTTTAAAAAGCGCGTGTTATTTATTGGTTTTGAAAATCTCCGCGAATACATTCCCGAATTAATCTGCAGTAGATTCAGGGAAAAATATCCAGAGTTGACCGCTGGATGGGGTGTGCGCAGAATTAAACTGGAATCTATTGTCCGCGATGCCTGGATTTCAAAGATAACCCTTGCCAGATTGCTTGAGGAAAAGGAATACAGAGCCCGGTTTATTGAAACCATTCTCAGGCTTAATGACATCATGGATTACGATGCAGTCATATTCCCTGCTGTGCTGGGAATAGATTCTTCGGCGGAAATTTTCAGAGAGTTGCAGAAAGGGCTGAAGCCTGAAATAGGAGAACTGCTCTCAGTTATTCCCTCTGTAAATGGAATCAGGCTGTTAAGGGCAATAAGAATGGCATTGAAAAAAAGAGGGATAAATTTTATCCCTTCAATGGGCGCGGGGTTTACGCTGTCGGGAAGGTTGATAACCGGAATTAAGATTGCCGGCGACACAAAGGAGATAATGAATGCAGGGAAAATTATATATGCGCCGGGAAGATTTATTGGGGGCGGGATTAAATCCGGAAGACAATTCGTTGAGCCGCTCTTCGGTTTGCCTATTTTTAATGGTAAAAGGGCGCTCACCGGATACGAGGTTCTGTACAATGATTCATACTGGGACGAGCATGCCGGGTTCAGGGTTGGAGTTAAGGTTGATGAATTGCTCCGTCCGCTAAATGAATACGGCGAGGTTTTTTTAGAAAATCTTTTTGCAGCCGGTAGTATTATACAGCAATTCAGCGGTGTAGGGATGTCAGGCTCAGTTTATTCGGGCTATTCAGCATCCCAGGATGCGGCATGAAATTTCTGTATAGCATAATTTTTCTCGGAATAGTTTTTTTTAAGATTCTTTTAAAACGTTTTTTTATACGGAGGGATGAAGAATCCATTCTGAGGTCGGAATTTGAGCCAGAGGGGATATTCAGCATAGAAAATAATGCAAGGGATGGGTACGCTTCTTTTAGCAGATGCATAAATTGCGGGCTGTGCGGGATCAGCTTTTCCCCGGAGAATTCTCTGTGGGACGATCCGCGGTTTCTTATAGATGTTATTTCACGAAACCTCTACGATACGAATCAAAAGTGTTATCAAAGGAATCTGGCGCTATGGCAGGAGAGCTCGGAATTTTTGTGCCCTGTTGGCGTACCGTTTGATAAAATAATAGAGTTTGTCGGGTTAGCAAAAAAAAGATAGACGAAACCTTGACATTTAACGTAAATTAAAATTATAATAATAAGATTATGAAAAGGACATTTCAACCACATAACTTAAGAAGAAAAAGGGTGCATGGTTTTCTTGTGCGAATGGCTTCGGCGAATGGAAGGAAGGTGCTGAAGCGGCGGAGAGCAAAGGGAAGACACCAACTGACTGTGTCCGTTTACGAAAAGTAAACATTTTGTGAATCAAGAAAAGGTCCGATATACCTTTCCCGTAAAGCTCCGTATAAAAAAAGGAAGCGAATTCAAAAAAGTTATGATGACAGGCGGTAAGAATATGTTTGATCATTTTGTGGTGTTCGGAATGGAGAACGGTCTGGCGCACCCGAGGCTCGGCATTACAGTAACAAAGGCCGTTGGCAATGCCCCCGTACGGAATCGCGTCAAAAGATTGCTTAGAGAATTTTTCAGACTCCACCAGTATGAATTAAAGAGCAAAGATTTTGTAGTCATAGCACGCAAGGGTTGCGATAAATTGGTGTATAAGGATGTTGCGGCGGAGTTGACTCCGCTGACGAAAGGTTAATGGGTTTCTTTTTGAGCAAGGTCGGAGTCTTATTTATTAAATTTTACAGAATTTTTTTGTCGCCCTTATTCCCTGCTCAGTGCCGTTTTTATCCCTCCTGTTCGCATTACGCAGAAGACGCCATCCGTAAATATGGATTTCTGAAGGGAGCAATCCTGTCAGTCGGGAGAATTCTCAGATGCAATCCATTTAGTGCGGGAGGCTATGACCCCCTGAGGTGAACGATGGAAAAAAGACTTTGGATAGCTATGATTCTGTCGTTTCTTCTGCTGTTCCTGTACCAGTCATGGATTGTGAAAAAAAGGGGCATAAGAAAAATCCGGCCTGTGCCTCAACCATCTGAGGTTGTAAAGCCGGAGCCCGTTACTCCGGTAGAGAGCAGGATTGCGGAAAAGACGCTTGAACCTGTAAAATCAACTGGTCCGGGTTCATCAAAAGACATTGTTGTTGAAAATTCCCTTTATACCGCTGTTTTTACTACGCAGGATGCAGGATTAAAATCATTCAAACTTAAAAAATACAGGGATGATATAAACCCGGAGTCTTCCCCGATAGAACTTGTTACACCGACAAATAATAGTTTTCCGTTAGCTACAAGTTTGAACACCGAATTTAACCTTCCGGACCACCTGATATTCAATGCGGACAGGGATTTTATCAGGGTTTATGAGGATGAAACGCTTAAGTTTATCTGGGAGGCGGAGGAAAAATTCAGAATAGAAAAACAGTTTCGCTTCTTTAAGGACTCCTACAGAATTGAGATGGATGTCAGGATTACGAATCTTCAAGAGGCGCCGCTAAAAGAACAGTTTTTCATCGGATGGTATGACAAGCCTCACACGGGCAAAAAGCGGGAGAGTTTTCATGTAGGCACAGTTGTCCTGATGGACAACAAGACCAAGAGGGAGACCCTTAAAAATGGAGAAAGAAAGGAGTTTCGCGGACGGATTGAATGGTTCGCTTATGAGACACACTATTTTATCTCTGCGATTATCCCGAAGGTAAAAGAAGGCGCAAGCGCTGTCACAGATCTGTCCAGCGATCTGTATACTCTTAAATATCAGTATGAACCGCTCGTAATACCAACCAAAGGGAATGCCGAATATAACTTCAGCCTGTTTATAGGACCGAAAGATTATTCTATGCTTAAGGTTATGAACCATGGTCTTGAGAAAGCTGTGGATCTTGGCTGGTTTCAGTCTATTGCATCACCCCTGCTTATTGTATTGAAATGGCTGTATGGCGTTAGCGGGAATTACGGTGTTGCAATAATAATACTTACATTGCTTGTTAGGATTATATTTTTTCCGCTCTCTATAATCAGTTTTCGGAGCATGAAAAAAATGCAGCAAATTCAGCCGATAATGAAGGATCTCCAGAAAAAATATGCAAAAGATAAGGAAAAGTTAAACAAGGAAATGCTTGAACTCTACAGGAGATACAAGGTTAATCCGTTTAGCGGATGCCTCCCCATGGTTGTTCAGATCCCGGTATTTATTGCGCTCTATCAAGTGCTGATGAATGCCATTGAATTAAGACATGCAGTATTTTTTCTCTGGATTAACGACCTCTCCTCACCGGAGGCTCTCTTCTCCATGCCGATTATGGGTTATATTTTAGCTTTCAGGCTCTTGCCGCTCCTGATGGGTGGCACTATGTATTTTCAACAAAAACTTACACCGCAGATGGGCGACCCCCAGCAGATGAAGATAATGATGTGGATGCCGGTATTCCTTACATTTATGCTCTACAACCTTCCTTCAGGGCTTAACCTTTATTGGGCTGTGAGCAATGGCCTCTCCATTGTTCAGCAGCTTTACATTAATAAAAAGGTAAAGGGATGAAGTATGGTTTTACCTTAGCGCTGGTGTTTGTTTTTTATTCAGGTTGTTCCTACACCCCCGAATGCAGTCACCCCAGATCAGGAGAACTGGCAAATCCCTCCGGTCTTATTGAATATAACGGGCGCTTATATATAATTAATGCGGATACCTCTATGAAATTCTGTTTGGGCTATATATCTGAAATGAATACAGAGACCGGCGATATAACCGGACAATGGGAAGCAGGAAAGGAAGATTCAGGATTTATGGCAAGGGTGGGGCTCTGGAAAAACGAAGGAATTGGATACATGCTTATTACAGAGAGGAACGGAAACAGTTTGCTGAGTTTCAATCTTGATAATAAAAGCGTTGACTGGCAAATAAATACAGGTGAAGACCCTTTCGGTATCGCCGTTGATGATTCAAGAAATTTAGCGTTGATTACGGATTTACAACAGAATTCCATTGCGGTTTTTGATCTTGTGAACCGGCGCGAGGTTGGAAGAATCGTTCTTCCAATAAGCATTCATGGCTACAGGCCGACATCCATTGTTATTTCTCCGGATTATAAAACAGCATATATATCCGGAGAGCTCGGCGCTTATATTGTAAGAATGGATATTGAAAACATGGCTATTTATTCAGAGTCTATAAATCTTGCCGGGTCCTTGACCGGATTGGATACAAGAGGTCTCGCTCTGAATGACGAGACCCTGTATGCCGCCATGAGAACACCGCCGGCAGTGGGAGTTATTGATACCGCAACCGGAGGAATTATCAACTTTGTGCCGCTAAGAGATAAACCCGCTGGAATAGCAATAGATGGGAGCGGAAGATATATTTTTGTTACCGAATACTCTAAAAATACCCTTTTTGTAATTGAGTCAGCGACAGGAAATATAGTCAGGGATATTACTACAGGCGATGGGCCGGAAGAAGTTATTGTCACTCAGGATGGCAGATTTGTTTTCACGGCTAATTTCAGGGGAAATTCAATATCAAGGGTTGAGGTGGGTACATGGGATGTAAAAGAATTTCCTTCGCAATAACGCTGCTCGTCCTATCCGCAATTTTGTCCTGTAATAGCGGAGCGGGCAGGCCATCCAGCAATTTTGTGACGCCTGGACCCCTTGCAATTGCACCAAATATTATACATGGAGAAGGCCAGATTCTTTTCATTGGCGGTGTCTTCAGCCACTTTATTTACGGAGTAAACTTGTCTGATTTCCATCCTTTTGATATAAATGCCAGCGCTGATGGACAGAACATTGATACCCTTGGTATTATAAAGGGGCTGGCAGTGAGCCCTGATGGCAGGTTTTTATTTGTTGCGGGAATGGCCGGGCTTACTGTTTACGATATTTTGAATCCTGGCGCCAGCGCCGTTATGTCTATTGATGGAGATATAACATCCGTTGTTGCCGACCCTTATGCCGCAGGCAGGGCATATATTACCACATGGAACGGAAATATTGGTGAGTTCCGTGTGATAGATACAGAGGCAGCCGGTTCGCTCAGCATTACCGAGAAGCGGATTGTCTTTCCCAATCAAATACCGGCAGGAGTTTTCTTTAAGGGCACAGACTCAATTATTCTTCTGTTTTCGGAGCCTAAAGCGCTGAGGATGCTAGATTATGCCAATCCCATCAGCACCGTTTTTACCAAAGAAATCCCGCTGTCTTCTGAACCAGGAATGGCAAATGTTGTGGGTGGTGGTGAAACAATTTACATTGTAACAACGGATGCGCAACTGAAAAAAATTGATCTCAATTCAGGAAATGAAATTGTTCAGAACGAAAGCTTTGGATATGGGGAACTTCCGTTGAAACTTAACGGGGCTCCGATGGGGATCTCTCTTCTGCCAAGCGCTGCAGATTATGCCGAACGAATTGCAATTGCAGATGGCATGGGTTTTGTTGACTTTTATGATAGCGCTACTGGATGTCCCGCTAGAAGCGTTTCACATAATTATAAAGGATTTGCAGACGCCGGAAACGCATCAAACCCTGAAATCCAGGATTTTGTTCTGTCGCCATGCAATACTAAATCCGAGGACTGGCAGGTTATTTATCTCGGAAAGATATTTGATTCCCAGAAGAATACCGGCAGTGTGGCGGCAGGCAGCGACCTCTTTGTGGATTTGACCGCAGACTTTCCTCAACTCGTCAACAGCGGAGACCGTTTATCAATTGCCACGGAAGAGATTACCGGGGATTACATAATCTCTGAAGTTGTTGATGCAAACACGCTCAGAGTCTCCCAGTCATTCAGCCAGACCCAGGATGGGATTGCATATAATATTAAAGGGTCCCCGTATCTGGTGAAGGGGTCGGTTTCGGGAATACAGCGGGCAAGGGCAACAGAGAATGTCCCGTATGTTTCTGGCAAAGGGGAGATCCAGTTTAACATAATTTCAGGAGACAATCCCGCAACCGAGGACGATACCTTTAGTATAACTACTTCTTCAGAAAGATTAAAAGCGGCAGGCTTGCCCTATGGCATTGCTGTTGGTTCTAATAATTTTGTATATGTAAGCAATTACAGCTCCAATACCATCTCAGTTATTAATCCTTCTGAATTTAAGGTTGTGGATACGCTGAAGTAGCAACTTCAAGAATTTTTCAGTCAAGACAAGAATTGGGTGTCCATGCCCCGCCCTATTATATAGAATCACTAATTTTAGATGTCAGCCATTGTCTTTCAACCTGCTAAAGTATGCTATAATCTGAATTATGCACCTCAATGACACCATTGCGGCAATCGCCACACCGCCGGGCCGGGGTGGGGTGGGCATTGTCAGGGTCTCGGGCAGGATGGCGATGGATGTGCTCCGGAGGCTTTTCATGCCCCGCAACGGCAATAATGAGTTTAAATCGCACAAGATGTACTACGGAGAAATAGTTGACTTAAAGTCAATCGTGATAGATGCAGGACTCTGCGTGTGTATGAATGCCCCGCATTCTTACACTGGCGAGGATACGGTTGAATTCCACTGTCACGGCAGCCCTGCAATACTGTCCAGGTTGCTTGAGGAAATTAATCAATTAGGGGTTAGAACGGCATTTCCAGGGGAGTTTTCAAAAAGAGCATTTATAAATGGCAAGATTGATCTTGTGGAAGCAGAGGCAATTCTTGATCTTGTGAATGCTGCCGGCAGTGAATCCGCAAGGCTGGCGCTGAATCAGCTGAAAGGCTCCCTTTCAAAAAGGATTGAAGAAATCAGGGACGAACTTCTTGCGCTTCTTTCAGGGATTGATGCCGGCATTGATTTTCCGGAGAGTGTGGATGAATCGCAAAATTTAGAAGAAAGACTCGGAGGGCTGCTTAGTATAAAGGCAAAAATTGATGCGCTTGTTTCATCCTATAAAACAGGAAGGATGATAAAAGATGGGCTTCTTATACAGATCATAGGAAAGCCCAATGTCGGGAAAAGCAGTCTTTTTAATGCCCTTCTCGGCAGGGATCGTGCTATTGTCCACCATGAACCTGGAACCACAAGGGATTACATAGAAGAGGAACTGGCTCTCAATGGGATAACAGTAAGGCTTGTTGATTCTGCAGGGCTTTGGCTGACAGGAGAAGGTGTAGAAGCAGAGGGGATAAGACGAGCCAACGAGGTGGCAAGGAGCGCAGACGCTTTTCTTATGGTTATTGATGCCTCTCTGGAACTCAAAGATGAGGATTTTAGTTTTACCGAGATAGTCTCCGGAAAGAATGGAATAGCAGTGTTGAATAAAATGGATCTTCTGCCAAGCATTAAACAGGGAAATATTCCATCTTATTTAAAAAAATTTAAATCCGTCTGTGTTTCTGCAAAAACAGGGGCGGGAATTGCCGATCTGAGGCAGAATCTTAAGTCTTTATGCCTTGGCGTCATACCTCCGGTTGAACCAGGAATGGTAACAAGGGTTAGACATCTTGATTGCCTACGCCGGTCCCTTAATGGGATTGAAAATACAATCAATGATATAAAAGATAGCGCTCCGATGGCGATTGTGTCTGACGAACTCCACCGCGCGATAAAACCTCTCGGTGAGCTTCTTGGGGAAGAGATAGAAGAATCCCTTATGGACAGGATTTTCAGCGAATTCTGCATCGGAAAATAAAGCGCGCCATTTTTAAAGTGGCAAATTAGGGGCTATCCTGCGATTCGGGATAAAATGTTTCACGTGAAACATCACAGCAATTTCGCGCGTTCTGCGCAGTCCCGCCCGTGAGCTGAAAATTCTTTACCATTGCCTCGCTCAGGCAGGAGCGAGTTAATTTGCCTTTGGCAAACTCTGTTGTTATCATATATTAGACTATGGATACCGAATACGATGTAATTATTGTGGGCGGTGGACACGCAGGATGCGAGTCCGCGCTTGCGGCAGCACGGATGGGCGGCAATGTTCTTATGATTACCATTGATATTGAAAAGATAGGCCTCATGTCATGCAATCCGGCTATTGGCGGGGTGGGAAAGGGGCAACTTGTGAGGGAAATTGATGCACTTGGCGGCGAGATGGCAAAGGCTGCCGACGAGACCGGCATTATGTTCCGCAGGCTGAATACCAGTAAGGGGCAAGCAGTTGTCTCATCCCGCGTTCAATGCGACAGGGTAGGTTATAATCAGCGGATGAAAAATACCATTCTCAATCATAAAAATATCTCAATTTTTAGGGGAGTTGCAAAAAAAATCCTTGTAACTTCAAACATGGTTGCGGGTGTGGAAACTGAATCAGGCGAAAGGTTTTTCAGCCGGGCAGTGGTCCTGACTACCGGAACCTTTCTCAATGGGCTCATACATGTGGGGATGGAGAGGAAAAAGGGCGGAAGGTTTGGCGAACCCCATGCTGCCGGGCTTACAGAGAGCTTGCAGTCTCTGGGATTCAGGACAGGCAGGCTGAAAACCGGAACGCCTGCAAGGCTCAGGCGCAGCACAATAGATTTTTCCTGTCTGAACAAGCAGAATGGCGATGATCCACCTCTGCCTATCTCCTTTTCAACGCCAGCCATAACAAGAGCGCAGGTTCCCTGCTACATAACATACACAAATGAGTCTACCAGGGATGTAATAATGAAAAACCTTGACAAATCCCCGCTGTATTCCGGGGTTATTATGGGAATAGGGCCGCGGTACTGCCCCTCTATTGAAGATAAAATAGTAAAATTTCCACACCGCCTCCGGCATCAGATATTTCTTGAACCTGAGGGGTTGAATAGCGATGAAATATACCCTAATGGCCTGTCCTCAAGCCTTCCAGCAGTGGTTCAGGAAGAGTTTCTAAGGACTATTAATGGACTTGAGGGGGTTGAGATTACAAGGCCCGGATATGCAATAGAGTACGATTTTGTTGACCCGGGGCATCTGAGGCATACGCTGGAGACAAAACCGGTGGAAAACCTCTTTCTTGCGGGACAGATCAACGGAACATCCGGGTACGAGGAAGCTGCGGCACAGGGGCTTATTGCAGGCATAAACGCCTGTCTGAAGGCTAAGGGGAAGGCGCCCATTATACTGGGCAGGGAGCAGGCTTATATTGGGGTGCTTATTGATGATCTTGTAACAAAGGGCGTGACAGAGCCTTACAGGATGTTTACCTCCCGGGTAGAATTCCGGCTGCTCCTAAGGGAGGATAATGCCGACCTGAGACTGAGGGAGACAGGTTATAATCTTGGGCTTGTATCTGAACAGGAATATAGGGCGTTATTGAGAAAGAAGGAATTGATAAATAAAGAGATTTTCAGACTTTCTGGCGCAATAATATATCCTACTGCCGAAACATCAAAGAAGTTAAAGGAAATTAATAACACCCCGCCAATTAAAAAGCCTACTAGACTCATTGAATTGCTGAGAAGGCCGGAGGTATCGTATTCCTCTCTCGTAAGGGTGTTTGGCGGGGATTATGTACTTAATGGCGCTGTTGCCTCGGAAATAGAAACAGAGGTTAAGTTTGAGGGATATATAAAGCGTCAGGTAGAAGAGGTTAAACGATTTTGCCATTATGAAAACGAAAGAATTCCGTTGAAATTTAATTATTCTGACCTTCCGGGATTATCAAGAGAGCTTAAAGAAAAGCTTACAAGAATAATGCCCATTTCATTCGGGCAGGCGTCCCGCATCCAGGGAATGACCCCTGCAGCGCTATCCTTGTTGCTTTACGCTTTGAGGGCGAATAAACCAAGAGAGGCAAGAGAATAAATGGCTTTCCTGGATGTTTTAAAAATATGCCTTGCAGAGGCGCAGATTGATGCTGACGAAGACGCTCTGGAAAAATTCCGCGCATATTCGGAGGAATTAAAAGTATGGAACCAGCGGACCGACCTGACAACGATTGAATCCGAGGAAGATATTGCCATAAAGCATTTTATTGATTCCCTGCTTGTGGCAAGATTTATTCCCGAAAATGCGTTCCTCCTGGATATAGGCTCAGGCGCCGGTTTTCCAGGGATTCCTATTAAGATCATAAAGCCATCAGTCAGATTGCTCCTCCTTGATTCATCAGAGAAAAAGGTTATTTTTCTAAAACACATTATAAGATTGCTCAGGTTGGGTAATGCAAGTAGTCTCCAGCAGAGGGCTGAGGATGCTGCTTTTACAAAAATTATGGCGGGAACTTTGGATGTCGTGATATCTAGGGCGTTTGCCCGGGTCGCAGAGTATATTGAAATTGCCGAACCCTATGCAAAACCAGAAGGATCTATTATATGCATGCTTGGAAAGGAATGGAGGAGCGCGGTAATGGAAGCAGAGGGCATAATAAAGGAAAAGGGGCTTAAAATGGGTCAGGCTCGGGAATTTGTCCTCCCCAGGGGAAAGGGCATCAGGGGCATTGCTGTTATAAAAAAGGAATAATGTTTCACGTGAAACATCATTAAATTGAAGACATTTCAACACAGAAAAATCTTTACTATAATTGATATAAATAGTATCCTTGTTAAGAAATGGGCAAAATAATAGCCATAGCCAATCAGAAGGGCGGAGTCGGCAAAACCACAACGGCAGTGAATCTCGGTACCGGGCTTGCAATAGCAGAAGCGCCGGTGCTGCTGATAGATCTTGACCCCCAGGCAAATGCCACGAGTGGAGTAGGCATTGATTCATCACGCAAAAAAGGAAGCATTTACGATGCAATGATTAACAAGTCGGGAGTGAAAGAATTAATAGTTAAGACCGAGATTGAACATCTGGATATAATTCAATCCAGTCAGGAATTGTTCGGTGCCGAGGTTGAATTGATGGATATGGACCATAAGGAATTCCTGCTCCGGAATGTCTTAAAGAATATCCGGAACGAATATCCGTTCATAATAATAGATTGTCCGCCGTCATTGGGAATACTCACTGTAAATGCTATGACTGCCGCTGATTCCCTGTTAATTCCCGTGCAGTGCGAATACTATGCTATGGAGGGATTATCCCAGCTGCTTAGAACAAAAGAGGAAATAGTTGAAAATCTCAATACAGTGCTTACGATTGAAGGCATACTCCTCACCATGTTTGATGCGAGGAACAATCTGAGCCACCAGGTAGTGGATGAATTGAGAAGGCACTTTGGAGGGCTGGTTTTTAAATCGGTTATTCCGAGAAATGTTAAAATCAGCGAAAGCCCAAGTTTTGGGAAACCCGTCCTTCTTTACGACACCCACTCCAGGGGATCGCAAAGTTACATTGAATTGACCAGGGAGGTTCTTGACAGAAATGGTTATCCAGGCGATATGGAAATATCCCTAAAGGTATAGTTTGTACAGAAAGGTATAAGGAGGATTGAGTGGATAAGAGAAAGGCCTTGGGAAAAGGGCTTGCAGCGCTGATTCCCGAAAAGAAAAAGGGAAATTTCCTTGTTCTCGGAGTAGAGCAGATTATCCCTAATCCATTGCAGCCACGCAAGGATTTTTCAACAACAGAACTGGAGGGATTATCCAGCAGCATCGGGGAAAAAGGGGTAATTGAGCCGTTGATTGTAAGAAAAAAAGAGGGAGTGTTTCAACTGGTATGCGGTGAGAGGCGGTGGAGGGCCGCGCAGAAAGCAGGGTTGAAGGATGTGCCGGTGATTGTGCGGGACGCAAACGACCAAGAGTGCCTTGAACTTCAGATGATTGAAAACCTACAGCGGGCTGGTCTTAATCCCCTTGAGGAAGCAGAGGGCTACCGGACATTGATAGATGCATTTTTCCTTACCCAGGAGGAGGTAGCAGCGAAGGTTTCCAGGGACAGGGCAACTGTGACAAACAAACTGAGACTGCTTAAACTTCCGGACAAGGTAAAGGATGCGCTCCGGATCGGAAGCATTACCGAGGGGCATGCCCGGGCACTTCTTTCCCTGGACTCTGTTCAGCGAGTAATATCCGCGCTTGAACTTATCCGCCAGAAGGGATTGTCTGTAAGGGAAACAGAATTGCTTGTCAGGAAACTTAGGACCGACGGGCGCCCGCATGAGAAAAAACAGGATCCGCATCTTAGGAATTTTGTAGAGGAATTACAGCGGGCTACCCAGCGGAAGGTAATTATCCATATGCAGAAAAAAGGCTCCGGTTGGCTCAGGATATATTTTAACAGCCTTGATGATCTTGAAGATATTACCGGTCGCCTGAAAAAATAGAAAAAGGTTTGACAAGGCAAATTTTGAATGTTACAAAAATGAGACTATCTTGGTAAAAAGGGGGCGCGAAATGTTTGAGAAAAAAGACGTAGCAATGGATGAAATACACACACTGCTTGGCAGCGATGCAAAATTTGAAGGCAAATTGCTCTTTGAAGGCATGGTAAGAATTGACGGCAAGTTTTCCGGCGAGATCTCAAGCAGCGGAAAACTTGTTGTGGGCGAAAACGCGAAGATTGAGGGAAAGGTAGAAGTTGGCGCTCTCATTCTGAATGGCGAGTTAAAAGGAGAAGTGACCGTAAGGGAAAAAATGGAGATTTCCAGAAGCGGAAAGGTGGACGGATCGGTAAAAACCCCAATACTTATAATTGAAGAAGGCGGAGTTTTTAACGGCAATTGCGAAATGGGCAAGACCGATAGAAATTCGTATTCGGAAGGCAAATAGAGGAGTTTCTGATAAATGCAGGGATTTGCCGACATCATCTCGATTGAGAATATAAAACTTGTTTTAATAAACCTTGTGGTGTTTATTATCGTTTGGCAATTTTTGAAAAGGACCTTATTCCGCGCAGTAATGATAAGGCTTGAAGAAAGGGAAAAGATAGTTGTACTTCCAAGGCAGAGAGCAACAGAGCTGACAGAAAAAGCAGAGAATGCTCTTCAGGAATACGAGCGGAGAAGTCTGGCGGCAAAAACAGAAATTAAAACTATGACAGAAACCAAGATAGCGGAAATAGAGAGGAATAACAGAGAAGTAATTTCATTGGCAAAAGAGGATGCGCAGAAAATAATTGAAGAAATAAGAAAGGGATCGGAAGCGGACATCATAAGTATGAAATCAAAGTTGCAGAGTGAAATTCCTGCATTTGCAGGCATGATTGCATCCCGCGTGATTGGCCGGGGGTTAAAACAGAGGTGAAGATTATATTGCTTGTAATTCTTATAATACTGACGCCCTTCCACAGGACTTTTGCAAGCGATGCCAGTGAGTTCTTTAATATAAACCTTGCATGGTCTGTCCTGAATTTTTTCCTTCTTTTTCTTCTTCTTCTTTATGCAAACAAAAAGGTTTTTAAAATCGGCGAATATCTGCAGAATAGGCGGGCGCTTTTTGAAAAAGAGAGAGAAGAATCAAACCGTGTACTTAATGAATCGGAGAGCCGTTTCAGGGAGTTTTCGGCCAGGATTGCGAATATAGACAAAGAGATTGAGGAGATGCGGACAGCGGCAATTAACAGTGTTGAAATCCACAAAAAGGAAACAGGAAATCTTGCGCGGACGCTTGCCGATAAGATAAGACAGGAAGCAAAGATCATTGCAGAGAGAGAACTTTTGCGGGCGCGTCTGGAGTTAAAGAGGGAAATTGTTGAACTTGCCGTAGAGAAGGCAACGGATATTATTAAAAAAGAATTCTCAAAAGATGACCAGCACCGGCTTGAGAATGAGTTTTTAAAAGATATAGGAAATAGAAGAATGAGATGACCATGCTTGAGAGAACAATAGCAAGGAGATATACTAAGGCTTTGATTGAATCCTCCGGAAAAGATAGTATGCCTGTTCTTGAAAGGGATTTTTCATTTGCGGAGACAATCTGGAACGCAAGCGATGTTGTAAGGGCATGGTTTTTGAATCCGTCAATGAAGAAGGATGTGAGGGAAAATGTGATGGAGAGATTTTTGAAACTCGCGGCATTTTCCGGAAAAGCGCAGACCTTTTTTAGGCTTCTTGCAAAGAGAAATCGCATCTCTCTTCTTCCACACATAATTCAAGTCTTCCGCGAATTATCAGATGAAATACAGAACAGGATCCGGGTGGAATTGATATCTTCGGAAGCCTGTTCTCCTTCTGCCGTTGACAGTATCAAACGCGCCCTGGAAAATAAACTCGGAAAAAGTGTACTTCTGAATGTTGGGCAGAAAGGTTCTTTGCTCGGAGGAATAATTCTTAAATACAAAGGAACAGTGATTGATGGTTCATTGAAAATGCGGCTGGACCGTCTTAAAGAACTACTTAAGGAGGAATAAAGGATGGAGTTGAAAGCAGGCGAGATAAGCAGAATACTCAAGGAGCAGATTGAAGGTTTTGAACAGCCGGTGGAACTATCAGAAACAGGAACAGTAATCTCCGTAGGAGACGGAATTGCAAGAATCTATGGATTAAATAATGTGGTGGCAGGAGAACTGATAGAATTTCCGCATAAGGTATACGGAATAGCTATGAACCTGGATGAAGACAGCGTAGGCGCTGTGATAATGGGGGAAGATATACATATCAAAGAGGGCGATAGTGTCAAAAGAACGGGCAGGATTGCGGAAGTCCCTGTTGGTGACGAGATGATGGGCAGGGTTGTGGATGCCCTCGGGCAGCCTATTGACGGGCTTGGATCTGTAAAATCAAAATCTTTTAGGAGGATTGAGCTAAAAGCTCCTGGTATAGTTAAACGTCAGCCCGTTAAGGAGCCGCTTCAGACTGGCGTAAAAGCAATTGATTCAATGATTCCGATTGGCAGGGGACAGAGGGAGTTGATCATAGGCGACAGACAAACAGGGAAAACGGCTATTGTGCTGGATACAATTATAAATCAAAAGGGTACCGGTGTAATATGCATTTATGTTGCAATTGGACAGAAGCGCTCAACAGTAGCGCAGGTGGTTGATAAACTGAAGAAATTCGGCGCAATGGAGTATACAATTGTTGTTGCTGCTACTGCAAGCGACCCGTCTCCGTTGCAGTTCCTTGCTCCGTATGCTGGTTGCACAATAGGGGAGTATTTCAGGGACACAAAGCGGCATGCTGTCGTGTTCTACGATGACCTTTCCAAGCATGCTGTGGCTTATCGGCAGTTGTCCCTGCTCCTGAGAAGGCCGCCTGGAAGGGAGGCATACCCCGGCGATGTCTTTTACCTCCATTCAAGATTGCTTGAGCGGGCGGCAAAGCTAAGCGAAAAGGAAGGCGGTGGCTCTCTTACAGCAATTCCCATCATTGAGACCCAGGCAGGTGATGTGTCAGCATACATTCCCACAAATGTCATATCTATAACCGATGGCCAGATTTACCTTGAGGCAGATCTGTTCTATGCCGGCATCAGACCGGCGATTAATGTGGGACTGTCTGTTTCCAGGGTCGGTGGTTCCGCTCAGATCAAAGCAATGAAACAGGTAGCTGGAAGATTGAGGCTTGAACTTGCGCAGTATCGCGAGATGGCGTCGTTTGCCCAGTTTGCTTCCGATCTGGATAAGGCTACCCAGATGCAGCTTAACAGGGGGATGAAGCTTACAGAATTACTGAAACAACCCCAGTATAAACCAATGCAGGTGGAAGAGCAGATTCTTGTTATCTTTGCAGGTACAAATGGATTCGTTGACGGGTATCCAGTGGAATCACTGCGCAGATATGAAACGGAGTTGGTTTCCTTTATAAAAGCAAAATATTCTGATATTCTCAAAGCGATAAGGGAAAAGAAAAATATAGATAATGAGTGGAAGGGCAAATTAATAAATGCCCTTGATAACTTCAAAAAGGCATTTGTTCCCTGATGAGAACACTCAGAGACATAAGAAAGATAATCCGCAGCGTTAAAAACACCCAGAAGATCACAAAGGCAATGAAAATGGTTGCGGCTGCGAAATTGAGAAGGGCGCAATCAAAGCTAACCCTGTTCAGATCCTATACAAACGCGCTAAATTTAACCCTGGAAGGTATTTTGAAAAGGTCCGAGGCCATAGAACATCCTTATTTTAAATCCGCATCCGGGCCAAAAAAAATTCTTGTAATATTGGTAAGCGCAGACAGGGGTTTGTGCGGCAGTTACAATATGAATATCTTTAAGGAACTGGAGAGTTTTAAAAGGTCAAAGGGAATTGACAGGGAATATTCGTTCATCGCTGTTGGAAGGCGCGGCAGGGATTATCTCAGGCGCAGAGGGCAGAATATAATAAAGGAATACATAATGCTTGGCGGAACATATTCAAAAGATATATTTGATGAGATTAAGAAAAACGCAGTGGGCGAATTTATCGCCGGCAGGGCGGATGAGGTCTATCTGCTCTTTAGCACATTCCACAGTGCGCTTTCACAGAAGCCCACGATACTGCAGTTGCTTCCCTTTAAACAATCCGCAGCGGGCGGCCGCAGCATGATTAATTATATCTATGAACCCGATTTTCTAAGCGTTCTGAACAGGCTGTCAGATGAATACCTGTCTGTCCGGATTCAGGCAGGGATCTTTGAAGCAACAGCGAGTGAATTCGGCGCAAGAATGACCGCAATGGATTCTGCAACCAATAATGCCGCAGATATGATTGATAACCTTACACTTCAGATGAACCGCTCCCGACAGGCTTCTATTACCAAGGAATTAATGGATATTATAAATGGTGTTGAATCTATGCGTACAAAATAAATATGTCCGGGTGCGCTGCATTGCGCCCGTTTATAATCACGGAGGATTAAAATGAAACACGGAAAAGTAAAACAGATTATCGGTCCGGCTGTTGATGTTGAATTTTCGGATGGTGAATTGCCGGAGATCTATACTGCGTTAAAAATTTCCAATTCTGGAATTAGTGATGCAGAATGGAATCTCACTGTTGAGGTTGCCCAGCACCTCGGCGAGAACACCGTCCGTTGCATTGCGATGGATTCCACAGAGGGATTGCGCAGGGGTCTGCCGGTTCTGAACACGGGCGCACCAATTACAATTCCCGTGGGCAAGGATACTCTCGGAAGGATCCTCAATGTGATTGGACAACCCGTAGATGAAGGCTCGCCGCTTCAGACAAAGAAATTTTATCCTATACACAGACCGGCTCCTGATTTTGTGGATCAGAGAACGGAGGTGGAGATGTTTGAAACCGGAATCAAGGTTATTGATCTTCTTGCCCCGTATCCAAAGGGAGGCAAGATTGGTTTATTCGGCGGCGCAGGTGTGGGCAAGACGGTTATCATTATGGAATTGATTCACAATGTGGCAATGGAACACGGCGGATTTTCTGTGTTCGGCGGCGTGGGAGAGAGAACCCGCGAGGGCAATGACCTTTGGCTTGAGATGAAGGAATCGGGCGTTATTGACAAAACAGCGCTGATTTACGGGCAGATGAATGAACCTCCCGGCGCAAGGGCAAGGGTTGGATTGACAGCGCTCACTGCAGCAGAATATTTCCGTGATGAAGAAGGACAGGATGTGCTCTTGTTTATTGATAATATTTTTCGGTTTGTTCAGGCTAACTCGGAGGTCTCTGCGCTTCTGGGCAGGATTCCGTCCGCAGTGGGATACCAGCCGACGCTGTCTACCGATTTAGGCGAACTTGAAGAGCGTATCACATCCACAAAAAAGGGATCCATAACCTCTGTGCAGGCAATATACGTGCCTGCGGATGACCTGACAGATCCGGCGCCAGCAACAACATTTTCGCA
>DATBWZ010000066.1:0-3572 GCA_036514535.1 bacterium
AAAACAAGAACAAATCCTTCCTTAATGTTTGATTTTTTAACCGCGCCGTCCACCTTTTCTGTTATTTTGATTATTTCCACCTGGTTAACTGTATTAAACAAGTGATATTCTGTATAGGATTTCAATGGCCACCTCCTTGCCAAATATTATAGCAGAATAAAAACTCCTGCCAGTTGGTTTATAAAAAAATGTTACTGGAATCTAAAAAGGAAGGGGAGATATTGTTCAATTAAACATCAAGGTTTCTGACTTCCAAGGCGTGCTGCTCTATAAACTCCCTGCGCGGTTCTACCTTATCACCCATCAGAATAGTGAACATTTGGTCTGCTTCTATGGCATCCTCAATTTTAATCTGGACCATAACGCGGTTCTCCGGATTCATCGTTGTCTCCCATAACTGGTCGGGGTTCATCTCACCAAGCCCTTTATACCGCTGAATGTCCCTGCCTTTCTGCGCAATGGATAGCACAAATCCAACAACATCCTGGATGGAGCCGAGGGGCGTGCTTTGGTTATTGTATTCCACAGTAATAGGGGGCAAGCCAATGGTATCAAGTTCAAGAAGGGTGGTTTTAAGTTCCTTAAATTCATCCGAATTAAGGTAATGCGTGTTAATCTCTGTTTTGTGAATAGCGCCGTTTTTCTGGGATTTTAAATTGAGGCTGTTAAATCCCTCGCTATCAGGCTTGAGATAGAATTCCAACACAGCGATCTCTTTATAGCGTTTCAGCACAGTGTCTCGGAAGGATTTAAGTAGCCTGCAAAGCTTTTCCTCTCTTTTCTTTTCAAGCAAAGGGATAGATATTTCATGGCGAATCAACTCTTCTATAAGAACCGGCGAATCGCCCCTTTTTTCGATCCGCGCCAGCAATTTTTTATAAACCATTAACCGGCGAAGCAATTTCTGGAGGTCTTCTTTCTGGTAAATCTTTTCTTTTGTTTTTAACTGAATCTCATCGGCGCTGGTCCTGAACAGGTATTCCTCCAGGGTTGAATCGTCCTTAAGATACTTTACCTGACCGCTCTTCTTAACCCTGTAAAGAGGCGGCTGGGCAATGTAAAGGTGTCCCTTCTCCAGTATGACGGGCATCTGCCGGAAGAAAAAAGTAAGAAGAAGCGTCCTAATATGAGAACCGTCAACATCGGCATCGGTCATCAGGATTATCTTGTGGTATCTCAGTTTTTGCGCATCAAAATCCTCTGTCCCAATCCCTGTCCCCAGGGCTGCAATCACAGTCCTTATTTCCTCAGAATTGAGAATCCTGTCAAAGCGCGCCTTTTCCACATTCAGTATTTTTCCCCTTAACGGAAGGACTGCCTGAGTTTTTCTGTCCCTGCCCTGTTTTGCAGAACCGCCCGCAGAATCCCCCTCTACGATGAAAAGCTCGCAGAGGCTCGGGTCTTTTTCCTGACAATCCGCCAGTTTTCCCGGCAGAAAATTGTTATCCAGGGCATTCTTTCTGCGGACAAGTTCCTTTGCTTTCTTTGCGGCCATCCTTGCCCTTGCTGCATCCACTACCTTGTCAATAATCTTCCTGGCAACAGAGGGATTCTCCTGAAAATGGTTCCAGATTTGTTCATTAACAAAGGATTCTATTATTCCTTTCACCTCGGTATTCCCGAGTTTAGTCTTTGTCTGCCCCTCAAACTGCGGGTCTTTTATTTTAATGCTTATCACTGCTGTAAGCCCCTCTCTTACATCATCCCCGTTCAGTCCCTCGTTCATGTCCTTTGCAAGGTTATTCTGCTGCGCGTATTTTATTACTGTTCTGGTGAGTGCGCTCTTAAAACCGATAAGATGCGTGCCGCCTTCGTGGGTATTTATGTTGTTTGCAAAGGAGTAGATGGTTTCGTTGTATCCGTCATTATACTGGAAAGCGAACTCAAACTGCAGATCATCCTTGCTGCCTGAAAAATAGATCACCTTTGGATGAACAAGTTCTTTGTTTTTGTTTAGATTTTCAACAAAAGAAATAATTCCGCCCTTGTAGGTAAATTCCTGTTCCTTTCCCGATATTTCGTCCTTAAGGGTTATATGAAGCCCGGAATTAAGATAGGCAAGTTCTCTCAACCTGTGAGCAATGATGTCCGCATTGAACTCTATGGTTTCAAAAATCTCTTTGTCAGGCATAAAGGTAATAATTGTTCCTGTTTGCTTTGTTTTTCCCTTATCTTCAATCCGGGTTATAGGGTTTCCCCTTGCATATTTCTGCTGATAGATCTTGCCCCCGCGGTGTATCTCAAGAAGTAAATCCTTTGAAAGAGCATTAACCACGGAAACACCGACCCCATGCAGCCCGCCTGATACCTTGTAGGTGTAATTATCAAATTTTCCGCCAGCGTGCAGTGTGGTCATCACGACCTCGGCCGCGGATGTCTTCGCTGTCTTATGCATATCAACGGGAATTCCCCGGCCATTGTCCTCTACAGTAACCGAATTGTCCGTGTGCATAATCACCCGGATCTTTGTGCAGTATCCTGCCAGTGCCTCATCAACGCTGTTATCAACAACCTCGTAAACCAGGTGGTGAAGTCCCTCGGGTCCGGTATTCCCTATATACATTGCCGGCCTCTTGCGCACCGCATCAAGACCGTCAAGGATTTTTATACTATCGGCATTATAGATATCAGGAGTGTTTTTTGCGTCTTTCATATCAAAAAATTATACATTATTTTGTGCCGCATGTAAAGGAAAATGCTACAATTTGTTATTGCAAAATAACTATGACAGGGTATAACTGCAACGTTAAAACCTCAGGTTACGGGAAATAAACACTATCAGATTTTATTGACTTCTAAGTAAAAAGGATGTAAAATTAAACGTTATGGTTCTCGTAACGGAGAAAATAAGGAAGAATGGAGAGGATCCCATATTTCTGCTTGTGCAGGAGTTGAAAAAATTGCCCGGAATCGGCGGAAAAACAGCAACACGGCTGGCATACGCGCTTATTAAAAAAAACAAATCCGAAATAGATGCGTTGATAAATGCTATTATCAATATGAAAGAAGATGTCACGTTGTGCTCCGTTTGCTATAACCTTTCAAACATGAATCCGTGCGCATTCTGTTCGGATTCCAATAGAAACAACGACACCATTTGCGTTGTTGAGGAGCCATCACACATAAAGGTCATTGAGCAGGGTGGGAATTTTAAGGGCAGATACCATGTCCTTCACGGCACAATATCTCCGCTTGATGGGGTTGGCCCTAAGGATCTTAAGGTTCAGGATCTTGCAGCAAGAGTTGAAAAGAATGGTATTAGGGAAGTAATTGTTGCGACGAATCCGACTGCGAGTGGCGATGTTACGGCTGTGTATATATCCAGATTGCTTAAACCGCACGGGATAAAGATTACGAGAATCGGACTCGGTGTACCTGTTGGTGGAGATCTTGATTACATTGATCCGATGACGCTGAATAGGGCAATAGAAAACAGGAAGGAGGTTTAGAATGCAAAAAATGGCGCTCCCTCAGAAAAATAAATACGGATTTTATGAGATTCGCTTTGAAAGCATTGGCGGGTTGGGAGCAAATGTGGCGGGTAAAATACTTGCGGAAGCAGGGGTGCTTAA
>DATBWZ010000067.1:0-15629 GCA_036514535.1 bacterium
GGAATAAACGATCTCGGCGCTGTGTCCCTGCACAGGGTAGTTGATACCTCCGGATATCTCTCTGGCGATTTCCATGTCCATTCTGTAAATTCCTCAGATGCCCCCATCCCCCTGATTGACAGGGTTATGACATTTGCTGGTGAGGGCGTTGAGATTCTTGTTGCAACAGATCACGATTATATTACAGATTACAGACCGGTTATTGAAGAATTAAACCTTCAGGAATTCGTAAACTCTGTAATAGGGAATGAAGTAACCACATGGGACTTCGGGCATTTCAACGCTTTCCCCCTGACACCTGATACTTCTAAACCGGCAAATGGCGCACTGGACTGGGGGAATGGCACCGGATATACAATGACTCCATGCCAGATTATGGATGGGATGCTGGATGATCCGGGGGAGGAGATTGTTCAGGTGAATCATCCGAGGGGATCAGCTGTATTCCAGGCATACTTCTCAGCAATCCAGCTGGATACTCTCACCCGCAAAACATATGCGACCCCGGAGATATTCAGAATGCCACCGGACCTCGCCAAATTCATTGGTTGGTCGCCTCTGGCTAAAGATACAGGGCTGTTCTACGGCAAATTTACAGCCATGGAAATATATAACAATTATGGCGATATTGACACACTATTAAACGACTGGTTTACATTTTTAAACACAGGACTTATTGTAACCGGAACAGGGGTTTCAGACACGCATACTAAGGTAGCGACATCTGCAGGGGTTCCGCGAACATTCACCAAGATGCCAACGGATACCCCGTCCAGGATGAACGACCACGATCTTGTTGCAAACGTTAACACCCAAAAGGTTGTCGTCAGCAACGGACCTTTTCTGATTGTTGAAGTTGAAAACTCGGCAGGGCAGACGGCCGGATCAGGAGATCTCTTATACTCTAACGGCAATGATATAAATCTGAAGATCAGGATTCAGAGCCCTACGTGGATTAAGTATGATGCGATAAAAATATTTTCCAACACCGGGGAAACTGCCACTGGTGATGATGGCACGCTGAATAGCAGATCCCCTGCCCCGATTAAAGAGTACAAACTCGGAACGGATTTTGCGCTTGATTCATCTGCTGAAGTTGTTGCTGATGGAGGCAGGCGGTACGAGGTGAACATAGCCGGTAAATTCAGTATAAGCCGTGATGCCTGGTTTATTGTTCAAGTTAAAACAGAATCAGAAGAGTACGGCCTTTTCCCTCTCAGTTTCAATAATGGAGAAAAACCTCTCTCAATTTCAAACCCTGTTTTTGTGACGGTTGAGAATGATAATGATTTTGATCCGCCTGGAGCAACAAGAAGAACAGGGCTTTCAGGAGCCGCTACTAAGAATACAATCCAACAATTAAGAGCATCAACAATTGAGGAGATCGGGAGACTATCTAAAATTATTGATAAGAAAAAATAAAAACTCGGATTATAATCCCGAAAAATACCCGGCGAGTATTAATATTGCAATAACATATATAAGCCAGTGCACTTCTTTTCCTCTTCCACTCAGGGCTTTTACAAAGGCAAAGGAAACAAAACCAAGGGAAAGCCCGGTTGTTATACTGAACGAAAGTGGCATGCTTACAATAGTAAGGAATGCCGGCAGCGCTTCTGTAAAATCGTTCCATTTTATCCTTGTAACTGTTTCAATCATAAGTGCTCCCACTATTATCAATGCTGGCGCAACAACAGGGCCAGTAAAAACCTGTGCTAATGGAGTAAAAAACAGCGCAACAAGGAAACACAGGGCGGTAATTATGTTAGCCATACCCGTTCTGCCGCCCTCAGTAACTCCTGCAGCGCTCTCAATGTAACAGGTAACGGTTGATGTTCCGCAAAGGGAGCCGATTATTGAACCAGAGGCATCTGCAAATAGCGCCCTGTTCAGCCTTGGGAATTCCCCTTCCTTCACAAATCCGCCCTTCTCCCCCACGCCAATCAGTGTTCCTATTGCGTCAAACATCGCAAAAAAAAGAAAAATAAAAACAGGAGCTATGTATTTAACCTGAAAAGCACCTTGGATATCAAGTTTCAGGAATGTACCGGACATGGATGGTGTTTTCATGACCGATTCAGGAAAGGATACAACTCCTGTCACAATTCCTATGATACCTGTCACAATCAATCCCCAGAAGAGCGCACCCCTTATCCTTCTCCCTATAAGGAGTGACATGACCGCAAGGCCGGCAATTGATACGACAGCAGTCGTATTTCTAAGGTTGCCAAGACTCACAAGGGTATTGGAATTAGAAACTATTATGCCGGCATTCTTCATTCCTATAAATGCTATAAATATGCCGATCCCTGCGGAAATGCTGTACTTCATACACTCGGGAACTGCAGCAAAGATTCTTTCCCGGATGCCCACAATGGTAAGAAGTATAAAAATTACACCGGAAAGAAAGACTATACCGAGACATATCTCCCACGGAACCCCCATCCCCTTAGAAATTTCATAACTGAAAAACACATTCATTCCCATGCCAGGAGCAAGAGCAATTGGATAATCGGCAACAATAGCCATGATAATCGTTGCCAGCGCAGAAGCAACGCATGTAGCGACCATAACAGATTCAAAATCCATCCCGGCGCCATTTATGTCACTGAGGATTGCGGGATTAACAAAGATAATATACGCCATGGTCATAAAGGTAGTTAGTCCGGCGGTGATTTCTGTTCTTACTGATGAACCGGATTCTTTAATCCCGAAAATACTCAACTTAGTTTCCTCAGGATGAGCAGATGATGCCTACGCCCTTTTTCTTGGCATGGTAAAGGGCATTATCAGCTTTGTTAATTAATTCTTTTGTTGATAAAATCGCCAGGATTTCCATAGAAGAAAGTCCCATACAAGCGCTCAGTCTTACAAATTCCTCCCGAACCGGAATATCAGTTGTTTTTAACTTTTCAATAATTCTCATGGCAACATTCATAGCCGTATTGTAATCAGTATCAGGCAGAATTACAACAAACTCATCTCCTCCGTAACGGGCGAGTATATCTGTATTGCGTATACAATCTTTCAAAATACCAACGATAGATTTTAGGACTTTATCCCCCTCCTGATGGCCATATTGGTCGTTAATAGTCTTAAAATTATCCATGTCCATTATAATCAAAGATATGGGTGTATTATTTCTTCGGCATCTGGAAAACTCTTCTTCCAGTCTTATGTGAAAGAATCTGTGATTATAAATGCCTGTCAAGCCGTCGGTATTTGATAAGTGCTGAAGTATGTTATAGAGCTCCATACGATCCAGATAGATGCTTATCTGTTTTGCGATGGCATACAATATTGTAATTTCATTATCCCTGAATGCCCTGCCTGCGGGATCTTTTTTATACAACATAACTACGGAATTATTTTTATCAGATTTGACCATGCTTGATATAGTATCATTGTAAATCATCCCTTCTTTTGTATCTAATGTATTATTGAAAATTTCCCAAATGTTTTCGGTAGTTGTAACGGAGCCTGAAATTGATGAAATGATTTGAAGTTCATTATCTTCTCTGCGCTTTATAATTATAGCACATGAGA
Source organism: bacterium (assembly GCA_036514535.1). Classification (GTDB taxonomy): domain Bacteria; phylum JAMCPX01; class JAMCPX01; order DATBWZ01; family DATBWZ01; genus DATBWZ01. The sequence goes on from DATBWZ010000067.1 coordinate 3,547, forward strand.
TAATAGGCATTATATTTGACAACTCGTTATGGATCTTTCTCAAAAGCACATCAACGCTGTGCTGTTCAACCATGTGGGTTGTTATCTCGTAAAGAACCCGCTGGTACTGATTTGAACGGTTAAGCATTTCCTTCTGAAGTTCTAACTGGTTTGTGATATCTATCAACTCACTATTGCTAAACTCTAATTGTTTGTTGGTCTGGTTTAGATCTTTGACTGTGTTTGCAAGTTCTTTTTCTCTGATCCTCAGCCTTTTCACTATATATCTGTTAGAAAGGATCCCAAATAAAGCCACATAAAGCAATTCGGCGCTGATAATTATAAATAAAGCCTTATTCTTATGAGGTTTTAAAGTTAATCTCAGATAATTCTGCGGGTAATGTAATACAATATTTTTATATTCACAAAACAGGAGTGTCAGTAAAAAAGCCATAGATACGGCCAGGACAAGTATCCCATTATAAAATCCCAGGGTAGCTCCTCCTGCTATTATCAGTACCAAATATAGTAAGATAAAAGGGCTTTCTATTCCGCCGGTCAGATGGATCAGATATGTAAGGATTAGGATGTCTTTGCCAACGGATATTATAGAGAATTTATACGAACCAAGACCAATCTTTATATAGGAAAGAATAATCTTGTCTGCAACAGCACCACCCAAAAGTATTGCAAAGAAAATAAAATACTGTTTTATCTCCAGCTTGCCGCCAGCACCAGAGAACTGATATATTAAGAATGCAATACTAATAATTAGATAGTAGATATCCCTGAATCTCATTACAGAACTGATTCTTCTTGTGAATGTTGGAGTAACAGGTATCATATTCACTTATCTCTGGAGTCTCAGTGTATAGTTATATTCCCCTGCAAATAAAAATATTTAAAATACAACTACAATGAATCAAAAACAAAAGTTATTTCTACTGGTCGGTAATTACAAACTCAACCCTTCTGTTCTTTGCTCTGCCCTCTGCCGTAGCATTGTCTGCTATTGGCATTGTTTCGCCGTAACCTTTTGCTGTCACTCTGTCCGGAGATACTCCTTTGTTGATTAAATATTTCATTATTGTATTAGCTCTCGCGTCAGATAAACGCAGGTTGGGTTGATCGCTTCCAATGCTGTCAGTATGACCTTCAATTCTGATTTTAATATTTTGATTTTTTAAAAGAATATCAGAAATATCATCCATCAAGCTGTATGAAACTGGCAGAATATTTGCTTTTCCGGATCCGAAGAAAATTGTTTCGGTTATCACTATTTTCTGCTTTTCTATAAAAACCCGGGGCTTTTTCTCAGGAGCAGGTGGAAGTGATGGAGGTGGCGGCGGGGCAGACTCTGACTCCAATGTAAAATCTACCCTTGTTTTAAAACCATCTTTAACAGTCGCAGTTTTAATCTGTGTTTTATAATTCGGCATAGTAACAGCAACTTCATAATTCCCGGACGGAAGTTTTACAATGAATTCTCCCGTAGAGATATCGCTGACTGCAGATGGAATCGCTCCGGCGTCTGTCTTTTCTTCTATTAGCGCAGATTTGATAGAAATGGTCGCCGGCAGCGGCTTATTCTCCTGATCCTGTATTCTGCCGAAAATGGCTCCCATTGCAATTTCCTTTTGAAGAAGGATTGTAACCTCTGCGGCCTTCCCCTGTTCAACGACAACTTTTGCAGTTCCTTGCGCAAATCCATCTTTTGTAGCAACGAGATTTACTTCGCCGGTTTTTATTTCTGGCGTTGCGAAGGCGCCGTCTGCATTTGTTGAAAGATCTGTCAGGCTTGTTCCCTTCATTTCTATAACAGCCTTCCCCAGGGGAGTATTAGTATCTTTTTCAAGCACCCTGCCAGTTATTCTGCCTGTGTCTGGGGGTGGAGGAGTCACCTCTATTGTCTCCTTGACAATTTTAATGTCGTCCGATTTTCCAAAAATAAAACCAACCCCGCCGGTTAAATATGGATAAATATCCCTTATCCCTGTTTCCACATTAAGCAGTAAGTTTTTTATCCTTATGTTAATGCCGAATGGAATATGAATAGGGAGTAAAGGAATCGGATAAGATATTTTCTCTTTCCGGCTAAAGGTTCCTGGTGGTTCTTCTTCAAGGATCCATGCAGTAGGAAGCAAAACAGAAAATCCTACGCCTATACCTGTATAAAAATTTAATGGCGAACCGGGGAATGCTGTCCATATCCCTGTAACATTAAAAGCAAGTCTGTCAATATCAACAAATTCAATCTCTCTCTGAGTGGGGAAAGTGGTCATCCTGACCCAATCCAGCGTGTAGTGTCCTGAAAATGCGCCTTTATACCCGCCCTTCCCGTAATATATGTATTTTAAAGAAGCATCCTGACCTTTATACCTTAGCCACCCTTGCGCTTCAGGGTCGGTAATCTTATTTTCCATAAATCCAGGTATATCCCCTACCCCATATGATGCTATAATCCCGTGTTTCTCTAACGGTTCCGCAATAAGTGGTTTACATAAAAGGATAATTAAAAATGCCAGATATTTTCTGTTCATCGGACACCTCTATAAAATCAATTTTTACCTCAACAAAAAATAAACCTAACATATTTTTTGTAAATGTCAAATGTTTTATTTTTGCGGAGAAGAATTTATATCTTTCAATCAAAAAAATCAGTACCCAAGGTATTTTTCTGGAGTCTCAATGAACTTTTCCTTGCATGAGTTTGCGCAAAAATAGTGTGTTTTTCCATTATAATCGTGTTTGATAGCTGACGAAATTTCGTTTATTTTCATTTTGCAAACAGGGTCAATATGCGTAATAACTGAAGGTGGCTTCACGAATTCAAATCCAATCTCAAAAAAGGCCTTAACAACCGCAGGATCAAACTGCTGGCCGGAGTGTTTTTTAATTTCTTCAACCGCGGACTCGTGACTCATTCTGTTTCTGTAAGGCCGATCGGATATCATAGCATCGTAAGCATCTGCCACAGCAATTATGCGCGCAAGAAGCGGAATTCTGTTTCCCTCCAGTCCGTCAGGATACCCGCTACCATCATACATTTCATGATGGTGTCTCACAGCAAGAATAAAATTCTTGAAATACTCCATCTCCTTGAGAATTTTAGCCCCTATCTGAGGATGCCTTTTTATTTCTGCAAATTCATTAGGCGTTAACCTGCCACGCTTCTTCAAAAATGAATCATCCACACCGATGTTGCCTACATCATGTAAAAGGCTGGCTTCATAGAGTGCCTTTATATTCCCGGCGGAAAGTTTCAGCTTCAAAGCAATTCTTTTCGCAATGGAAGCCACCCGAATAGAATGTCCTTCAGTATATGGATCTCTCGCATCAAGAGTGCCGCTGACAGCCTTTATGAGATCAATGTGCGCTGCGTCTTTTGCATCCCTTTCTATTCGCTCCGATTCAACAATATGCCCCGCAACGCCGCCCAGGAGCATAAAAGATGCACCTTTTAAAATAACTTCAAAAGGGTTTGAAAGTCCAAAATATAAAAAAGAATGAAGTCCTTCCATGCCCATAGATATTATGCCAGTTATTATTCCAGCATAGAAGCCAAACCAGTAGCCCGCAAATATTACAGGGATGAAGTAAAAGAACGATGCGAAATCATAATCTTCCTTTAAGAACATTGGGCTTGTAAACTGAAACAGTGTGATCAGTGTGATTATTAGAATAATGATCAGAATCTTTTTACGCTTTGAAGACATAACCGATGATATTTTACCCTTTTTTTTCTGAAAATGCAATTTTTTTATTCAATCCAATCGTTCCGGCAATTTCAAATGTAGCCCCGCCCTCACGGTATATTGGGCATGCACATTGGTTTGCCCCTACATAATTAATGTTTATGTTCCTCTTCATCTTCACTACTTTCCTCTTCTTTCTCTTTATGCTTCATCATGCATCCGCCGTGCATCATGTGGGGCATGTGGTTCATTGATCCGGCAATGTGATAGGATATATTTATTCCAAAGGAAACATTGCTGCCATCAATAAGATTTCCTTGCCCTGATGATGCAGTAAAAGGAATGTATAGATATGCTGCCCGCAAACCGACCGATACATTGTTTTTTATTAAGTAATCAAAACCGGTTGCCAAATTCACACCCCAGGAAACAAGAAAGTCATCGGTAGTATTCCATCTGTTCATCATTGAATAATCAGCACGCAGTGTATATGCGCCAATTCCCGCTTGGATAACAGGCTGAATATTAGATACTTCATTGAATGTAAATCCAAAGCCAATATTTCCGCCGTGAAAACCTACAGTGGTTTTTACTGTGTTCTGGTTTGTGCCTGAGGCGTCAATATTTTGAATTCCTTCTCCAATATGCAATGAACCGAGCCATTGAGCCCTTATACTGAAAAAATCCGTTACATTCCAAGCCACATTGAGCCCTGCACCAGGCCCAGGGTCAATCGTTTTGCTCAAAGTGCTTCCCGTGAACATTCTTGCTCCGAGGTCAAGACCAAGGGATAAACCATCTTCAGCATGGGCATAACCAGACATCGCAAATAACAAAAATACAAGGTATGTAACTATTTTCTTCATTTTACCTCCCTTTTCTTCCATACAAAATATATTGACGGATAAACAATCAATTCCAACAAAAATGATGCGAAAATTCCGCCGACCATTGGTGCTGCAATCCGTTTCATCACATCAGCTCCAATCTCATGCGTCTGTGCCCACATTATAGGCAGCAGACCTATGAATGTGGTAATAACTGTCATCATTTTGGGTCTAATTCTTCTTACCGCACCATGGTGTATTGCCTCCTTCAGGTCATTAACTGTGTTCATCCTGTTATTTGTCTTCATATCTTCATAAGCAAGGTCAAGATAGAGCAGCATAAACACTCCGGTTTCTGCATCAACGCCAAGCAAGGCAATTATTCCTGCCCATACTCCTATGCTCAGATTGTAATCAAGCAGAAACAGAATCCAGACAACACCTATCAGGGAGAATGGAACAGCAAGAAGAACTATGAATGTCTTCATATATGAACGGGTATTCATATAAAGTAAGAGGAATATTATGAAAATGGTTAAAGGTATAACAACCATCATTCTTGCTTTTACACGCTCCATATATTCGTACTGTCCGCTGAAAACAAGGGTGTAACCAGGTGGCAGTTTCACATTATCCTTCAAAATCTTTTTCGCCTCATCAACATAACTGCCAATATCCCGGTTTGCCACATCAACATACACGTAACCAGAAAGTCTTCCATTTTCATCACGGATCATACCGGGACCGAGCATTACTGAAATATCTGCAAGTTGTGATATAGGCACCTGCGCCCCTGTATTTGTATGGATGTAAACTTTTTTAAGTTTTTCTAAGTTATTTCTTAAATCGTGCGGATATCTAACATTAACCGGAAATCTTTCCCTGCCTTCTATAGTTGTTGTAATATTTTCACCACCGATTGCTGACATGAGTTCCATCTGGACATCTTCAATTGTTAATCCATAACGGGCAATTTCCTCTCTTTTTGGTTTAAAATCAACGAAATAACCACCAGCGGTTCGTTCAGCATAAACGCTTCTTGTCCCTTTGACCATAGTAAGATGTCCCTCTATCTCTTTACCAATATCCTCAATATCTTCCAGGCTATCCCCGTAAATTTTGATTCCTACGGGGGTCCTAATCCCTGTTGTTAGCATGTCAATCCTGCCTTTTATCGGCAGAGTCCATGCATTAACCTGTCCTGGCAATTTAAGGGCGGTATCCATTTCCTGTATAAGTTCTTCCCAGGATATTCTGTCAGCCCAGATGAGTCTGAACGGTCCCTTAAAAATTTCAGGAACAAATTTGCAATACCATCTTGGTTTATGCCTCCATTCATTCTGCGGTTTTAGTGTTACTGTTGTTTCCATCATTGAAAAAGGTGCAGGGTCTGTTGATGTCAATGCTCTGCCTGCCTTACCAAATACCCTTTCCACCTCCGGAAAACTTTTGAGAATCTTATCCTGAACCTGTAAGAGCTTTGTCGTTTCGGTTACAGAGATTCCAGGAAGGGTTGTGGGCATATAGAGGATGGCACCCTCATTTAATGGCGGCATAAATTCCTTTCCTATCTTTTTGTAAAAGAAGGGATTTGGAATCAGATAGAATAACGCCACAGTTATTATAAACAATCCCGCAGCAGACGAGATTATCAGATATGGTTTTTTCAAAACAAAGTCAACAATCGGCGTGTATATTTTGAAGAGCCGTCTAGAAATGGGATGTTCCTCTTCAGAATGAATCTTGCCCACGAGTATGTGATTTGCAATAAAAGCAAGGGATTTGGGCCTGAATGTAAAATAATCCAGCCTTGTGAAGAGCATTCTAATAGCGGGATCAAGAGTGATCGCAAGTATTGCAGAAAATAGCATTGCAAGGTTCTTCGTGTATGCAAGCGGTTTAAAAAGCCTTCCCTCAAATGCCTCAAGTGTAAATATTGGCATAAATGAAACAGCAATCACAATAAGGGAGAAGAAGGACGGACGGCCAACTTCTTTTATTGCATTAATCAAAACTACATGATGGTCACCCTTTCTGCCTTCATCCATCCACTGGTGCAATTTTTTATGAGAATTTTCCACCACGACAATAGAAGCATCCACCATTGCTCCAATAGCAATTGCAATGCCTCCAAGAGACATAATATTAGAGGTGAATTTCATATAATACAGCGGAATAAATGAAACCAATGCTGCAATCGGGAGGGTTATTATTGGAATAATTGCTGATGGTACGTGAAGAAGAAATATGAGAATTACAAGTGATACTACTATCATTTCCTCAACTAGTTTTTTTCTAAGCGTTTTTACTGCTTTCAGTATAAGTTCTGAACGGTCGTATGTTACAATTATTTCTACACCCTCTGGCAGTTTAATTTCATTTAATTTTTTCTTGACACGTTTTATAACCTCATAAGCATTCTCCATATATCTCATTACAACAATTCCACCAACTACCTCACCTTTACCGTCAAGTTCTGCAACACCTCTCCTGATGTCCGGACCAAACCTCACTGTTGCCACATCTTTAACCCGAATAGGCACACCATTTTTATCCACTTTGACTACTGTTTTTTCAATATCTTTTAATGACTTAATGTAACCTCGCACTGTAACCATGTATTCCCTGCCAGAGAATTCCAGCAACCTTGCCCCTATTTCCTGATTGGACTGTTTGACCGCTCTTACAACATCGCTAATTGAAATATTTTGGGAAAGCAAAGAATTGGGATTAACAATAACCTGATACTGTTTCACAAATCCACCAATGCTTGCAACCTCTGCAATGCCTTTGACAGACTGAAGCGCGTATTTAAGATGCCAGTCCTGGAATGTTCGTAAATCAGCGAGTGAGTGTTTTCCTGTCTTATCAACAAGGGCATATTCAAACACCCATCCGACCCCGGTTGCGTCCGGCCCAATTTCAATATTGACATCCTTTGGGAGTTGAGCCGTTATTTTTGATAAATACTCAAGAACCCTTGAACGTGCCCAGTAAACATCAGTTCCATCTTCAAAGATAATATAAACATATGAAAACCCATAATCGGAGAATCCCCTTATGTCCTTCACCTTAGGTGCACCGAGAAGAGCACTGACAATTGGATAGGTTAACTGGTCTTCCATAATCTGAGGAGGTCTATCCCATTTTGAAAAAACTATCACCTGTGTATCAGTAAGATCAGGAAGTGCATCAAGGGGAATGTTTTTTATTGACCAGTAGCCCCAAACAATGGCAAATGATATGCCTATAAAGACAATAAGTTTATTATTTACACAATAATTTATTATTTTTTCAATCATTTATTTAACCTCTCTCTTGTTATTGAGAGCGTATGTGCAGCGATCTTCATTTTTCTGAAGTCCTGGAGTAATTAACCTTCAAACTGGCCTCTTGAGATTGCTTCGTTGCTTGTGATGAGATCTGGCAATGATGCTGGGTTCAAAAGATCCTTGTCTTTTTCTACATTAATTCCCGTGCCCCGCATGGCTGCCTCCTGATGGTTCCCCCATCTGCGCAATAGCCGCTTTCAGGCTGGATTCTGAGTCAATCAAGAATGTTGCTGAGGTTACAACCTTTTCGCCTTCAACAACTCCTTCCAGAACTTCATAATAATCATCAGAGGCGACCGCGAGTTTAACCGCTCTTGGTTCAAAATATCCATCACCTATATCAACAAAAACGATCTTCATTTCGCCTGAATCAAGAAGTGCACCCACAGGGATTGCGAGTTTTGTTCCAAAATTTACATTTACTTCAATATTCGCATACATCCCTGGTTTCAATTTAAAATCAGGATTATCTACCTCTATTCTGATTTTGTTTGTTCTGGTCTCCGTATCTAAATATGGATAAACGTAACTTACCCTGCCCTTGAATGCTTCACCAAGCAAGTAAGAAAGCGTAATATCTACTTCCTGCCCATTTTTGACAAGCGGTATTTCGGATTCATAAATGTTACCATAAATCCATACCTTTGATATATCAGCAATTTTGTAAAGATTCTCGCCTGCCATGATTTTTTGCCCCTGAATTACATTCTTTTCAATAACAAATCCGTTTACAGGAGAATAAAAGGTTAAGGTCTTCTTTATCTCTCCGATTTGCTCAAGTTTTTTAATCTGGGCATCAGTAATATCCCATAATTTAAGCCTCTGCCGTGACGATTCCAAAAGCGAAAAATCACTTGATGTTTGTCCTATAATACCGCTTTTTTCCTGAGATTTATATGTGTTAAAAACAAGAAGATATTCCTGTTGTGTAGAGACGATTTCAGGGCTGTATACCTCTGCAAGTGGCTCGCCTTTTTTTACAAATTGTCCTGAATAATCAATATAAAGTTTTTCAATCCATCCCTCAAATTTTGTATTGATAAAAGCAAGTTCTGGCTCAATATAATCAATTTTCCCAACTGTTCTAATAATTTTCTGCAATGGTTTCCGTTCAACGACCCCTGTTTTAACACCAATTATCTGTTGCTTTTCAGGACTTATTTTTATAATACTTCTTTCCTCTACAGTTGAGGTTCTGGGGCCCTCTTCAACTTCAAAGGGTTCCATATCCATACCCATGGAGTCCTTTCCTGGTTTCTCGGAGACTTCATTCGGATTCATTGTTGATCGGTACATTATTTTTCTCTTGAGCAATGGTTTGTCCTCTTCCACTTTAACAAGGGACATACCGCATATCGGGCATTCGCCCGGCTTTTCGGAAATATATGTGGGATGCATGGGGCAGTGGTAGAGCTTTTTTTCGGATTTCTTCGTTTCTGTCTGCAAATGTCCCTCATGTTCACTCTGTTTCTGTGTCATTTCCTCATGCTGGGATTCTGATTTCTTTGAGCAGGAATAGATGGATACCACAAGTGTTGCATTCAGAACAGTGAAGAAAATTATTAAAATCTTCTTCATTTTTTATGCCTCCTCTGATAGGCGACAATGCGTATTATCGCTTTTTATCAATACAGGGGACAAACCCCCTGCTTCTGCCAATTATTAACTTCATTCCATTCCTTCCGCAGCAAACTGAACCCCTGTCAATGCTTCCAGTTCAGCAACTGCTTTTTCAAATTCCGTAAGTTTCTCATAATAGCCAATCTGATAATCCAGCAGGGTTATTGCATTTGTAACCATGGTCAGAAAATCAACCTTTCCCACTGAATAGCCAGCCATGGATGAATCAACCGCTCCCGACGCCTGAGGAATAATTGCCGTTTTATACAGATCTATAAGATTTCTTGATGTCGTAGCGTTGAGATATGCTGATTTTATATCGGAATAAAGCAACTGTTTTGTATTTTGATAAATGTTTTCTGAAAAATAAAGGTTAGCCCGTGATTCCTGCACACCGTATGCCTGTTTTCTCCAAAAATACAGGGGAATTTCCACCCCTATTCCGGCAACCCACATATTTTCCATTGCTCCGCGCTCTCCCCAGCCAAGATTTATTGAAAAGTCGGGCAGGTACTGTAACTTTGCATAGGTTAGCCCGCTTTTTTCCCTTTCAATAATCCGTTCCATTTTTTTCAATTCCGGCGAATTTTCCTCGGCCATTTTAATAAAATCGTTAACAGTATATGTGAAACTGGTTATCTCGGGCTGGATCGGCATGCCAACAGGTTCTTCAGTAGGTCTGTTCAGAATGCTGTTGATTATCCCTGCTGTTGTTCCTTCCATCTGACTGAAAATCTGTAATCTTTCGTATAGTTTTGATACCTCCAGTTTAGCCCGCCAAACATCCTGTTGAATCCCCTTTCCCACCTGATACTGGATCTCGGCTGTTCGTTCCATTTTTTTTAACAGGGACATTGTCTGATTGATTATATCAATTGATTTCTTAAGATAATAATAATCAAAATATGCGGCCTTCAGTTTTTGAATTACATTAAGTTCTGTTGCTTTAAATTCCTCCCCCATCGCCTCTGCAGACCTGACTGCCATTTTCCCGAGGAGGGAAAGTTTGCCCGGAAAGGGAATCTTCTGGGCGAAGCCAAAATCCAGCATACTCATTTCCTGAGTGCCTACAGAGTATTTTGGGCCAACATTGTTAATCCCAAACATTAGCATCGGATCAGGCCAAGTGCTCACCTGCTTGGGTACTGCTTCAGAGGCGTTCCAGGAAGCACGGGCTGCTTTTATATGGGGGTTCTCTTCCAATGCTTCCTGGATGAGGTCGTGGAGGGTTATTGTTTCATTAGAAGGGGAATCAGCAATAACTCTGTCGGCTGTTAAAAGTAATACAAAAGCAAAAAAGATTATTTTTGCAGATGCAAACCTGCGTGTTTGCCCCGGAAGTAGCCGATTAATCAAACCATTAATAAATTTCGTTAAATATGTTCGCAGGGGACCAAAATTTTGAACCCCTGCAAACATGGGCAGACCTGTGTGTCCGCCCTTACCATTTAACATCCCTTGTTTCAATGCTTATGCTCCTTATCTTCCCCTTTTTTTACTCTCTTTTTCTCCAGATACATTCCGCACTTCGGACACTTACCAGGAAGGTTGGATTTTACATTTGGATGCATCGGACACTGATAAGTTGATTTTTTCATTTCGGCAAAACATCTCAGGTAGTTTACCATCTTCCATCTATCTTCTTCTGAAAGTATACTTTTCCATCCAGACATCGCTGTCTCCGTGACCCCTTCAGAAATCACATTGAAGATTTCGCCATCGGTAGATCCGTGCTTCCATTTATTGTCCGCAAGGTTTGATGCCGGCGGCCTGAGCGCTTTACCAACAGTACCATCTCCCTTTCCCTCTTTGCCGTGGCATCTAACACAATTCTTCTCATAAAGTTCCCCGCCTTCAACAAGGTTTTTAGGAGTTTTTTTCACAGGATTCCTAATGTCCTGAGATTCTTTATGCTGGTGCATTCCCTTCATATGTTCGCTGTGCTCCATTCCCATTCCGGGCATCTTTTCCATACATTTTGCATCTCCTGTTTCGCATGAATTATCTGCTGAATAAAGTGGCCCAAAATTCTGAACCCCGACAATTATCACAAAGCCTGCAAAAATGATGCTCCCAAACCTTAAAAAAATTTGCTTAATCATATAGTCCTCCTTTTTATTTTATACTCTACACATTGTAGAACTTAAAATCAAAAAATTTTTTTATTCTTTTTGATCCCCCTTATTACCAAGACAGTGTTTTCTGCACTCCTCGGGCGACATTTGTGAGCAGGATGAATGCATTCCTGAATGAACGCATTCGCCAGCGTTTTTGCTGAACAGATTCTCGGGCAAAGTGAATGCTGATATGAGCAATACAAAATACAGAATTGCGGTTGCTGAGATAATCCGCCGTGGAATTTTGAGCCTCCTGTCGTCCCTATCCGGCTCAATTAACCTCACTACCCTTGATTCCAGAAGGCTCTTTGAATCAAGGTTCGCAAAGGATGCTACAGGCAGAATTAGACCACCGGTACTGCTTACCTTAAGAAGGGCGCTTTTACCGGAAAATTCCATCAATCCCTTAACAACAGCATCGGATATTTCTTTCGTAAATTTTTCCTTATCAATAGCAGCAGTATATAAATAGGCATTATCCGGGTTTTTCCCCTTTTTTATCAGCCCCTTGTT
>DATBWZ010000068.1:0-23864 GCA_036514535.1 bacterium
TGGTAACGGGATTTATGACTGCGGTGAAATATACACGGATTCAAACGGGAATGGTTATTACGACCCCCAGGAAGCTTTCATGGATTTCAATGGCGATAAGTGCCGGGATACCGGAGAGATATTTTTTGAAAATCACAATACCGGCAGATTGGACTCCAGTCTTGCGGAGCCATTTCAGGATTCCAACAACAATGGGATTTATGACTGCGGTGAGATATACGATGACCTCAACGGTGATGGCCGTTACACACCCCAGGAGTCCTTTGTTGATTCAAACAGCAACGGTTGCCTGGACGAGGGAGAGGGTTTTAACGATTTGAACGGCAACGACAAATGGGACTCCAGTCTGGCGGAACCATTCATAAAATACACCGGTTTCCCCTCTACCGAAAAAATGCCGTCGTGCAACAGCAAAGGAACAGAGATACTTTTTATTTCAAACATGAGCGGCTACTATGAAATTTATAAAATGGACATCTTTGGGAATAAAACAAGACAACTTACAAATGACAGGGATGGCCACTCATATCCCGTATTTTCTCCCGATGATTCAAGGATAGCCTATGTTTTTACCTCACATTCTCCGTATCCTCCTCATTCAGGAAAAAACCAGATCTTTGCCATTAACCGCGATGGAACCGGAAAAATTCAGATAACAAACAGTGCCAGCGGCGCCTGCTGTCCATCATGGTCAAGCGATGGGAGTAAGATTGCGTACATAGACTCTGCATACTGGGAAGTATATATTATAAATTCAGATGGTTCGGGCAAACCGCAGAAGGTTCCGAATGTTACAGGGGCAAAGGGTCCCACGGGCTGGGCAAACGGGGACAGGGAAATACTCTACTGGCTGGACAGGGATTACTGGAACAACATCCCTGCGAAAATATATCTTGCTCCGGTAAACGGCGCCTACTCGCCATATTCAATTACAGATGCGTCTTCTGATAATTTTAATCCAGGGATATCACGCGCCAGATCCCATATTGTTTTTATATCCACGCGGAGCGGGTCTTATGAAATATACACATCGGATATATCGGGGACAGACACAAGAAGGCTTACCGAAACGATAAACGCCTACAATGATTTTCCCGCTTGGTGTCCATGATTCTGAAAGGCAGGCAGATAAATCTTATATTAGTTCTTAAATCGGCATTCTGGTCCATTGTAATAACCTTTGCCATACGCTTGCTGCCGCTAAGGAGTATATTGAATATGCTTACGCCAAAGGCCGTCAGGATGAGGGTTGAGCAGAATGCGATTATCAACTCTGTTAATGCTGTTCTCTACCTCCAGCGTAAAATAGCACAACCAAAGTGCTGGAAGAAGAGCATGCTGTACTTCAGGATGCTGAAAAAATACGGCCACAGCCCGGTTCTGCACTTCGGAGTGGCGTTAAAGAGCGCGTCCGATAAAAACCTGCTCAGCGGCCACTCCTGGGTCTCAATTGATAATGTGCCCATTGCTGAACAGGACAAGGAACTTTCAAAAAAATTTAAGGAGATTCTGGTATATTCCTGAAGAGGGATATTTTATAGTATAATTTTAAAATGAAGATCTCGTGTATAATCCCCTGTAAAAACGAGGGAAATACCATAGTGGATGTCATGGAATCTGTCAGGAACTTCTGTGATGAGCTGATAGTTGTTGACGGCGGATCAACGGATAATACCTTAAGGATTCTCAGGACAGCAGGAGTAAAATTTCTCCAGGATAACGGCAGGGGAAAAGGGGATGGGATGATAACAGGGGCAGCAGCAGCAGCAGGGGATATCCTTGTCTTTTTGGATGCTGACGGCTCACATAATCCACAGGATATTCCTTCTCTGATTGAACCAATATTAAAAAATGAAGCCGATCTTGTTATAGGGTCAAGGATCAGGGGCGGCAGTGATGAAGCGTTTAGCAGCATAGAAAATGTAGCAAGGATGCTTGGAGGATTCTTTCTTTCCTTTGCCATGAAAAAAATATGGAAGACTGAACTTACAGACTGTCTTAATGGATTCAGGGCGATAAAAAAGGAAAAATTTTCAGAATTGGATCTCAGATGCATGGATTTTGTCATTGAAGAAGAGATGGTGATCAAATTATTGAAAAACCACGGCAGGATCAGAGAGATACCAAGCCATGAATTTGTAAGGAAATCTGGTGTTTCAAAACTAAAAACCAGTCAGGGATGGAAATTTATCCTGTATTTTTTAAAAAGTGTTTTGTTTTTGTGAAGATTCTCGTCATAAATCCGCCCGGCCCTGGTAATATAGCATATAACCGTGAAGGGAGATGCATGCATAAAATCGATCTCTGGATAAGCGTGCTGCCGCCTGTTTCCCTGGTTCTGCTCGGGACCATTTTAAAAAACCTTGGACACCATCTGGATGTCATTGACTCAGCCGCAGAAAGATTAACAGTTAAGGAACTGGAAAACAGAATGTCAGCAAGTAAATACGATTTGGTTTTTATAAATACAGGAACACCGACTATTGAAAGCGATCTTTATGTTGCTGCGATTGCTAAGAAGGCGAATCCAGAGGCAAAAACCGCTGCATTCGGAATTCATCCGAGCGTTCTTCCCGAGAAGACGTTTGGTTTGAACAGTTCGCTGGATTTTATTATCAGGGGGGAGCCCGAGGAAACAGCAAATAGACTGGCGCTTGCGGTCTCAAAAGGAGAGTCGCCTGAAAACATACCCGGCATCTCTTACAGAAAAGGGGATAAGATAATGCATAATCCCGATCGGGGATTTATTGAGAATCTTGATGAATTGCCCATCCCCGACTGGTCACTGGTTCCATACAGGAAATACATTATGCCAATCCGGTTCAGACCCTATTTCTATGTGATTACTTCAAGAGGCTGTCCCTACTCCTGCACCTTCTGCGCCCAGAAGAAATATTACGGAGAGGGTGTACGGCTGCGGAGCCCGGAGAAAATAGTTGATGAAATAAAATTCCTTAAAGCGAATTACGGCATCTCGGACTTTATGATGTGGGCGGACACATTTACAATCAACAGGGAGCATACAATGGAGATATGCGAAAGGCTGATCCATGATGGGATAAAAATACACTGGACAACAACCACGAGGGCCGACCTGGTTGACGAGGAAATGCTTAAGGCTATGAAAAAAGCGGGCTGCTGGCTGGTAGTCCACGGCATAGAATCCGGGGATCAAAACATTCTTGATGCTATCAAGAAAGGGACCACCGTGTCAAAAATTGAGGAAACCGTCTATCTGGAAAAGCGGCTCGGATTAAAGGTTATAGGACATTTTATAATAGGATTTCCTGATGATACAAAAAAGACTGTTGAAAAAACTATTGAGTTTGCTTTGAATCTCCCTGTAGATTTTGCGCAGTTCTACTTTGCCGTGCCATTCCCAGGCAGCGAACTTTTTGAAACATGCAAAGAAAGAGGACTGATAGAAATTGGAAACTGGTCTAAGTTTGAACAGGATTCAAGCGTAATCAAGAATCAGAATCTCACTCCGGAGGAATTAAACAGGCTCAGGATTTATGCGTACAGGAGATTTTATTTAAGACCCGGGGTCATATGGAACAACCTTGGAATATTAAAGAATCCCCATGGACTGGGATACATGTTTAAAAATGGAGGAATGTTCTTTCGCTCTTTATTGGGGCTTGCTTAAAGTCCAATGACAAGTACTCCGTCAAATTCCCGCACTGGTTCAATTCCCGAGGACTCAATCCATGTTTTGATTTTTTTCCATTCGTTCTGTTCAAATAAATCTTTGTGCAAAATTATGTAGTTAACGCCTATCTCCCGTAACTTGTCAATCACAGGACCCTGCGGAAAATACTGCATAATGTGCAAAAGCCATACATAACTTCCGGGCATGACTGATGAATAGCCATTCAGAACTTTCTTCCCATGGTAGATTGAAAAATACATATATTTGACCTGGTTAAAAGTCTCCTGTTGTTTTTCTGCGGCGGTTTTTTTAAATTCCGGGGATTTCTGTACTGGCAGTTCCAGTATTGCAAAATCTCCTTTTTCCTGAGACAGCCATTTATAAACCTCAGGGATCGCACTTCCCTGCGGCGGTGAATATAGTTTTACCGGATAATTAAAATATTCGGCAATTGCAACTAAAAGCAGGAGATAGCCTAAAATATTTTTTTTCTTTTTTTGCAGGATATCGGACGCAGAGATTGCAGAAAGGACTCCGGCAGCAATTATTCCGATCCTGAATATCCTGTGTGGCGCTCTTATACTGCTGATGCCGGGGAGTATATTTTCAAGAATATAAAAGGGACCAAAGAATGGTCCAAGAGAGAGCAGGAATGCAACAAACAGCACATATACATAAAATCTTTCAACAGTAGAAATATTGTTCAGCGAGATGATAAATCTATTCCTGCTTTGCCGGTAAAGAAACAATTTCAGGAAAAAGTAATAAAATACCAGCGCTAACGCAAAATTAAGCATATTTGCATTGTAAGGCAACCTTGCCCATGGATAAATTCCTGTTTCATCCAGGAGGATAAGAATAAAAACAGCGCAGAGCAGAATAAGTCCGGTTTTATCCATAATATTTATCGTTAATGATTGCGTATCCTTTGGGGGCATTATTGTATTTCTGAACCTTGTCCGTAAATAATACAACGTAAAAAATGTCAGGCTTAATCCAGGGAATGAATACCATTCTGGCAGATAATTAAAAACGCCGCCTGTTAATTTCCACCAGAGCAAACCCGTTGTCTGCTTAACTGTCAAAAAACTCAGGAAAGAATAAGAATAACCTGCCTTGTAAAAGACGGAGGTTTTAAAGCCGGAAATCCGCGATATTTCAATATAGGGATACCAGAAATACAGAACCGTAATTCCGGAAAGGATAAATACTGCAAAGAATCTTAATAGAATATCTTTACGCCATATAGGGCGGTAATTGTACAGGTTGAAGAAAAAGAGTCCAGCGATAAAATATGTTAAAAAAACCCCCATATACATAGTTGACAAACATGTTAAAACATAAAAAACCCCGGACATTATCAAATTTTTAAATCCCGGGCTTTTAAAATATCTGTGTAGAAAATATATGGAAAAAAAGACCCACTGCCAGGAGATTGCATAAAGATTCTGGGGATAGTTATAGAATCCAAAAAAATCAACGGCTGTGGAAGCCATAAGAGAAGCAATTGCGCTGCCGGTTATATTGTAAAATAAAAGAAAGCCGCCGTAACCCGAAAGCACAGAAACCAGGAAAAAAAGCAGATTAAACACAAGAATCCTGTTCTCCAGGAATTTCAATAGCGGGAGCGCCATAATGGAGTTCAGGATCGACCGGTCATTGTATGCGAGAGGATGTTTATCAGGATAAAATATATTTCCCTGCATGGAATTAATCTCTCCATTGGTTATGTTTTTGATATTCATAGAGATATTCCATAAATAGTAGAGAATATCCGTAGGCCCTTCATTCCCATACATGGAATGCGTTCTGACATTCAGAATGAGGGGGAATGAATATAACGCCGTCAGTATTATAAAATATAAAATTATTAAAAAATGCCGCAGGATTTTCAAATCACAACCTCCTCCCTTGTTATTGAAAACCTGGAAATCACTGAAGGGAGATACCTTATCAGATCGCCTTTGTAGGGCGATAATTTCAGGATCTTCCACCACCTCCATGGCTGAAGGTAAAACCTCCTGTATGCCGATGACTGGAGTTTATGCAGTTTCTTTGTCTCAACCCCGCTGAAGTTAAATCTGCTTGCGACGTATTCATAATCATCACTTTTGTGAGGCGTGTCTTTCAGCCTCTCCTTAACAAGGTCATGCATCTCGGTTCCCCTGAAGGGGACAGCGATATAAAACATGGCAATATGCAATCTTGATTCCACTGCAAAGTCAACAGTGGTTTTTATCTCATCCTCTGTTTCATCCGGAAAACCCATCATAAAGAAACCCCTTGTAAGCAGTCCCGCTCTGTCGCAGTTTTCAATAGCTTTACGCACCGCCGGCAGATCAAGATTCTTTCTGATTAATTGCTGTATTCTACTGGATGCACTCTCAACCGCTACGGTAATCATCAGCGTTCCTGCTTCTTTCATTAACTTTATAAGTTCAGGATCAATTCTGTCGCCCCTGAGACCATTGGGGAAGGAAAATGAAATTCCCAGGTTCTCCCTGATGCTCCTGGTAAAAATCTCCCTGGCTCTATTCATGTCAAGGTTGAATACATCATCAATAACCTCAGCCTCAAGAATGCCGAATTTCTTTTTCAGATACTTCAATTCATCAATGACATTGTCAACGCTCCTTACTCTGAACCCCTTGCCAAAGATATTATGGCAGTAGATGCACCTGTAGGGGCAGGCTCGGGATGTGAAGATGTTTGCATACCGCCGCCTGCCGTAATTGGACATGCTTGTAAGATGGAAATACTTCTTTGCATCCGCATATTCCCATGCCGGGAAGGGCAACCCGTCAAGGTCGTCAATATACCCGTCAGGAGGGGTAAGAATGCAAGTATTGTCCTCCCTGTATCCGATGCCCTTCAGATTGCTTATTTCGCCGCCATCTATAAGCGCGCTTATCAGATTTGCAAAAACAACCTCGCCCTCGCCTGAAACTATGTAGTCAACATTTCTGTCCGAGAGAACCTCTTCCGGATAGGCTGTGGGGTGGGGACCGCCGCAGATTACCAGGCATGAGTTGTCAAATTTTTTTACCCTTGAAGCAACCCATTTCATGGACGGAGATTCCAAGGTAATTGCGCTTATTCCGGCAATGTCCGGCTTAAATTCCAGCAGGGCATCCCTGAGAACCTGTTCCTCCCTGCCTGCTGAAAGCCTGAGGTCAACTATCCTGAATTCTAAATCATCCCGGATCTTCTTTAAATAGGATATCAGGTACATTATTCCGAGCGGGAAGGTTACCAGCCTGTTGTATTTTGTTGGCCTTGATGCCTTGATAAACAGGATTTTTTTAATACCTTTTTTCATCTGGCCCTAATCGCTTTACCGGCATCTCTCTGACTATTATTTCCCTGGATGGTCTGTTGATCTCTATTTTTAGGATCTTTTTTAATATACCCCAGATGGATCCCATTCCATACGCAATATGACAAACTGCAAAAACAATCGGCATTATAAAGAAGCAGGCAAGCCTTCTGGCTTCAAGAGCTGATATGCCTGAGAAAAAAAGGCTTAGCGCCGAATAGGCAAAGAGCGGCATAAGGTAAAAATAATTGTCCGCAAACGGAATGCTTGCAAGATAGATTACAAATAGCATTGGCACAAAATGGTATAATTTTATAAATACCGGGTTCATCAGGGTCTGGTCCATCCTGCCCCTGCCGTAAGTAAATATCTGTTTGAAGAAGCGCCAAATGCCCTTACGCTGGCTTCTGTGCACATACATCTCTGGATCGTAGAATAATTTATATTTTCTGGCTGTCAGTCTGTCAAGAAACTCATTCTCTTCGTTTGGAAACAATTCCCCTCTCAGCCCGTTTTCCCTCAAAAACACGTCCCTCTTTATGGCAAGGTTGCAGGAGATTAATTCCCTCTCTGTGGCGCTCCGGTATTTCCCTGATTTCTTGTGCCGGTGTCTTATATTAAATCCGCCGAAAGGCGAAGCAAACATTAAGGCAAAACATTTCTGTATAAAGGTATCAGTGTCTGGAGTCAGGCTTGGTCCGCCGACTACATCCGCCCCGCTGTCATTGAGATGCTTAACCGCTTTTATCAGGGTGTCCGGAGGCGCATCAGAATCATCGTCCAGGAAATAGACTATATCCCCCTTTGCTTTCTTTACCGCTTCATTTCTCTGCAACGAGGGAAACCATCCCTCAGCAATAAGAACCTCCATTAGTTCCGCCGGATAATCCATTTTCCCGACTGAAGCGATTGATTTTTCCGGGATGTCATCAGGTCTGACAGGTATAACAATTGTAATATTTTTTAATCCGGAATGGTCTTTCATTGTGAACCGCCCTTTAGCATTTTCTTCTTGTTTTTGCCCAGATCTTTTTTTAGGATATTTATAGCCTGAATAATTATATCAGAGTTGTCCTGCGCCGGATTTTGTCTAAGGCTTTCTTCAAAGTGGCGGAGCGCCATTTCTTTGTCTTTTTTTTCTTTTAGGTAAATTGCGCCCATAGTCCTGTGCAGATCCGGCTGCAAAGGATTTAAGTTAAGCGACTGTTTAAGCGATTCCAGCGCATCGTCATAAATCCCGGCTCTGAATTCAAGCAAGCCCTTTTCCTTCCACAGCGCGTATGAATCCGGATCCGCATCAATGGCGCGCTGATATGCTTTTATCGCAGGCGCCGGCTGATTTGCATTATCATAGATTATTGCCATTTCTCTGTGGGGATAAGGGGAATCAGGCTGGAGCTCCGCAGCTCTGGCAAGATTATCCAGCGCGCCCGTTTTATCCCCGTTTACCGCCAGCATCTGCCCGAGTTTAAAATATCCGAACGCTAAATCCGGGTTCAGTTTCATTGTCTTTTGGTAATGGAGTATTGATGCTTCAAGGTCATTTTTATTCCGAGTTTTTCCGTGTCTGTACATGTAGGCATCGCCCAATTTTAATTGCTGAACAAAATAGTCAGGCGTCTTTTTTGCCGAATCTTCCCAGAGGGAAACATCGTTCTTCCAGACGGTGTTGCGCTGTATGGTAAGGAGAAGAAATGCGCTGAGTATCAAAACAAGGGAGGCTTTTGTTATGTTTGGTTTCTCTCTGAAGAGGTATGCTATTCCAGGGACGATAAAACCGAAAAAAGCGAGGGAATAATGGTACAGGTGCCTGTCAGCCCCTCCCGGCGCAGCATCAATACTGGTCCTGGGAAGGACCGATGCTCCGAAGACAGCAAAAGGGACCAGTTCAGCAATAAATGCTATAAACCAGAAGAGCCGCTTCCTGTCCCGGCATGCGTAAATAACCACAGGGAACAGCGAGACCCAGAGGAGAAGGCTGATTATAATCTGGATAGGTGTAATGTTTTCATACATTAACGGCGGATAAAATGAATTAAGATTTACAGGCAGGAATAATTTGGACGGGAACCAAAAAAAGGGAGCAACAATGATGATTAAAAAACTTTGAAAGACGGACCATAAATTAAACTGCCGGATTATGTCTTCCCTGCTCTGTCCTGTGATGAAAATTACCACAGCAATAAGCGAGACAGCGAGAAACGGCATGGCGGACTTAATGCTGGCAATCAGGGATTTCAGATCCAGCCTGCCCTTGATTGTAATTCCGTAAAGAACAAACAGCAGCGAAAAGGGCGCCGAAATGGCTTTTGAAAGGAGCGAGGCGGTAAAAGATATTAAAGAAAGACCGCGGTAGCCCTTAAAATAGAAAACCCCGCTCAAAAGAAAAAAGAACATATTCATTACTGTTTTACGCTGGGATATCCATGATACCGCCTCCACAAAGGGCGGGAAAATGCTGAAAAAAGAGGCTACAAGAAAAGAGGGTAAACTTGTAAATCCCATTGCTTTGTAGAAGCAGTACACCATTATCACCGAAGCAGAATGGAAGATGAAATTCACAATATGGTATCCGGTAACCCATTGCCCCCAGAGATTGTACTCAATCCAGTATGAGATCATCTGCAGTGGAAACCATTCCCCGATATAGAAACTGGTCACCAGTTTTTTGAAATTTGCAAGGGAAAATCCCCTCAAGTCATGGTTATCCAGGATGTATCCATAATCATCCCAGTGGAGAAATTCATTCTGGAAGGAATTCGCATAGCCAAGCAGGGCGAGCAGAACCAGGAGCAAGAACGCAATGTTTTCACCTCGCGCTTTCAATCTGTCCTCCTGGCAACGACAGTAACAATCCCGCCCTTGCGGAAAATAGATTCCGTTAAGGCTACCGGGAAAAATAAAATCGTAATGAAAAAATAAAGGTACTCCTGGAACATATGAAATTGCCCTTTTTTCTTTGCCTCCAGCAGCCAGACCGGGTTCCATTTCATAAGGCTTGCAGACCAGCCTTCTATGTTCCATCTGTTGGAAAAGTGCCTGACCGCAACAATCTCAAACCCTACCTGCTTAAAAAGAAGGCGCAGGCTGCCGGTGGAGAAATGGACCAGATGATAGGGAAGAAACAGATGGAACCATCTTTTTTTAAAGACCCTGAACTGCCAGGAATCCAGGTTTGGAACCTGAACGATAATTACCCCGTTTTTTTTTAAGATATTCCCGACTTTTTTGAGCGCTGATGCAGGATCGGAGAGGTGTTCAAGGGAGTGATAAAAGGTTGCTGCTCCGTAGTTTTTTTCAGGCAGGTTGCCGGTCTCCACATCAATCTTAAAGACCCTGCTGCGTATTTGGTCTTTTGGGGGAATATTTCCTGTTTCTGTGTCAATTCCTTCGGGCTTGAATCCCGCCCTGATCGCTTCCTCAAGAAACAGCCCGCTTCCACATCCTATATCCAGGATGCTTGCTCCAGGTTCAATGAATTTTTTAAGAAAGGCAATCTCCCTTCTCCATCGCATGCGGATGTACCTTTCTTCAAGTTTTGATAAATGGGCAGGGGAGGGGGTGGGACCTGTCGAGTCGTCACTCCTGACTTCTCCGATGTTGTCAACGGTAAAAGCAACGCTGCAGGATGGGCAATTAACAAGGGGATAGTTTTTCCCGTTAATTACACCCCTCGCATCCAGAAAGGAGGTTAAAATTTTACCGTTGCAGATCAAACAGCGACCAGTATCCATCCATAGGATTTTAACACAAAATTATCAGCCTTCCAAGATTTGGGAAGAACAAATATTCATGCAGGATTTTCAGGGGACGGTACGGCGAGCGGTGAAGTTTTTATTCCAATAAAAAGGGCTGCCTTTAGCAGCCCTTTGCATTAATCTTAATGTTAACTCAGAATACTACGGGTCGCACCTGACATACCACTCTGTGCTCTTTCCTCCGCAGGCTGTTCCGCTGTTTCTTGGTTGCACCCTTATATGTCTATACCACTCGTTTTGCCCTGTTATGCTTGTGCAGGTTACTGTTATTGGCCCAAAACATGGTCCGGGCAACGATGGCGCGGCGCGCGCGGGCGCACATGTGCCGGAAGCCGCTGAACAGCCGCCGCCGGGGGTAAGGGCTATAGCCCCCTCACACCTGTTATATGTGGCATTGCATGCTGTTCCTGTTGGGCAGGTTCCGCATGCCTTAACAGTTTCCTTTGTTGACCCACCTGTTCCGCTGCTGTCCAGCCTTGTCTCCCAGGTCTGTACAAAGACCTCATTACAGGTGACAAGGTCCCAGTTGCCTGCATCCAGAAACCCATTCAGAACAAATGTATCATTTGTAGCAGGTGCAGTGCAGGTATAGAGATTCTCAGGGTTGATAATCCTTGCTGCGCCAGGCGAGAAGGCGTTCATGGCAAGGACGGATGCAGTGTCTATAATGGTTTCTGCTGTAGGATTCGCGTCAAATTCAGCATTATATTCATTGGTTGACAGATTGGCGGTGCAGGTCGGAGACCCAGGGCACCATGCTGCATTAAGCAGGTTTACTTTGGGATACCCGCCGGGATAATTGCCTGGCGTAAACGAAGGCAGGTCAACAGCAGCCGGCAAATCAGGCAATGTCCATGATGTAACAGGTCCGGTTGTACCATCAACCCTGCCCTTTGTAACAATCTCCCACATTGCCACGGGCAGTGTTGCATCGTATCTGCACGCTCCTGCTGGCGATGTTGCCTGGTCATCACAGCAGGAAGTATTGGTGATAGAAAACTCCTGACAGGTGTTGCCGGATGCGGTCTCTTCCTGCACTATATTGGGAACCGCTGCTATTACTGCAAGCCCTGCGTCAACCCACGGGCTTGTTCCTTTTTCCGGATTGGCGTAGTTCACCCTCCTGGACTCCTCGTTTATTCCGCTGCCTCCTGTCCAGTTCAGCGAGGGTATATTGAAGAAGGCGTTCATTGTAGGGTTTGGAGCCACTGCCTGAACGGTCCTGTCGGCGATCAGAGACCTTCCATCGCCATTCCATGGATTTACATCCTTGTCAAAGTCTCCGACTAACACCGCGGGTTGTATGCTTACATCTGTAGCAATAGCATTTCCCCTTGCATAGCTTACCGCCAGGGATGCATTGCTGGTGTTGCCCGAGATGATTCCTGCTGCGCTAAGCCTCATGGAATCCGGATTGGCGGTAAAATCAGCCCCTGCAAAGAAAACAACGGTTCGCACCTTGCCCGCCACATCGTTTGTCAGCGCCGCGGGATAATTGCTCAGTGTAGCCGTTACAGTATTTGTATTTGCAACGCTAAAACTGAATGCCTGCGCATTCATATTTGATGCTGAGGTCGGCAGATCTCTTCTGAAACCGAAGCCCTTTCCCACAAGTCCGGAAACGAGTTTTGAATAACTGATATACCCGCCGGGACCCTTTGCGTTAAAAATTGTCTGTGCACCTGAGTTGGGCAGTGCAATCGCAAGACCCACAATAGTTCCGTTGGCTGTTGACGCTGGTGTGGTCGTCCACCACTCATTTTCAACTATATTAGGATTGACATTATTAAATCCCAATGTTGTCAAAGGATATGCTGCTTGTGTAGGCAGCAGGAAATTAGTGGGGAGCGAGACTCCCATGGCTGTCAGATTGCCCGGGGGACAAGTGCCTGTATCTATCTGTTGGACCTTATAAGCATCGGGTCCAATGAACAGGGCAATGTCAAGAGCGTATATGTCCTCATAACCGAGAGTAGGCAGCACAAGGCCCGCAGCAAGATATCCATCGCCGCAGGTAACATTTGAGGTACAGCCAGCACAGGTATATGTGGGAGCGGGGGTAGGATTCTCGGCTTTTGGCAATGTTCCATTATAATTGCCGACCGCGACCCTGGATGTGTATCCGGGCTGTCTTATCTTATGCGTTATGTTTTTATTCGGGGAATTAATTATAGTCTGCCTTATATAGTTGGTTGCCCCCACAGTGTATGTAAATGTTGTAGCCCCTCCAAGATAAGGGAAACCAAAATTGCCGCCTGAATCCGTATTTATATAATTGCCCGACCCGAGTTCAGGAAAATTTGTATTGTCGGGATTTGCCGAACCGAGCATTGCCCAGCCAGAAACCGCGGAAGCCGTTTTCCAGTCCTGAAGCTTGCCGAGTATAGCGCCTGAGTAGAGTTTCCATCTGGATGTTGAATAACCGGAGGGAGATGTAAGACAGATGGTCCTGTTGTCAGATGTCTGCGTGTCGCTGATAACATTGCCTGTCGCAGCCCTGAGCAACCAGAGATTCCAGCCGCCGTTAGAGCCTGCAATATTGCCCCAGCCCGTGCCTGAGCCGTCATAACCGGTTCCGCTGTTTCCTGTCCTGTCTGCGGTAGGAGACCCGCTGACACCAGCATCGCCGAGAAGCACCACGCTTGAAATGTCGCCGCCGGTGCCATTCGTGATCGCAAGGTTAGAGCAGCATGTCCTGAAGGAGCCGCCAAGATCTGTTGCGGTGCATCCGCTTACCCCGTAGGTAATTCCCGAGGTTATCTCTGCCGCCTGCGGTGATAGTCCTGACCCGGAATTTGCATCCCCTGCAACGCCTATCTCCTTTATTGTCATTCCAGGCTCAAAGGCATTAGCAGTAATTTCCACAACGCTCAAAAGCTTTGATGGTTCGTAGTTTGGAACAGTCGTCTCCCTTTCTTTACTGCAACCAGTTCCAATAAAGAACAAAAGAGTGATTAATCCAATAAAACCAAAAAATTTACTTTTAACCCCCCATGTCTTCATAAAAACCTCCTTCTTGAATTAAATATCATTATTTATGAATGTATTACCAAATTTATATGCAAAATTTATGCCACAAAAAATTAAAACAGCAGTTGTTAATTCCCTTGTTTTTTGCATTGTTACAGAATTACTCCTACCACTCTAAGTCTTAAAAAATACGAAAGATGCAAAAAATTTTCCTTTAAAGGAAAATTTTTCATGGTTTAAATGTTTTTGGCAGAATATTTGAAAGACTTTGTGTAAGCGTTACTGCAACCACTCCGGCAAAATCCCGTTCTTCCACTACTTCAGGTTTTATAAATGTTTTTTTAACGCCATTCTTCTTTTGATCTTTTGCGGGTTTTGCCATTTTTCTTTCCTTCATCCAATCACCTCCTGAATATAATTTCTAACTTTTATCATATCTAACTAACCTTGTCAAGCGGTTTTTTTGATGCACCAGGTTTAATCAACTTTCTTCGCCCGCGTTTTGCTGAACAAATTCCTCGTATTCATCGGGCTCCATTAATTGGACTGAATCAAGATTGGATTCCATCTCAGCCTCAATAAGCCAGCCGTTGCCAAGCGGATCTGTATTTATTATCCCGGGGTAGTGAATGGTCTCTTCATTAACCTCAACAACATTTCCTGTAAATGGCGAAATCAATTCAAAAACTGTGCTTGATGATTCAATTTCTCCGAAATTATCGGTTTTTTCAATATCATCGCCTATATCCGGCAGCGTGATATAATCTATTTCCCCGATCTTTTCCAGGGCGTATTCCGAGAGCCCAATCCTCACTTTCTTTTTCCCCACAGGTTTAATCCAGATGTGGTCTTTCGTGTATTTCAGATCACCAGCCATCCCCGTCTTTCCTCCTTTTATTTTGAGGATGAATTTTTAACTGAATATCATTTAATTCTTTTCTGAATCTTTGTCAAGTATTTTTGTAACTCTTATGTTGATTCCTGAGTGGGTACTGCAACTTCCAGCCGTTTAAATGCTGTTCCGGCTGCTATTTACCGCCGGCGGCTGCGGCCTGCTTGGATTTTGATGGATGGCGTTCTTCTGTTATACTCTCTGCCCATGGACTGTCCGGATAATCCCCGAGCCACCTCATTTTCCCAAAATGCTTCTGGCAGTAATAGCAGGGGAAATAATCAAGATCTGTCCATTTTTTATTTTTAATATATTCAAGTTTTTCTAAATTGTATTCGTGAACCCTGTCCATCCAGCGCTTTAGAGCGTCAAATAAATTTGTTTTTGCCATATCGGCGATTATCTCTGTGGGGGCTGTCGCTCTTTCCTCGCGATAACCTGACAGAAGGCAGCAGAACGTCAATCTGCCCTTGTAGTCAAAATTGGGATTGGAAAGCGACAATGTCCTGCACTGGAACATCTTAAGGGGCGTGTATGCTCCCATTGTCATGTGGACTTCATGTTTGCTGAATGATTTAATCTCCGCTGCTTCTGCTTCAACCTCCCGCCATCCCTGCGGATTCAGGACTATGCCCGCCTCCACTGTTTTTCGCGTCGGAAACATGTGGGTCAAGAATATGCATTTGGCTCCAATCTTCATGGATAGTTTTGCCGTATCCTCCATTTCATCCCTGTTTATAGCATTTAGGGTCATCAGGAATGCGAATCTTATATGGTTCGCTTTTATAATTGTTACCGCCTTCATGAGCTCCCTGAAAGAGCCCTCTCCCCGGATTGCGTCGTGGGTCTCCGCTCTGGCTCCGTCAATGCTCAGGGATATTCCTGTGAGGTTCTTCTTGCGCTTTAGCCTTGAGCCTGTAATGTCCATCACCCTTTCAAAATTCCATCCGTTTGTGACTATGTTGTATGTGTAATCGTTGTCAACGATTATGTCAATTGCTTCTTTAAGATGCGGATGAAGGGTGGGTTCTCCGCCGGTGAGGATGATGTGGGGCGTTTCAAAAACACGCGCATCCACAAGGATTCTTTCAAAAACGTCCATGGGAAAATTTCCCATTTCCGCGGTTTGCCTGATGCAATGTATGCACTTCAGGTTGCATGCATTTGTGAGTTCAAAGCTTATTTCCGATAATGACATAGCGCTTCCTCCAGATGTTTTTTAATGTTCTCAGGTTTTCTAAGAATGTCGGCACCCAGCGCCGCGTCAAAGGGCAGGCATTGGGACAGGAGATTCACCAGTATTCCGAGATGCTTCTCTGCAAGGCTCCTGTCAAACATTATCTGATGGCTGTTCAGAATCAGGTGTTTGATTGCCTCTGAATAATTAACAGGAGAAATTTTTGTTTTTGGTTTTTTTGTGATGCGGATGAACAGAAGTATGTTGGGTGAAGCAAAGGGGATGTACTTGTTGTTAA
This sequence comes from bacterium, assembly GCA_036514535.1. Taxonomy (GTDB): domain Bacteria; phylum JAMCPX01; class JAMCPX01; order DATBWZ01; family DATBWZ01; genus DATBWZ01. Next base: position 16,064 of record DATBWZ010000068.1, read on the forward strand.
ATACCTTCTCCGCCTGGACGGGCAATTTGGGGCCATGGTAAGTTTTCGGAGCCAGCGCGGCGATCTCAGGGAAAATGCTGGCAGTGTCGCGCATGAACTGGAAATCCCTTGCCAGTGGGTAGGCAATGACCCTGCGGCCTTCGGCCGGGGATAAAAAGACCGCATCGTCGCTCAGGTAGGAGTAACCGGATTTTATAAAGGATGTTGTCAAGGTGGTCTTTCCGCTGTCGCCTTCTCCGACGATAAGAATGGATTTATTGCCGTTTGATACGGCTCCGGAGTGAAGATAATAGAGTTCTTTGTACCGCAGCAGTTCTATAACAAGGACCGTAAACAGGAGCGGGGAAAAAGTCTGCGGATCATTTATCGCGATTGGTCCAACAAGTATTTCTGCGCTTCCGGCGCGCGGATTCAATCTTGCAGCGGAGAAACCGTCGGTAATCAGGAAATTTTTTGTTTCAGGGGATCTGTAAATTATAACGTTGTTATAAAATGCGAGTTTTTTGTACCCATGCGGAATCTTGATTGCTCTGCCCGACGGAGAGATTGTTATTCTCAATTTTTTTCCCGTGGAATTCCCGGATATCAGGTGCATTCTGAACTGGAATTTAATCATCTGCAGAATTTTCTCTATGTCCGATTCCACTTCCATGCTTACATTATGGAATTTAAAAAACAACGAGCGCATCTGAATAATTATAGCATAACTGAAGAAGAACCCCAAAATTTTAATACGCGGGGGTTTGATCAATCAAACCCATACTTTACAATCCGACAACATCCTAATATAATTTCACATTAGTGATAAATTTGTTCAAAAGACCTCAATACTTTGAAGCGCCCCTGATATTCCTGCTTTCTTTTGCATATTATCTCTATTTTCAGCGCATCCATCCCTTGTTTTCCGATGAATTCAATATTTTTGTTCAGGCGGAGCGGATTTTGAATGGCCAGGTCCCCTACAGGGATTTTTTTCAGTTTACAACGCCCGGTGCGCTGTACCTGATGGCGCTCTGGTTCAAGATTTTTGGCAGGAGCATTGAGTCCATAAGAATAATCTCTGCGCTGCAGGGAACTTTGATTGTCCTTCTCACCTGGGTATTATTGAAAAAGGTTGTGAAAAGCAATGCTATACGCATCGCCGGATTGCTTCTCACTTTAAATTTCTCCAATACCTTATGGCCTATCATCTCGCATCACTGGTTGAGCACAATATTTGCAATGTATGCCGTTCTTATAATGGCGGATTTCGTTCAGAGGGGGAGTTATCTTAAGGTTTTCTCTGCGGGGTTTTTAAGCGCCATTTGTTTTCTTTTTCTCCAGAACAAAGGAATTTTTCTGATAACTTCGTTTTTTGTTTTTTTGTTTTTGAGTCATGGTTATTTCAAAAGAACTCCGGATGTAATATGGCGGGTTGCAACGGTTTTTTTCAGCGGCGCTGTTTTGCCTGTATTTTTATTCCTTGTCTATTTTTATTTTTCACATGCGCTGGATGAGTTTTTCTATAATACAGTTATCTGGGTCAGCGGCCCGTATCGTAAATTTAATTCGTATCCAAATTATTACTTTATGGGTAATTATGCGATTTTCACTGTGTTTACGCAGAACAGATTCCCATGGAATTTTATCCGCATAAGGGACTGGGCGTTAATCGGGTATCTGCCGGTATTCACGCTTCTTTTCGCAGTTCTGTTTTTATTCAGGAATATTAAGAATAAAATGCAGGCCGGGACTGAATCAATGGATGTTTTTCTGCTTTATGCAATAACAGGATTTTTTATGTTTTTGTCTGTTCTCTACCGTTCTGATACTGTCCATCTTACTTTTATTTTTCCTTTTATTATTATACTCCTGTGTTATATGGTGGAGAAATGGATGGAATCGCGGAAGGGGCGCGGGATTATGGGAAGCACACTGCCTGTTTCCGTGCTTGCATTGCTTCTGGTTGCCGGATTTTATGGAATAGCTGCCAGGATCAGGGATGCAGGAAAATTTAAAACTGCGCTTGATACAAGTATTGGCAGATTTTACATGCTGAATGAAGAAAGCGCCGGGGCTTATAGAGCAATTCTGGAATTTATAAAGAAGAATATTCCTCAAAAGGAGATATTTGTTTATAATTGGGCTTCATTTATATATTTTTTAACTGAAAAGGAAAACCCGACAAGATATGATGGCATTTTACCGGGATACAATACCGAAAGGCAATTTGAGGAAACCGTGAAAGAATTGCAGGAGAAGCATATTCAATATATTGTTCATGACAGCCTTGAGTCGGTTCTTGCGTCTGATCCGTTAGCCGCTTCTTATCCCAACGCCGATGTTAATCTGGATAATGTTCTTAACAGATTTATAAAAAATAATTATTCAACAGTGTTTCAATCAGGGGATGCGCCATTGTCTTCTCTCAGGATTTTAAGGCTTGATGGACGGTGATGGATATAGCGGAGGAAAACAAGTTTCGGTTAAACAAGGCTTCTCTTAGAGAACTCGCCATTGTTTTTTTTATCTCACTTATTCTCTTTTCGTTATTATACCGGGTATATCCCCTCTACGGCGATGAGGGGCAGATTACTGTGGGCGCCATGAGGGCGCTGCATGGGCAGGTGATCTACAGGGATTTTTTCAAATTCCTTCCGCCGGGATCAATTTATTTAATGGCCCTTTTTTATAAGATCTTCGGATTAAGTGTCAATGTCAATATAACAACCACGGTAATCACATTCGCTATCATCGCTGTTTTAACATACTGGCTGACGAAAAAGCTTGCCGGCGGTATATTTTTTCCGCTTGTTTCTTTATTTTTTTTCGTAACGGTCTGCGCCCCGACATGGTACGAGATCTCTCAGCACTGGTTCAGCACCTGCACGGCCATGCTTGCCCTTGTATGCCTGATTAAATTTTTAGAGAGTTCAAAGGGGTATCTCCTTTTTATTTGCGGCTTTTTAATTGGAGCCACAGTTCTATTTCTTCATCATAAGGGCGGTTTGTTATTTTTTGCTTTTGCAATTCTTCTGGGATTTAACTCTTTGCTTGAAAATAAGCCTGATAAACTAAAAAGGTTAACATGGAGCATTTCCCTGGTTTCAGGAGGGCTTTTGCTTGCGGTGTTTCCGTTTGTTGCTTATCTCATTATAGAGGGCGCCTTAAAAGAATCCGTGTATGATCTCTTTTATTGGGTAAGAGAAAGTTATTATAACTTTAACAGGTATCCCTTTTATTACTATGATGGAATAGTAATAACAAAAGGCGCCATTAAATCATATCTTTTCCCTCGCGCTGTTTTTCAATGCAGGACATATATCATTGTTGGCATTACGCACTTGCTGGGTGTTATATCCGGGTTCGTCCTTGGAGTCCGTGAGATTCAAAACAGAAACAGAAAGCACGGGCTGATAATCCTCTCGGTCTCCCTGACAGGCGCATGCCTGATTGCCTCCATTGTTTACCGTGCCGATTTTGTCCATATTCTTTTTACCCTGCCAGTTGCTTTCCCGCTCTTTCTCCGTCTCCTTGAAAGGCTCCGGAAATCCCATGCTTCTTTAATCCCGCTGCTCATTATTCCCTTTATCCTGGATTGGGGAGCAGGATATTTTATGAATATCATCAGGATTTATTCCAGCAAAGCGGCGCCAATACATACAAAATCAGACACGCTCTGGACGATTCAAGGACCCGGCCTGGCAGCGCAATGGCAGGCATTTTACGATTTCTTTCAGGAGAAGGACCCAAAGGACGGAGATGTGTTCATCTATTCACGGGCGCACAGTATCTACTTCAATCTGCGCCTGCTGCCGCCCACACCCTATGATGATATTCTCCCCGGGCACAATACTCCGGAACAGCTCAGCGAGGCGATATCCAGCCTTCAGAAAAGAAGGCCGGAGTTTGTTGTGGAAGATTTTCTTGTTGATGCTATAATAAAAAATAAGATGGCGGTACGCTATCCAATGGCAGACATTGATGCCTTTCTTGGTGATCCTGTCAAGGCGTATATAAGGGGAAATTATGAGCGTCTTTCTCTGAATGCGGCTATGCCGGTTTTAAAAAGGAGAGAAGAATAATATTTTAAGGAGCGGGGTATGCCTGAATTGCCAGACCTTGAAGTATTCAAAGAGAATTTGAGTCGCCTTGTCTTGAATAAGAGAATTGTCAGTGTGAAGGTGCTAAAGGCAAAGGTAATTGTGCCCCTGACAGAGCATGAATTCGCAAAACAGGTGAAGGGCAACAGAATTCAGGAAATCGGACGGCGGGCTAAGCATATTATTTTTTCCCTTTCAAACGGCAGCGATCTCATACTGCATCTCATGCTGCATGGCGAACTTTATCACCCTAAAAGCGCGGATGACATTCATCCCTTTACCTGCGCAATTTTTGAAATGGATGACGGCTATGATCTGAGGTTTCAGGACAGGACCCAGTGGATGAAGATCAGCTTTGATAAAAGCGCGCTTGATGAACTGGGTATTGAGCCTTTATCAAATGAATTTACGCCTGGGAGGTTTAAGGATATGGTTGGGAAGAGAAGCGGGATGGTAAAGTCTGTGCTCATGGACCAATCCTTTATTGCAGGTATCGGACATGCCTACGCAGACGAAATTCTCTTCGCCGCCGGAATAATGCCGGATAAAAGGCTCCAGCAATTGACAGGTGAAGATGTTCAGCGGCTCTTCAGGGCAATACGGGATGGGCTTAATGATGCCATAATTAAAGTCAGAAAAGGGCTTAAGGGCGGAATTACAGGCGAATACAGGGACTTTGTGTCGGTTAGGGGAAGGGAGGGCCAGAATTGCTATAAATGCAAGTCTATTATTTCCTCAATAAAGGTGTCCGCCCAGAAGGCATATTTCTGTCCCGAGTGCCAGAGGTGAATAACATGACGGCTATCCCACCTTGCGCATCCTTTTATTCTTAAAAACTCCTTGACATTTGAATTTTAATATTATTAAAATTATTTTAATATAACTAAAAAGGGGCTGTCTCCTTAATGGAGGGATAATATGAAGGGTATTCCGGGTCCAAGTTATGGCGTGACTATGCGGGTAGAGATTGTAAACAAGATTGGAATGCTTGGAAGGATTACAACATCGATTGGAAAAGCAGGCGGAGATATAAGAGGCGTGGATATCGCTGGTTTTGGCAGTGGGTCAATAATAAGAGATATCAGCGTTTACGCGCGGGATGAAGTGCATAGTAAGGATATTGTTGATGCTGTCAGGCGTGTTCACGGCGTAAAGGTTATACAGGTCTCTGACAGAACATTTCTTGTGCATCTTGGCGGAAAGATAGATGTGTGTAGCAGGGTCCCGATAAAGACCAGGGACGATCTTGCTATGGTATATACTCCCGGAGTAGGAAGAGTATGCAACGCTATCCACGAGGATTTAAATAAGGTTTACAAGTTGACAATTAAGAGCAATATCGTTGCTGTTGTCACTGACGGGACTGCCGTTCTCGGACTTGGGGATATAGGCCCCGAGGCGGCTTTGCCTGTCATGGAGGGGAAGGCAATGCTCTTCAAGGAGTTTGGCGGGGTGAATGCGTTTCCCATATGCCTCAAGACAAAGGATCCAGAGGAGATCATAAATGCGGTAAAGCTGATTTCGCCTGTTTTTGGAGGCATAAATCTTGAAGATATATCAGCCCCGAGATGTTTTTATATAGAGGACCGGTTGAAGGAGGAGCTTGATATCCCCGTGTTTCATGATGATCAGCACGGAACTGCAGTGGTGGCGCTGGCCGCTCTGATGAATGCTTTTAAGATAGTTAAAAAAAGGATAGATAAAATCCGTGTCGTGATATCAGGTATGGGCGCTGCTGGTGTTGCCGTTACGAAACTCCTGCTTTTGCAAAAGGCGAGGGATATAATAGGCTGTGACAGAACTGGAGCAATTTACAATGGCAGAACAGAAAACATGAATACAGTTAAAGAGTGGATAGCCCGGCATACCAACAGGTCAAATTTCAAAGGATCGCTTAAAGAAGCCCTTGTGGGCGCGGATGTTTTTATAGGGCTTTCCGGTCCAGGACTGCTCCATAGCAACGACCTTAAAAAAATGAACAAAGATGCAATAGTTTTTGCAATGGCGAATCCGATTCCTGAAGTAATGCCTGAGGAAATGCCAAAAAATATCCGTATTATCGCAACAGGTCGCTCCGATTATCCCAACCAGATTAATAATGTGCTCTGTTTCCCTGGTTTATTCAGGGGAGTGCTTGATGTGAGGGCGAATGCAATCAATGAAAGGATGAAGATTTCTGCAGCAAAAGCGATTGCGCAAGTAGTAAGTGTCAGCGAACTTTCAGAGGACTATATCATTCCCAGCGTCTTTGACAAAAAGGTTGCAGCAAGTGTTGCGAAGGAGGTTAGAAAGGTAGCCTATGACACAGGTGTTGCAAGGAAGGAAAAAAAGAGCTTCACCGTGATATAATTACAAATTCAATCCTTCTGTTTTTCTTTCGTTCTTCTGACGCAGCGTTGTCCACTACCGGATTTTCGTCCCCCAATCCAAGAATTTCTATCCGATCTGGAGCGATTCCCTGATTTTCAAGAAGCAGTTTTGCCCAGATTGCCCTGTATTCCGAAAGGGCTTTATTAAAATCAGAACTGCCTGAATCGTCAGTATATCCCACGATTCTGATCCGCATTTCCGCGTTCCCCATAAGAATGTTTTTTACTTCTTCAAGAATAGGAAGATACCTGTCTGGAAGTTTTGCATTGTTTGAATCAAATGTCAGCGGTTCGGGAGTAACGAGTCTGTTGCCCTCTATTTTTACCATTTTATTTTCAACATTGGCTAATGGAGGCGGTGGAGGGATAATTACTTCTGCTTCCAGATTACTCTGTAATGAGGGAACTTCAGGGGCAGGAGCCTCAGAGAGATTATCTGTTCCTTCAATTACGGATTCAATGCTTTTCCCTGCTGTTTCAGAAGACGCTTCTTCCAAAGGTTCAGAAACTGCGCCTTCCTGTAAAGGAACTGTTTCCGGTGATAATCCCTCATCCAGCGTTTCAGGGATTGGGGCAAGCGGTGTCTCTGGAGCAGCCTGAATGCTTCCAATTGCTTCTTCTGTTTCTGGTGGTTGTTCCGGGTTTTTATATTTCTCCACCTTTGAGACCGAGATTGTCAATGTATTGCCTTCAGCAGAAACGGAGAAATTCATAAGATTGGACATGTTTACGTCCAATCTGGAAACGGCTGTGTCTCCTTCAACCCCTTTGATTATTTCAATTTGTGTTATTGTCCCATTCTCAATAGAATAGAAACTTTTTAATTCATCAAGGCTCGCGTGGACAAGGTCAATTGACAGTTTTGGCGGCTCCTCTGTTGTGAAGAAGGTATAGTTTATATTATCGGCGCCTGTGACCGTAATAATTGTGTCGTTCTCCACTTCGGCGACCTCTATGGATTGAATTACGTTCTGTGCATCCGGTTTTACCTTTGCGCCTGCACAGGATAATAATACTGCCATTCCAAAGAATACAGCCACCAGGGGTAAATTTTTCATAAAAAATCCTCCCTCCCGGGTATTATATTTCATAACTAAACATTATATCAAATAGAATTATGGATTGCAAATTGCTCTATGCTCTGATAGGATAAACAAATGAAAGAACCAGATCCTGCCGCTGAATTTGCATTTAAAACTCTCGGGAAAAAGGTGTTCTCTGTCAGTGAGATTACCCGCAGGGTCAGAGAACTTATTGAAAATAATTTTCCATCTGTATGGATTGAAGGCGAAATATCAAATTTCAAGCAGATAATGAGCGGTCATGTCTATTTTACACTTAAGGATGAAC
>DATBWZ010000069.1:0-3671 GCA_036514535.1 bacterium
TTTGCGTCCGCGAGTCCTAAGAGTCCTACGAATAAGATAGCCAAATACATTTTCCATCTGGCCATAGTTGCGTGCCATTCCTGCATGAACCGCTGAAATATATTCTTTTTTCTTCCTACCAACTATGCCGCTGAAATCCAACGGTGGCAGCCCTGACTGCAAGCCCATTAAAATTGAGAGCATACGTGCCACCCGACCATTACCTTCACGAAAGGGATGAACCAATACTAATTCTGTATGAGCTACAGCAAGGGCATTAACGACTTGTTCTATAGATTTAAAATTGCAGGGAGTAAATTCGTGAAGCTCTTTCTTCTCAAACTCTGACATTAATTTTGGGACTTGTGCCGCGGCTGCAAATATAAAATCTTCTTTACTTACATTGACCTGCCGGTATTTGCCTGCCCATTCATAGATTTTGTCTAACCATATTTTATGAATATTACAAATATCAGCAGCAATAAAACAGTGATTAACATCATAAATGCCTGCTAATTTTTCAATCACCCTTAATTGTTCCTCTCTTTCAATCTTGTCCATTGCCCGCTTGCTTGTAATACCAAGTTTATTCTTAAGCACAAGTCCACGAGAGCCCGGCTCAAATTGAGCTTCGGGGAGAGAGGATGTGTGGTAGCGGGGAGAGCGTTTCATATCGTTAAAGTTCATTCTTTAGAGGCATAAATCATTTACTGGGACCTCCTAACAAAGACAATATTACAATAATGACAGCAAATAATATCCCACTTGACCCCCAACAGAATTTCCGCCATTTAGGTTCAAAAATAGCAAATATTAATAACGTAAGGAGGATATCGAAAGCACTTTGCAATCCATAACTACTTGGATGATTTATTAACCAGCCCCACTTGATGTAGTATATGAGGAATTCAAAAATACCAATAAGCATAATGCTTAGTGAAGAAGCCGCTATTATTTTATAAATATAGGCCTTTTTTTCTGCCATTCCCTTTCCTAAAATTTCTTTGTTTGCACGTTTCTCAGCTTCTTCTTTTGCTTTTCTTTGATTTTCAGTTTCTTTAGTAGCGAGTTCAGCACGTTCTTTTTCTTTATCCTTTAATTCTTCGATAGATTTAAGATCTGCCTCCTTTTGTTTGAGCGTCAATTCTGCATACTCATACGCTATTTGTGCTGCTTCGAGTCCTTTTTTCTTTTCTTCTTTTTCAATCTCAAGTTGTTTAGATAATGCCGCTTTCTCTTCCATTAACAAAGTATTTTCAGAAACAATCGCCGACTCAACAATCTCTTGGAATTTCTTATCATCATTAACGTTACGAAGACGACTTATTAATAAATCATTTGAAAGCAATTTAGCAGCTGTCTCTTCAGGAAAATCTTTGAGAGAAGCAAGAAGACTCAGCATTTTGGAGCAAGCTATAGAAGCACCGCTACCGATTGTCCGGAATTCAGAAAGAGCAAAAGTTTCAGCAAAAGAGCGGTCAAAATCTTTATCCGATGGTATAAAGGGCCTAAGAATCTGAAAGAGAAGATTTGGAAGTGCTGTACAAGCTCTGCGGCATTGCTTTCGACTCATTTCCCAGTCGAATAAGAACAAATTGTAATCGGATGTTATAAATAATGCTCCAGCTTCTAAAGATGATGAAGTATTTGACCTTAATTGATGAACTGCATCTAAAACTGTTGTGTCATGGTCTATCGCATTATATGGTTTATCCTGCCCCTTCCTTTTAAAAAAATCCATATATTCGTTCAATAGTGTTGCACGTTCGTACAGCCTTTCTTCATTCGACCTATGTACCAAAATTCCTTTGTCCTTTAAGAGTATATCGATGTGTGCGTACGGCTTAAGAAAAGTCTCAACATCCATTCCTTTCTCAGCATTAAGCCGATGATATTTTGATTCAATGCCAGATAAATAAGGTGATGTAACTGCAGCTCTGCTCATCGAGGTTGACCAAGTGCAAGAACGGAGTCTTGAGCCATACCAGTCGATGGTTGACAATATTTCCGCTTCTGTTGCCTGATGATACCGTAAGGTAAAGGGGAATTTATGTTTTTTGATAGCATTCAAAAGTTGGTTGGATACCTCTGCGTGAGGGTGAATATGTAGATCCAATAAGCCAAATAAAACATTCGTATCGAAAAAGAGTGTTAGTGGATTTAATTTATTTCTAAAGCTTTCAGCTACATCCGGGACAACAGTTAATGAAAAGTAATTAAATGCGCCGTCTCCAAGTTGTCCAATATACGCTGCTCTTTCTGGATGACTTCCAATGTTAGCAAGAAAGCCTGAAACAGCTTTCTTGACAACTGTATGCAATTCCTGCGGCAAATTATCTTTAAGTGTTTCCTTAAGAAGAGATGAAAGACTTTCTGAGTATTCAGGCGCAACATCGATGGAAGGATCCAAAAGTGCCGCTGTCTGGATGCCGTGTCGACGAAATGCCTTTGCTAAATATTTGCGTAGTACACTCCATGCCTGATCATTCGGTAGGTTCGGAAAACTTTTTGAAATCTCATCAAACCATTCTTGCTTTACTTTGTTCTCAAGAGTATTAGCTTCGTCAATTCTCTTTTGCAATCTAACTCTCACATTGGGTGTGAGATTGAAATTAGTACCCGCAGACATTGTAATGGCTTTTTCTTTTATTAACTGGTCGATGCACTCTTGAACGTCATGTTCAGTAATCTGTAAACCAAAAAGAATATCTATTGTTTCTTTGATTTGGCTAACAGTATGGAATTTTTCATCAGGAAGAACAATGAAACATTGTAGAATTAATTGCTTTAAAGTATCGCTTGGACTTTGAGTATCAGATATGGCAACAAAACTACACATCTGTTCAAAAGCTAAACTGAAATTGTGAGACTTGGCTGGTGCACGCTTAAACGTCATATTACAGACTCCTCAAATTTTTCCGCATCCTTTACCCTTATCTCCCTCGACAACAGCTTCGGCAGTAATGCATTACGGATAGAGGCAAGGGTGAGGGATTGTTTAGAGTTAATTTTAATCTATTGCATTGGTTTTAAAAACGATTGAAAATTTATATTTTCTCATATAAGCTATCTAAAAGGTTGCAAGTTGTCAATAAACTTGTCCCTGCAAGTCGTAAGCAGGGAGATGAGGGTTTCTGAATAAAATGCAAAAATTTGAAAAAACATTCCAGCGGGCAGAGAAAAAAAGGGCATCCTCCCAATTTAATGATGCTATCAAATTTTATCTCTCTGCCCAGCAGTTGTGCGGCAACAATAGTGATGCAAAGCTTTCCTGTCTTCTTGCTCTGGGAGACTGTTACAGAATGGTTGGAGCGTATGAGAAGGCGAAGAGAAACTACGAGCGCGCCCATAAAATTGCTGCTTCCGTTTCTGATACTGGCCTTGCTGTAGATTCGCTGGTCGGGCTTGGCCTTACCCTGCGGGGTATGGGGAAACACAGAGATGCCTTGAAGATATTTGCAAAGAGTGAGAAAATTTATAAGATGCTGCGAGACAAGACAGGACTTGCATTCTGCCTGTGGGCAAAGGGCGGTGCGTACAGGATTAAAGGCGATTTGAAAAAGGCTATAGAGACTTTTAAAAGGACATTAGATTTATTTGTGCAATTAAAAGATAAGTCAGGCATTGGTTATTGTTATTGCGGGCTTGGAGGGGCTTCAAGGATAATGGGCAGGGTAGAGGATTCTTACAAA
>DATBWZ010000070.1:0-6925 GCA_036514535.1 bacterium
TCATTCCTCATGTTCATGCCGGTGGACGTGCGGATGGATGTGGGAGTACCTGCCGTGGCGGTGGGCGTGTTCGTGAATGAGATTGGCTTTGAGAAGCAGCGGAATGTCTTCAAGGATTTCATGCGCGCGCCCGTCCTTCAGGATTGTGTGGTCGTCTCCAAATACGATTGCTCTGTCTCCAAAGTCCTCTACGCTCTCCAGGTCATGAGTTGTGACGATAAGGGTTTTGGATGCTTCCTTAAGGCGTATTAACATTTCTATAGTCCATGCCTGAGAGCGCGGATCCAGTCCCGAAAGAGGTTCGTCAAGTATGAGTATCTCCGGGTTAGTTGCGAGGATGGCAGCCAGGCATACTTTTTTCTTTTCTCCAAAACTAAGGCTTCCAGATGGCCTTTCAAGCAGGTTTTTTATCTCCAGCAGGTTCGCTATTTCCTCAACCTTGTCTTTGATTTTTCCCCTGCTCCAGCCTAACTGAAATGGTCCAAAAGCTATCTCCTCCTTCACCGTATCGCAGAAAAGCAGTGCATCCGGATTCTGCAACATGACACCGACTTTTTGCCTGAACACGATTGAAAAATCCTTGTTCCTCATGTATAACGGCGTCAATGCCTTTTCTCTGAATTTGATCGTTCCTTCGGATGGAAAGATAAGCCCTGCAAGCATCATAACAAGGGTTGATTTTCCGGAACCGTTTGCACCAATAATAACAGCGCTTTCCGATTCCTCAATATTAAGATTTACCCCCGCTATTGCTGGAACGGCGTCATATGAATAGAAGACATTTTTCAATTCGTAGATCATAATATTATCCTGTCAAAAAGCACAAGAATTACAGAAAGAGATATGAATAGAAAAAGGAAGATAAATCCGCGGAAACCAGTTTTTTCTGTTTCCGGATACCTGATTTTTTCAGCGGCAATTCTTATCCTGAACCCCATATTGATCTCGTAAGCGGATCTTTCTGCCTTTTTGAAAAGCAGTCCGGACCTTGAGGCAATTAATTTTAATTCTTCTAACAGGCTGTTTTTTCTTATTACCCTTAACCTTTTCGCTATAACGAATTCCTTCAGATCCTTAATGAAAATTTGTATGTGTTTTATTGCCATTGAGAATATAAAAATTATCTCGTCAGGGAATCTCAACCATTTAAGCGCTTCGGGGAATTCCCCTTCATAAGAATCTATTGCATAAAGTCCGGTGACGGAGAGCGCTGTGGCTGTCCGCAGAAAAAAAAGAAGGAATGCGTTAATGCCCTCCCTCGTTACGGCGATTTTGCTGTTCAGGCTTATCAACGGCTCTCCGGGGACGATTAAACTGAATATTGAAAAGATGCCTGCGAAAAAGGTAAAGGCTGAGACAGGCAGAAGAAATTCAATTATATATTTTTTAAATCTGGATTTGAGAATCAGGCTGGATGTTACTATTGTGATAGGCAGAAGGAGAAGGAAAAGCAATATCTCCCTCAACATTGTTATTGAGATTATAAGAAAAAGGAATGACAGCAATTTTATTCCGGGATGAAGCCTATCCTTTCTCAGAGTTTGCTCCTTTTCCGATGATTCTGCCAGCAGCTAAAAAGACAAGTATCAATATTAGCGCCCCTGCAACAGCAGAGAGAAAATACCACGCGGCTCCGCCGTATATAGAATGACCCGGGATGGAGTAATCAGGCAGTGGAGCGATTTTTTGCATCCCTTCCAAGTCCTTCATCCCCGTGGATGTTTTTCCGGTTATCATTTTAACTTCCTCAGCGCTCCATTCGCCCCATGTTTCGCCAAAATTTAACCGTTCAGCTGCGTAATAAGCAACGGGTGTGAGTGCGGCAATTATTAAAAGAATTATGAGCAATACACGGTATTTTTTAAAAAATTTATTCATTTAAGCAACTCCGGAAAATTCTTTTTGAAATATTTTACCACAAGGACAGTAAAAATGCCCTCTATGATACCGATCACCAGGATGTGCGGAACCATCATTGCCGGAATGGCTATCTTAAGTGGAAATGGGGAATAGAGAGGGTTTCCTGCATCTGAGGTTTCCAGAATGGGCTGGATTCCTAATTCTATCGCTGTAGCAATGGCGGAAGCGCATATGCCTGCATAGCCTGCAAGAAATGCCCCAATGATTTTCCATCTTTCGGAGAGATTTTTAAACAGGCTGAATATCCCCCAGGAAATAAAAGCAAAGAGGAATCCCATGTTGAATGCGTTTGCGCCTATTGCAGTAATGCCTCCGTCAGCAAAGAGGATTGCCTGGAGGACAAGGACAACAGAAATTGCAATGTAAGAAAGATATGGGCCGAGGACGATCGCTGTTGCGCCAGCGCCGATTATATGGGCGGTTGTCCCGCCTGGCAAAGGAATGTTGAACATCTGCACCACAAAGGAAAAAGCAGCAAAGATCCCTGTAAGCGCAAGAGCCTCTGTGCCTGCTTTTTTTCTTATTTTTTTAAACGACAGAATCCACAATGCAATGGATGCTGTCCAGAGAGGAATGAACGTTTTCGGGCCGAGATAACCGTCTGGTATATGCATAAAATAAAAGGCAACTGATTATTATCCTATTATTATAAAAATGGTCTGTCAAGGGGGATTATAAATTTGACAATAACCGTATTCTTGGGTATTTTATGCTTATGGTCAAGCTTCTTGGAACAATGCTTGTGAAGGCAAAAATTATAACCGAAGCTCAATTAGAGGATGCGATTAACTCCCAGGTTATCTTCGGCGGCAGGATAGGGACAAATCTCCTTGAACTCGGTTACATTGATGAGCCAACACTGTCCAAGTTTCTATCCGACAGGCATGATGTTCCCTATGTTGACCTGAGGGGTAGGGTTAGTATTGATCCGGAGGCAGTGAAACTGGTTCCGAAAAAATTTGCTGCCAAGATAAAAGCCATACCTCTAAAACTTGAGGATAAAATTCTCCATGCGGTTTTTCTGGATCCATCAGACCTGGACGCTGTTCATGAACTGAAATTTCAGACAGGAAAAAATCTGAAGATCTATGTTGCCCCGGAGTTCAGGATTTATGCCCTTCTTGAGAAGGTGTACGGTATAAAGAGAGACATTCGTTATATAACACTTTCGCGGAGAGATACAGAAGAAATGGTCAGAAATCATAAATTACATCAGGAAGACTCCCCTGCCTCTTATATTAGGGAAAAGCCTGCAGGCAGAAAACCGGCCAAACCGGCTTTAGAACCGCTTCAGAATCTCAAGCCTCTGGAGGAAGGGGAAGATCTTATTTCTGAAAGCGAGTTCCGGAAGTTGGAAACAGAGACAGTTCCCTCTTTTGCAACCGAACCCGTTCTTGCTGAGAATAAAATACATGATTCCCTCGCTGCGCAAGACGAGGTAATAGAATTGACCGAAGAAGTTGTTGAACAACGGGTTGTTTCTGCTCTTTCATTCCAGGACGCAATGCAACTTTTGAATGCTGCCAAGAACAGGGATGAACTTGCGAATATACTTCTGGGTTTTTGCATGAATAAATTCACAAGATCTATACTCTACACTGTGCAGCGTGACAAAATCATTCCCTGGGATTGCCTCGGAAGCGATATATCAAGAGGAAAAATTCTCGGATTAGCGATACCATTGACACAGCTTTCTATATTTAAACTTGTCTATGACACTAAATGTCATTTTCTGGGGCCCATCCCCAACATTTCAGTCAATGACTTCTTTCTAAAAAATCTTGGGAATGGCAGGCCTGCAAGCGCTTTGTTGATGCCAATTATGTTCAACGGTAAGCTGGTGCTTATTATTTATGGGGATAACGGAAAGGATGAATATGTTTCAACAGATATCGGCGAAATATTGATCCTTGCCCAGAGGATCCCGATTGTAATTAAGGAGATGGTACGGAAGCGGAAAGAGATGTTTAAAGCCGGATAGCTGTTGAATTTGTTGACGGTTTTTGATATTCCGGATATAATAAAAAGATATGCAGAATAAACTCAATATAGACAAAGAATTGAATATCAAAGGCGAGGTTTGCCCCTATACCTTCGTGAGGTCAAAATTGGCGCTGGAGGATCTTGCTTCGGGACAGATTCTCAGGGTTATAGTTGACCATGAGCCGGCGATAAAAAATGTCCCGAGAAGCATGGAGAACGAAGGGCATGCCATTCTGGATGTGAACAAGATTAATTCCACGGATTGGCAGATTGTGATACAAAAAGGAAAAAATTCTTGAAGATTTCCACGATAAAGCCTGTCAGGAACATTGATATTTCCGGCAAGGTCTGTCCCTACACCCTCATTGATGCAAATGGGGCATTGAAGGAGATGAAAAAAGGGGAGGTTCTGGAGATTCTCAGCGATTATGAACCGGCAGTCAAATCAACCATTCCTTCAATGTGCGAGAAAAAGGGGTATTCTTACGAATTAGCGGAGATTGAGAAAGGCAAAAAGTGGAAGCTCTATATTGAAAAAACAAAGTAAATATAGTTCCTTATAAATCACTTGTTCAGCATTTTTTTGATTGCCGGCGTGATTTTCTCAAACGCCCTTGCCCTGTGGCTTATGATATTCTTGCGCTCCGGAGGCATTTCCGCCATTGTGAGTTTATAATCCGGAACATAAAAAACAGGATCATATCCGAATCCGTGATTTCCCCTGGGTTCAAAAAGTATTTCCCCCTCTACATCGCCTTCTTCTATTTGCCTTTCTCCATCAGGGGTGGCAAGGGCAACCGCGCTGCAGAAACGCGCTTGTCTTTTTTCCGGTAGAACATCTTTCATTTCCTCAAGGAGTTTGGTTATGTTTTCCCTGTCGCTTGCTCTCCAGCCGGAATACCTTGCCGAAAAAATGCCGGGCCTTCCATTTAGCGCAGTTACTTCAAGCCCTGAATCCTCTCCGAGAGCCGGCATGCCTGTATGAAGTGTTATAATTGCTGCTTTATGGAGGGCATTGTCCCTGTATGTGTATCCCTCCTCTTCAATTTCAGGCGGTCCGGTTATATCGTTTAACGATATTATCTCCAGGGGTAATTCCTTCAGAATGAATTTTATCTCCCGCACTTTCCCCTCGTTCCTGGTGGCAAAAACAATCTTTTTCATTAAGAGCCCTTCTCAAAACTTTCAAGTTTTTTTCTTAATTCCTCCGGGATCTGGACAGGTTTGTGTGTTGCCGCATCCAGGAGCACCATTACTGTATGCCCGCAGGCAACCATTGCATCCGTTGCTTTGTTGATAAGCAGGTATTCAAAAATAAAACTTGTGTGCCTTATCTCAGGAACACGGACGAATATCTCTATTTCATCGTCAAACCGGGCAGGCGATTTAAACTGACAGGATGCACCAGCCAATGTTATGTCGTACTGATTGTCGCCGGACCATGAAAATTTAATGCCCATATTCCGGAAGTAATTAACCCTGCCCACCTCAAAATATACAAGATAATTTGAATTATAAACCACCTGCTGCGCATCGGTCTCTGCAAATCTTACTCTCACGGATGTTGAAAACTTATATTGCAACCTGTTCATTTCATATTTTATTCTGTGAAACTTTGTATCCATGTCCTAATTACCTCCGTAAGATTTTGCCCCCGGCTTTACTTTGAGAGGAAAATAAATATAAGGTTATAACTCAATGGTGCCAAGAAGGAATTGCACGACTGTATCCCCGATCTGAATCTTATCAGAGTTATTCAGAATTGAATCACTTATTTTTTTCCCATTAAGATAAGTCCCATTTGTGCTTGCAAGGTCTTTTATCCTGAAAACGGTGTTTTTAAAATATATACTTGTATGCCTTCGTGATACCAGTTCCTCTTTAATGCAGAGGTCTGCGTTGGCATCCCTGCCGATAATAAAGGGGTCCTTTTTAATAGTAATTTCCCTCCCTTTGCTGACTCCGCTCAGGACAAGCAGGTGAGGACGGTTCTGTTTCAGTTTGAATTTATAGTCCTCAGGCTCTTTCGGTTCCGGAGGATCAAACATTGTCCGCTTCAGTTCATCCATATCGCTATTATTATATTAAATATTTAACCAGGTTGCAACATAGAAAAATTTATATGTTGCCGCAAAGTAAAAATGGCGGGGTATGGACGCAAAGATTTCTGAAACTATCCGATAAATATAAATAGAGATGTCTGCCAATGGCGAAAAAACCGAAGAACCAACGCCCAAGCGATTAAAGAAATCCAGGGAGGATGGGCGCGTTGCTAAAAGCCATGATTTTGCGGCAGTTTTTATATTATTTGCCGGCGTTCTGGCGTTGTTAAATGCGGGATGGATAAAAATTGCCGGCTATTTAAAAGATTCATTATCAGGGAACCTGAGAGCGGACGCAGCCATGATTACTGCGGAGAGGATTGGTTTTAGAATCCTGATGGCTATCCTTATACCAGTTACCCTGATGGCTGTATTCTCGGGTTTTGTCCAGACCCGGGGCCTTTTCAGCATTAAAACGATAAAACCCAAAATGGAGAGGCTGGATCCAGTCCGGAAATTAAAGCAGATTATTTCCAAAAAGAGCCTGTTTGAATTGATTAAAATTTTTTTAAAACTCAGCGTAATATTTATAATCTTTATCTATGCCGCCGCCTCTGTTTCAAAAGAATTGAATTACTATCAGATGGTTGATTACGGGGCTATTCCGGATATTTACAAATTATGTTCAAGCCTGTTGCTGAAAACACTTATTCCATTTCTCCTGGTTATTGGAATAATGGATTTCATATACCAGAAAAACAGCCTGCGCAAGGAACTGATGATGACGAAGGCGGAGTTGAAAGAGGAGTTCAAAGAGGACGAGGGTAATCCCGAGACCAAAGGACGGCGGCGGCAGTTGCACCACGAGATATCAGCGCACAATCTGAGGGAATCTGTAATGGGAGCGGACTTTGTGGTTGTTAATCCCTCGCATATGGCGGTGGCTGTAAAGTATGATGAAAAGGCAATGTCTGCGCCGC
>DATBWZ010000071.1:0-5256 GCA_036514535.1 bacterium
ATAGATCCGGGCACCCCGCTTCCTTGCAAACTCCATCTCCTCAAGGACAAGAATCCCGGCGCCCTCTGCTATAACAAACCCACCCCTCCTCTTATCAAAAGGCCTGCTCGCTTTCTCCGGAGCATTATTAAACTCTGTTGAAAGCGCCTTCATGGAAGCAAATCCCGCAAGCGTAAGGGGCGTTATGGTTGATTCAGAGCCTCCGGCAACCATTGCATCCGCTTCTCCCCTCTGGATCATTCTCAATGATTCACCTATCGCGTGCGCTCCGCTGGCACACGCCGAGGTGGTGCAGAAATTAGGACCCTTCAGCCCAAACTCTATTGATATATGACCTGCAGCAAGATTGCCTATTACCATGGGAATAAAAAATGGCGAAACCCTCCGGTGACCAGACTCCAGTAGAACGCTGTGAAAATGTTCAATTTTAGGAAGGCCTCCGATTCCAACCCCAATGATTGCGCCGGTGCGCTCTTTAAGATCATCGTTTAACACAATGCCGGAGTCAGAAACAGCCATTTTCCCCGCCGCTATCGCATATTGGATAAAGAGATCCATTTTTTTAATTTCCCTTTTCTCAATAAACTCTCCGGCATTAAAATCTCTTACCTCTCCGGCAACCTGAGAGGGGATGTCTGCTGGATCAAATTTCTGAATCCTTGAAATGCCTGAGCGGCCATCACAAAGAGATATCCAGGATTTTTCTACTCCGGTTCCCAAAGGAGTAACGAGTCCGAGTCCTGTAACTACAACCCGCTTTCTTTCAGCAGGGAATGGCATCTATAAAAAAGATTATTTGTCTGACTTATTCTTTATATATGTAATCGCATCCTGCACGGTCTTTATCTTTTCAGCATCTTCATCTGGTATCTGGATACCGAACTCTTCTTCCATCTGCATGATTAGTTCAACCACATCAAGCGAATCTGCGCCAAGATCCTCGAGAAAAGATGCTTCCGATGGAACTTCTTCAATGCCCATCTCCAATTGTTTTGCAATCATCTCTCTAACCTTTTTCTCAATTGACATTTTCCACCTCCTGTATATTTAATTACATCAACATCCCGCCATTAACTCCGATTACCTGCCCTGTAATATATGAGGAAAGGTCGGAGCATAGGAAAAACACCACATCTGCAACCTCTCCGGGCGTCCCTAACTTTTCCACTGGAATAGCGCGTTTTATTTCATTCCTTTTCTCTTCTGAAAGGGAAGATGTCATGTCAGTTTCTATAAATCCTGGCGCCACAGCGTTAACTCTGATCCCCCTTGATGCAACCTCCCGCGCAACCGATTTTGTGAAGCCTATTACCCCTGCCTTGGCCGCACAGTAATTTGCTTGTCCTCTATTACCCGTAATGCCTACAACGGAGGTGAGATTAACAATAGACCCGGATCGTTGTTTTAACATCGTCCGCAAAACAGCCCTCGTACAGAAGAACACGCCGTTGAGGTTTGTATGTATCACCTTTAACCATTCTTCGCTCTTCATTCTGACTAACAAATTGTCCATGGTGGTCCCGGCATTATTAACAAGTATATCTATTCTGCCGTACTTATCCAAAATACCGTCAAAGGCATTCTTCACATCATTCTCAGATGACACATCAAAACGAACTGCTTCCCCCGTTCCTCCGGAGGATTTTAACTCGTTAACCACCTGGAGGGCTTTCTTCTCGTTGGTCAGATAATTGACTATAACAGCAGCCCCACCGGAGGCAAGGTTCAATGCCACAGCGCTGCCTATCCCCCTGGATCCGCCTGTCACCACTGCTATTTTTCCTGTCAATTCAATATTCTTCGCCAAGTCAACCTTCCCTTATAATCTGCAGAGCGGGATTAAAATCATCCGGTTTTTCTATATTAACCACAGAAACATTTTTGTCAATCCTTTTTATAAGTCCAGCGAGAACCTTGCCAGGGCCAATCTCTATAAAAAGTCTCACTCCATCCTTGATTATAGTCCGGACACACTCCACCCAGAGCACGGGTTTGCTAACCTGTTCCAAAAGAAGGCGTCTGAAGGCTTCTCCGTTAAAAACCTTCTGGGCATTAACATTTGCAACTACAGGAACTGCCATTTTCCCGAACTCCACTCTATCAAGGTCATCGCTTAACCGGGCTGCGGCAGGAAGCATAAGCGAGCAATGAAACGGAGCGCTGACCTTCAGGGAGATGCATCTTTTTGCACCCATTGTCCGGGCATTTTCCATACATCGCTCTACAGCCTTCCCATTGCCCGCAATGACAATCTGGTCAGGCGCATTATAATTTGCAACCTCAAGAACATCCCCGTTCCTTGATTTTTCCATTGCTGCTCTCACCGTTTCTATATCAATGCCAATTATAGCGGCCATGCTTCCGGTCCCCACCGGCACTGCTGACTGCATGTACCTTCCCCTGTTCCTCACAAGACGGACAGCGTCTTCAAAACCAAGCGCTCCCGATGCTACAAGAGCGGAATATTCCCCCAGGCTGTGTCCCGAATAAATCTTAGGAGAAAACTCCAGGAGGGAACTGAACTCATTGTACAGCGCTATACTATGTGTTAGTATTGCCGGCTGGGCATTTTCCGTCAGCATCAGTTCTTCCATGGATCCCTCAAAACATAGACTGCTTAGTTTTTTGCCGAGAGCTCTGTCCGCTGTATGAAAACATTCTTTTGCTGAATCCGAATATTCATAAATTTCCCTGCCCATTCCCGCATACTGCGATCCCTGACCCGGAAAAACTATCGCAACTGGCGAAGAATCCCGCTGCATGCCTACCACCTGAGCAGAACCGCTCCCCAGGTCAACCCCGATCCGAAAGAAGCAAGAAGCACCCTATCGCCCTTTTTTACCCTGCCTTTTCTAACTGCCTCGTCCAGCGCAATGGGGATTGAAGCAGCTGACGTATTCCCATACAGAGCCAGATTTACAAATACTTTATCCTTATCTATCCTCAGATTTCTGACAACCGATTCAATAATTCTGATGTTTGCCTGATGGGGGATAAAAAGATCCACATCCCTTATATCCAGTCCCGCATCATCAAGAACCTCTTCAGCCGCGTCCACCATTAGTTTAACTGCAAACTTAAAAATTTTCCTTCCATTCATTTTGATGAAATGCATGCGTTTCATCAAGGTTTTATCAGCAGGCGGATAGACCGACCCGCCGCCAGGAATATTCAGAAGTCCCCACCTGCTGCCATCTGAATATAGTCGCCAGGATACCAGACCGCAATCCCTTCTACCAGAAGATAGAACAACTGCGCCCGCTCCGTCGCCAAACAAAATACATGTGGAACGATCAGAGTAATCCGTAAACTTGGACAGTGTATCCGCTCCCACCACAAGCGCCTTCTTGCCCTTGCCCTGTTTTACAAGAGACTCGGCAATAACAAGCGAATAGAGAAAACCGGAGCACGCAGCTGAAATATCAAATGCAAGCGCTTTTTTAGCTCCCAATTGATCCTGAAGAATACATGCTGCGGAGGGCATATAGAAGTCAGGAGTAACCGTTCCAAATATTATGATGTCCAGGTCTTTTGCCTCAGTTTTTGCCTGTTTCAGGGCGCGGAGCGAAGCATGGTATGCCATCCGGGCAGAGCCCTGCCCCTCGTTTGCCATTCGCCTTTCTTTGATTCCTGTTCTCTCGGTTATCCATTCATCCGAGGTATCCACCATATGAGAGAGGTCAGCATTTGATATGACTTTAGCTGGAACGAATGAGCCGGTGCCGGCAATTTTGAAATGCAAATTCAATACCCTACCCTACCGGTTTCGTTTTTCATGTCCCAGTTTTTGTGAAGTTCGTCAACTATTTTTTCATTAACTCCTTTTTCAAGGTAATCGTTAGCCATAATGATTGCATTTTTAAGCGCCTTCGCAGAAGAACGGCCATGAGATATAATAGCAAGCCCCTTGACCCCTATTAGCGGCGCCCCTCCGTATTCGGAATAATCCCACCGTTTTTTCACCTTTTTTAAAGTTGGCAAAGCGAGGAGCATGCCGAATAATGCCATCGGACTCTTTTTCACTGACGCCTTGATAAGTGTTCCCATAGTTTCCGCAAGACCTTCGCTTGTTTTCAGAAAAATATTCCCCACAAAGCCATCGCAGACAATAACATCCACATCTCCACGGAATATATCCCTGCCCTCAATATAGCCTGTATAATTTAGGCTGCTCTTTTTGAGAATGCTGTGCACGGCACGGGTTAATTCATTACCCTTAGAATCCTCTGTACCGTTGTTGAGCACACCGATTGTGGGAGACGGCTTTCCGAGCATATTTCGCGCATAAACACTGCCCATAGCAGCAAATTGTATAAGGTGTTCCGGTTTGCAGTCAACATTTGCGCCCATATCCAGAACAACGGTTGGACCCTTCATCGTCGGCATCATGCCAGCAATTGCCGGTCTGTCAACACCGTTCAATCTTCCTAAAATAAAGATCGCACCGGCCATAAATGCGCCTGAATTACCGGCACTCACAACAGCCCCCGCCTTTCCCTCATGAACCATTCTGATCGCTACCATCATGGAGGATTCTTTTTTCTTCCGGATAGCTGCCGAAGGATGATCCTCCATTGTGACAACATCATCCGTATGATGGATCATCAGATCCGATTCGCTGAGTCCTAATTTTTTGCAGGCGTCCCTTAGTTTAGGCTCACTGCCAACAATAATGGGTTTTATGCCCTTATCCTTGTATACCTGAACAGCAGCTTCAACCTCAGGAAAGGGACAGTTATCCGAGCCCATCCCATCCAGAGCAAATATCTTATCACTCAACCTCAATTACGGCTCTATCTCCATAATAACCGCAGTTCGGGCAGACCCTGTGTGGAAGTTTAGGCTCATTGCATCTTGAACATTTACTCAAAGAAGAATGGGACAGCTTAATGTGTGCCCTGTGTTTTCTCTGTCTCGTCTTGGAGCGCCTGCGTTTTGGATTTGGCATA
The DNA here is from genome assembly GCA_036514535.1 of bacterium. Lineage (GTDB taxonomy): Bacteria > JAMCPX01 > JAMCPX01 > DATBWZ01 > DATBWZ01 > DATBWZ01. The sequence continues at coordinate 4,950 of DATBWZ010000071.1, forward strand.
TTATCCTCCTGTTACCTTTTTGGGAAAAACATCTTTTAATTTATTAAATGTGGGGATTATCTTTTCCTGTCTACAACCGCATTCGGTTGTATTGAGATTTGAACCGCATTGGGGGCAGAGGCCCGGGCAATCATCCGAACACTTAGGATAATCCGGCACAGACAGCACCACCTGCTCGGTTATAATCCCCTCAAGGTCAAGTATGTCTCCATTTAAAAATTCCGCTTCTATATTTTCATCAGTTAGTTCCATCTCGTCAGAAGCTGTGTCCGTTTCTTCTTTTTTAAAAAATATCAGCGAAAAATCT
>DATBWZ010000072.1:0-11945 GCA_036514535.1 bacterium
AGATGAACCCAAGGAAATCTGGCTTGTTTCCGGTGTAAGACATATTCAGGCATTTAGTTTGAAGAGTGTGAGGGAAAGATTTCTTGAATATTTAAGAAATATAAAATAGATTGAATACAAAAATGAGATTTGATTCCCACTGAAAGAAATGCCGCAGCATGAAGTGAAAATCTGATATTGACACTGCTGCGGGTATTTGATACTATTTTCGTATACGCTAAAGGGCATTGGCCACAATTTCAAGGTGAGGAGTAAAAAGATGAGCAAAAAATCTAGTGACAAGATACTTAAAATTATAGAACAGAAAAAAGACGAGTTAAAGAAGCGATTCAAGATGAAAGAAATAGGACTTTTTGGTTCTTATACAAAGGGAGAACATACAGAGGCAAGCGATGTCGATATTCTGGTTGAGTTTGAAAAGGGGCATAAGACATTTGATAATTACATGGATTTAAAATTCTTTCTTGAGGACCTCCTGGGCATGGAGATAGACCTCGTGATAAAAGAAGCAATCAGAAAGGAACTCAAGGATGTCATATTAACAGAGACAGTTTATGTCTAAAAGGGATTACAATCTATTTCTGAAGGATATAAGGGATTATTCTAAGAAGATTCTGGAATATACAGAGAAGAAAACCTTTGGTGATTTTACTGGCAATCAGATGTTGATAGATGCAGTGATAAGAAACCTTGAGGTAATAGGAGAAGCAGTTAAAAATTTACCCGATAATGAAAGGGCTAAATATAATAATATTAACTGGAAAAAGGTCGCAGGATTAAGAGACATTCTTATCCATGAGTATTTTGGTATAGATTATGAAATACTGTGGGATATAATTCAGAATAAGATTCCAGATTTGCACAATAAGATAGAAGAAATTTTAAAAAAATAAAAATAAAGTTCGGTTATTGCTTGTTACTCTTTCATTAATCCCTGGGCCTGAAAAGTCCGGTCAACTTTATGATTGATAATGGCTTGATGTCGCATATATCCTTGACTTATACAATGTATTGAATATAATTTTTCAGGATGCTAAAATATTCTCGTGAATATTCTGCTTATAAAGGCCGCCGGAATTACCAATTATAATTCAGCTGTGACGCACCCCCTCGGGATAATGTATCTTGCGTCTTATCTGAAAAAATATTGTTCATCCGAATTAAATATAAAGTTGCTTGATATGAGAGTTCAGAATATGTCTTCCAAAAAATTGTCCCAATTTATTGAGACATTTAATCCGGATATAGCGGGCATAAGCGCTATTACAATGGAAGCGAATAATATGCATGAGATTGCCAAGGAGTTAAGGCGGTCGGCGCCGCGATGCAAGGTTATAGCGGGCGGGCCGCATCCTACATCTTTTGTAAGCAAAACACTTGCAGATAGAAATATTGATTGCGTTGTGGCTGGGGAGGGTGAAAAAACTTTCTATGAGATTGTGGAATCTTCTAAGCATGCTAATAACATTGACGAGGGCAATGGGATTGCTTTCAGAAACAATGGCGATTTGCGGCTGACCCCGGCGAGGGAGTATATCCGTGATTTGGACAGCATTCCGTTTCCGGCCTGGGATCTGATTGATTTGAATTTATATGATAATGTCAAGAGCATGAGTACCCTGGGTGGAAAGCGTTATATGGTGCTTTTTACCTCAAGGGGTTGTCCGCACCAATGCATATATTGCCATAATATATTTGGCAAGGGATTTCGGATGCGCAGTTCTGAGAATGTACTTCAGGAGATGGATATACTATATAATAATTACGGGGTAAGGATATTCGAGATTATTGATGATATATTCAATCTGGATATGTCCCGTGCCGAAAAAATCTTAGATATGATAATTGAAAAGAAATATAAAATTGACATTGCCTTTCCGAATGGTCTTCGTACCGACAGGTTGGAGAAAAAAACGCTTGAAAAATTTCATGCGGCAGGGACAAAATATATAAGCTTTCCGGTAGAAAGTGCATCGCCCAGAATTCAAAAACTTGCAAGAAAAAACCTTAACCTTGATAAAGTAAGAGAAGCAATAGATTATGCGGTAACACTTGATATTTTTTCCAATGGATTTTTTATGCTGGGGTTTCCTACAGAAACTGAAGAAGAATTAAAAGATACTATCAGATTTGCCCTGGCATCAAGATTGCATACAGCTTCTTTTTTTACCGTAACACCGTTTGAGGGAACTGCGCTATATGATAATTCCCGGGACAAAATCAGCAAACTCAGTGTAAACTACATCCACTATAGTTATTATAAAAGCTATTTCAACCTAAGCGAGGTGCCGGATGCCATGATGCGGAGAATGTATCTGATGGCATATATGAGGTTTTATCTTAATCCTGAGAGGATTTTGAGAATAATATACATCCATTTTAAAACCGGGAATCCTAAATTTCTTGCTTCTTATTTTGCAGGGGCGCTGTATAAGATTTCTTCGTGGCTATTCTTCAAGAGGGCAGAGAACAGTTCTTAAGTGTTTTTCAAACCATAAAAGAGCCGTTATTCACCCGTTAAAGGTATTGATGATTTTCTCCACGGAATCTATTTTTTTTGCCTTAAGAAATGCTTCAATCCCGCTGATTATCTCCATTGCTGAGTCAGGATTTACAAATGTTGCGGTGCCGATCTGAATAGCCTTTGCTCCAACCATCAGGAATTCAAGGGCATCCCTTGCGTTCATTATTCCTCCTATTCCTATTACCGGGATTTTTACTTTTTTTGAGATCTCCCACACCATTCTTAGCGCCAGTGGCTTGATTGCCGGCCCTGAAAGCCCTCCTGTTACCGCTCCCAGTTCTGCCCGACGGGTCTCAATGTTTACAGCCATTCCGATGAATGTATTGACTGCTGAGATTGCATCTGCGCCGCTTGATTCCGCGGCAAGCGCAATCTCTGCAATGTCAGTGACATTTGGAGAAAGTTTTACTATAACAGGGAGTGAAGTTGCATCCCTGACGGTTTTTACTACTTCGGATGTGAGAACCGGGTCAGCGGCAAATATTTTGTTCCATTTTTTTCTGTTCGGACACGAGATATTAACCTCAATCGCGATAATCCCTCCTGCCATCTCCAGCCTTCTTGCTGCCTCACCGTACTCCTCCGGCGAATCACCGAATATGCTTACGATTATATTTGCGCCTGATTTTTTCAATAAAGGCAGTTTATCCTTTATAAAATTTTCAATTCCCACATTTTGCAACCCTATTGCATTCAGCATTCCCGACGGGGTTTCAACAATTCGCGGCGGCGAATTTCCCTTCTTTGGGTGGAGAGATATGCTCTTTGTCACGATTGCTCCGATTTTTTTGGTATTTAAAAAGCCTGTCAGCTCCGTGCCGTAACCGAATGTTCCGGATGCTACCATAACCGGATTAGGCAGGGTGAATCTGCCTATGTTTACGGAGAGGGAGACTCTCATGTGATTTCCTCCCAGGAGATTTTTCCGGAGTCAAAAACAGGTCCTTCAGCGCAGACACGAAGATATTCCTGTTCCGTATTTCTTGCGGGAACAACGCAGCCCTGGCAAACTCCGAACCCGCATGCCATCCTCCCCTCCAGGGAGACTTCACAACTGATTTTATTTTTTGCAGCGACCCTTGATACCTCTTTCAGCATGGGGATGGGACCGCAGGCGTAAATTTTTTTGAATTTTTTTAAATCAACCTTCAAAAAGATATCCGTTGCCATTCCTTTTACGCCGGCACTGCCGTCTTCTGTTGCTATCATCGTTTTATGGCCTGATTTTCTGAAATGGCGGAGCAGTCCGGTTCCATCTTTAGATTTGGCGCCAAAAAGGAGTGTTGCCCCCCTTATTCTTTCTGCCAGCATTCCCAGCGAGGCAATGCCCGTTCCTCCTGCAACCATCAGGACCGGTGATGCGTTTAGTATTCCGAACCCGTTTCCAAAAGGTCCAAGAACGCTTAATTTTTCGCCTTTTCCCATTGCGGATAGCAAGCAGGTTCCTTTTCCCGCTATCCTGTAAACTATCTCAATGTTTTTTCCATTCTGATGGAATATAGCAAAGGGTCTTCTTAATAATGGATCAGTGGAATGCGAGATTTTTAGCATTATAAACTGTCCCGGTTTTGCTGCTGGAATCCCGTTTATGTCTAATTTCAATCTAAAAAACTTATCTGTTATCCTTTCATTTTTTAAAATGTTAGCAACAGAACCGAAGAATTTCATCAGAACAATTTTTTCTCCATGATAAGAGCATCCTCATTGCTGCTGACATAGTAATTTTTTCTTATCCCAACCGATGTAAAGCCGAATTTTCTGTACATGGAGATTGCTACCGAATTGCTTCTCCTTACTTCAAGGGTGATTGTTTTTCCGCCCCCTGTTTCTATTTGATCCATAGCGAAGCCCATCAGCATGTTGCCGAAACCGAGTGAACGGTATCCGGGATGAACAGCGATGTTGAGAATATGTGCTTCATCCATGACAAGCCAGAAGATTAGATAACCTGTAACTGTCCCTGACGAGATCCGTAGCACATATGAGCGGGAATAAGGGTTTCGGATCTCCTGTTTAAATAACTGCCTGTTCCAGGGAACAGGAAATGATAACTGTTCAATCGCAAGAACTTCATCAATATCCTGATCATTCATCTTTTCTATACGGACATGCGGTTCTACAGCCAATGATCACCACCTGATGAGAATTGACCCCCATGTGAACCCTGAGCCAAAAGCAGACAGGCATACAATATCTCCGTTTTTTATCCTTCCCTCTTCCAGCGCTTCGTCAAGTGCGATTGGGATGGATCCTGCTGTGGTGTTGCCGTATTTCTGAATGTTGTTGAATACCCTTTCCTGAGACAAGTCAAGAGAGCCGGCAACCATTTCGTTGATTCTCAAGTTTGCCTGATGTGGAATAAGGAGATGTATATCTGAGAGATTGATTTTTGCCGATTCGCAAGCTTCTTTGATTGTTTCCATAAATCTTGGAATTGCATTCTTGAATACCATTCTTCCGTTCATTTTTGGGAAATGTTTCTTCTGATCAATCAATTCCTTTGATATGTATGGTTTGAAAGCGCTTCCGCTACTCTCAACCCAGAGTTCTTTTGCAAATTTCCCTTCCGAATGAAGGTTTGCAGCGATAATTCCCCGCTTATCATCCTCTGAAGGTCCAACTACGACTGCGCCTGCTCCGTCACCGAAGATTACCGCAACATCCCTGCCTTCTGTGGACCAATCAAGCCCGCATGAATGTACCTCTGCTCCTATTACAAGAATATGTTTGTACATTTCTGTCTTTATAAACTGATCTGCAACTGTGAGCGCATAGATAAAGCCTGTGCACTGTGTCCTTACATCAAGCGCCCCAACCGTGTTAAGCCCGAGTTTATCCTGCACAGATACGCCGCTGCCAGGGAAAAAATGGTCAGAGCTCAATGTGGCGAATATTACAAAATCAATGTCCTTGGTCTCCAGCCCCGCTTTTTCAAGCGCTTTCTGCGCAGCCTTTACACCTAGATCAGAGGTGCTCTCGTCTTCTCTGGCGTATCTTCTTTCCTTAATCCCGGTCCTCTGCTGGATCCACTCGTCCGAGGTATCCATGAGTTTCATTAAATCAGCATTCGTAACAACTCTTTCCGGAAGATAACGTCCGGTTCCAAGTATTCTGCTTCGCTTCATCATTCAACCTCCGTTTTTGTGATTATAAAATGAGTAGATTAACTTGTCAATGACTGGCTAATTAAATTTCAGGAATAAGCATCCCTCTGTTCCCTGGAAAAATATGGCTGGCATGAGGGATAAATTAATACACGCGTAAAAAAAATAACTCTAACTTATATACCCCTTCTTGTACAGCCATTCCGCTACATTCACTGCGCCCTTGGCGGCGCCGATCTTGGTGTTATGTGAGAGCACCACATACTTGATGCCGTTTGGCAGCGCAGGATCTTTGCGGACTCTGCCGATTACAACAGCCATTCCGCCATACAAGTCCCTGTCAAGCCTTGGCTGGGGTCTCATTGGGTCATCATGGACAACGAAAAACTCAGGCGGCGAAGATGGGAGTTTCATGGATAAGAAATCCTTGCCGTAATTTTTGAATGTTTTTTTAACTTTATCCGGATCTGCGTCCTTTTTCATAGAGACATAAACTGTCTCGGTATGCCCGTCAAGCACGCCGACTCTGGTGCATGTCGCCGATACTTTTATTGCGGCAGGAATTATTTTTCCTTCCAGATACTGACCGAGTATCTTTTTTGTCTCCTTTTCCACCTTATCCTCCTCGTTGTGTATGTATGGAATCACATTATCGGTGATATCCAGAGCAAGGACGCCCGGAGACCTGCCAGCGCCGGAAATTGCCTGCATGGATGTCATTATTACTGTATCAATTCCAAAGGTATCCTGCAATGGCTTGAGTGATGCAGCAAGACCGGTGGTTGTGCAGTTTGGAATAGGCGTAATGAACCCCTTCCATCCTCTCTTTTTCTTCTGCACATTTATAATGTCAGCCTGTTCCATATTCACGCCCGGGATGAATATGGGAACATCTTCTTCATAACGGAATGCCGATGCTGTGCTTATTACGGGCTTTTTTTGAGCATACATTGGTTCAAGCACCTTGGCAGCGTCGGATTCAAGAGCAGTAAATACAATGTCCAGATCATCAACTGGCAATTTTTCTGCCTGAAGAACTTTCATCTTTTTCATGTTTTCGGGTATTGGCTCATTGCAGTACCACCGCAGGGTTTTTGTTTTTTCGTCAGTAAGCGCATCAATGTAACTTTTGCCTGCGGAACGCTCAGATGCTGCAAGATACCGCATTTCAAACCACGGATGATTATCCAGCGCGAGGATGAACTGCTGTCCTGCGATTCCCGTTGCTCCCACAACAGCGGCACTTAATCTTTTATTGTTTGGCATCTTGACCATCCTTCAGGTTAATTAATTCTTCCAGAAAATTAAAAAGAACTTTAAAAGCCCTCCTTACTCTGATTAATTCGTTTTTACGGTCATTAGAGGGTCCTTGTTCCAACTCTTTCTCCAACAAATTTAATTTCATTAATATATCCTCTCTTACCTGGAGCAATTTGTTTCCATTGATGATGCGTTCCCACGCAGGAAACCGCAATTCCATATTAAATAAATAACACGATACAGAGATGATTGTCAAGCAAAAGGATGATGCAAATCCTTATTGATTATCCCTTAAATTTCTGGCGCCGAATAATATTAATTCATTAACAGGACTGTATTGATATAGTATTGGCTGTTTGCTCAATTCTATCCCGTTCAATTCATGAGATATGCTGTGGTTACTGCCTATTTCTATTGTTGCTGAATTCCTGCGCCAGCTTTCAACAAATTCAATGGGATTAGTATCAATATTTGCACAGATCGGAATTCCGTTTTTCACTGAATATGTTTTGAACCGCATAATTTTGCCTGGTTTTGCGTCCAAATGCTTTCCCCTAAGGGTCAGAATATGCGAGCCTTTTTCTGATAATCTGCATTCAAGGCAGTCCTTTTCCCTTTTGAAGGCAATCTCGGCAATAAATTTTGGATAACCGTAAAATTCAACGCCGGCGGTTCTGGCAATCTCTGTAGTTACCGGAAGATGCCAAATATAAACGTTGAAATGTCTTCTCATGATCTGGGGAAGTATGCTCAATGCCGGTATACCTTTCCTGCCAAAGATGATAATAATTGATATGCTGAATTCATTGTATGGACCTATATCTGTCCTTCGGTATTCAAATGCGGAGAATCCGACAAGGCATCTTCCCGGGAATATTTCTGCCGGATGCATATCCGGGTGAGGCAGATATTTTTTGACTTTTGCGGTTGATGCAGTGTATACCGCTGTCATTGAGGTATTATCATAATAAAAGACCGGCAATTTACCCGCGAACTTTCCATCCATTGTCTGCAATTCCCATTGATGGACTCCCTTAAAAAATTCCCCTCTCATATTTGCGCCTCCTTTTTAATCCCCCTGTATGCAAATTTCGCAGTTGATTATCATTTATAGTATAATATATACCAACTAACCGGAATAAAATAGACTTTTTTGAACTATGGTATGCCTGAAAAAAATTATGAAATAATTGTGGTGGGCGCTGGAATATCTGGTTTGGTAGCAGCTAATTTGCTTGCCAAAAAAGGCAGGAAAGTCCTGCTGCTTGAGCAGAATCACCAATCTGGCGGATGCATGGCCGGTTTCCGGAGAAATGGGTTTTACTTTGATGCAGGCGACCAGTCCTTTGAAGACGGGGGGATGCGGTGTTCCTTCTGCTGCGTTGTCAGGGAAGATCGTTGCAGGCAGGATAAAATGATTTTATAGATTTACCCCTATAAACCCTAAGATCTTGGTGCCTATTTCTTCGCCTCCAAAAATTTCCCAGTAATCAACTATTCCGTCTCCGTCAGTATCCTTATTCCATTTTACTCCGGGGAATTCCCTGTGTTTTTGGAAGAGCAGATTATACCCGTAAACGCCGATCTCAACCTTGTCCTGGTAGAACCTGTACCCGAGTTTTACATTCAAAAGAATGTATGGATCAACTGTGTATGTAATTGCTTTTGGCAATAGAATTAGGGTTGTGTTATTGGGATCCGGCATATCCTTTTTAAATCCGTCAACTGCGGTTAAAACAATTGAACCGAATGTATTTGCTATTTCGGACCACATCTGTCCGACAGCGAATTTGAAATTTGGATTAGATTCGTCAGGCGGGACGCTTATGGGCGGCCGGTCCGCCGCTCTGTCTATAGCTTTAAGGTAGGATAAGTTTGTAAAGAAAGCCGCGTTTTTTGTTATTTCATATTTAATCTCAATCTCTCCCCCATAGGTGTCCGCATCAGTGTTAAGATTTTTATATTTTAACTCAGTAGGATCGTACTCAATAAAATCCCTGTATTGATTATAAAAAACCGCGGAATTTGTTTTGATCTTCTTAAAAAATGTCCCTACATAACCAACTTCATAAGTTGTTACGCTCTCATTTGACAGATCAGGGTTGCTGAATGTGACTCCGAGCGCTTCTTTTAACGGTGCGACCTCTAATCCGTATTCAAAGAATGACGGCTTTCTGAATGCTCTGCCGTAGGAGAGTCTGAATGTGCCGGTTGCGAAGGGCGAATAAGTAATGTTTATCCTTGGACTCTGTGCCGCCGGGGTTCTTGAATTCCAGTCATACCTGTATCCTAAGGTTAGAATTAAGTTTTCCGCTGGTCTAAACTCATCCTGAAGAAAGAGTCCGGCCCTTGCCTCCCGCTCAATCCTGTCCGGCAGTATGTTCATAAGGTAGGTGTTAAATCTGTAAACTCCGCCAAAGGTCAATCTGTTCCATGGTACGCCTGTAATCGCATATTGAGTGTAAAAGTCATATTGGTTAAGATCTCCGGTTATTGGAGGAATAAGCGCCTGCATTTCAGGCACCGGGGGAATTCCCGGGAGCTTGGCAATGAGCGATGAAATACCTATCCCTGTCCAGTATATTTGAGTTTTCAACTCCCCATGGTCCAGATTGGCTTTAAAATATTTAAAATCGCCGTCGGCATCAAAGGGGCCGAGCGCTGTAAAAAACAGGTTTTGTCCTATGGTGTGCCCGGTGTTAAACGAAAAATTTGTTTCCCCTAATGTATAATCCATTCTGGCGTTCATACGGACACCGGAGAGGCTGGCTTCATTTGGTTTGGACCATTTGTTTGCCCGACCTGATTCTCCGGTTACCAGCATGCCGGAATTTTCTTTTGAGAATCCCGCCATTCCGAATACATATGAAGTATGATAACTTCCCGACCTGACATCAAGATATCCGCCGTTTACATCCTTATGAGATTTTGTAATTATATTAATAACTCCGGAAAATGCGTTTGCGCCATAAAGGGCAGAGCCTGGACCCCTTATTATCTCTATTGCTTTGATCTCGCTAAGCGACACAGGCAATGCATCCCAGAGGGGAAAGCCGAGAAACTCTATGTTTACTTCCCTCCCGTCAACCAGCACCAGCAGGAGATTCCCCCTGGTTGCAAGGCCCCGTATTCCGGCAAATGAGAAAGTAGGATTGAGAATCATCTGATCCAGCCCCGCAATGTATTTCAGCAGTTCCGGTATGGAAATTATACCCAGATTTTTGATATCTTTGTCAGATATAACCGTGACCGATGCCGGCGCCTCAGAAAGTTTTTGTTCATGTTTGGCAGCGCCGTAAACTACATCCTCTGCGGCAAAAAGCGCAAACTCCTCCTCAATGCCAGTTTCAGCAGGTCCTGAAACCTGCGGTGCCTCTTCTCCCAGTTCTATTTTTTGTGGATTTTTGGGATCGCGGAAGATAATATGCGAAATTCCTTTAATATCCATTACTACTATAAAGTATTCAATTACCGGGGGTATGACTTTATCTTTTGGAATGATTGCGCGGAACAGTTCTTTTTCCACTTTTTCCATGAAAATCACCTTGTAACTTATTTCACCCTCCAGTCTGTAGTTGAGGCTTATATATGAAACCTTGTTTGATGGCGATATGGAAGCCTTTATTTCAATGTCAGACAGGAATTTTGCTGCTGAAACAGGGTCGTGGATGATGTTGAAGGTTATTATCTCCTCCGCCGCAAACAGATTATGAAAAATAAAAATGAAAAAAATCGTTAGCAGAGATCGTTTCATAGCACCCCCTTTTTATATATTTATAACATAGTTATATATAAGATGAATGAGAATGTCAATAAGATTTACGGCGCTTACTCTGTTGGCTGATGTTTATATTTTTTTAGATTTTTCTAATCTTTCCTTTATATCTTTTTCATAGCCCGAATCCGACGGGACATAATATCTGCGTCCGCGAATCTTCACGGGCAAATATTCCTCCCCCGGGACAAAGTGGTTTTCAAAATCATGAGGGTACCTGTAATCCTTGCCATACCCGAGGCTTTTCATCAGGGATGTAACCGGATTCCTGAGATGCGCAGGGACAGGGAGGCTGCCTTCATGCTCCACATCCTCCTTTGCCTTCAGATATGCACGGTATGAAGAATTTGACTTTGGTGCGGAGGCGAGATAGGTTGCTGCCTGGGCAAGAGGGATCCAACCCTCCGGCATTCCGACAAAATCAAATGCCTGCATTGCTGAAACAGCAACCTGAATAGCCCGCGGGTCGGCATTACCTATGTCCTCGGAGGCGAATATCACCATCCTCCTGGCAATGAACAGAGGATCTTCCCCTGATACCAGCATCCTCGCAAGGTAATATACCGCTGCATCCGGATTGCTTCCGCGCATGCTTTTTATGAATGCGGAGATTACATTGTAATGCTCCTCGCGGTCTTTATCATAAAGCAAAGGCTTTTTCTGGAGCGCTTCCGATGCCTCCTTTACGGTTATTACGCGGGCGCTGTTCTGCTCTGGCGACGTGATGAAAGCCGCGAGCTCCAGAGTGTTCAATGCCTCTCTGGCATCGCCATGGGACGAGCCTGCGATAAATTCCAGCGTCTCTTCCGGCATCTCAACTCTGAGGCGCTGCAACTCCGCGTCCTTAAGCGCGGTTTTCAGGATGTTTTTGATGTCATCTTTTGTCAATGGGTTTAAAACAAACACCTTGCAGCGTGATAGCAGCGCAGAATTTATTTCAAATGACGGATTTTCAGTTGTTGCTCCGATCAGAATAATTACCCCCTTTTCTACATAAGGCAGAAAAGCGTCCTGCTGGGAACGGTTGAAATGGTGTATCTCATCAACAAAGAGAATGGTCCTGCGGTTCTTGAATTTGAGTTCGTCCATGGCAGCGCTGATTATTTCCCTCGCTTCCTTCACTCCGGAGACCACAGCCGAAAAGGAAACAAAGTTGCAGCCCGTTGTCTCGCCGATGATCCTTGCGATGGTGGTTTTCCCTGTTCCCGGCGGCCCCCAGAATATTATGGATGGCACATTTCCCGATTCTGTTATGCTGCTTAGCACCTTGCCCCTGCCAATA
>DATBWZ010000073.1:0-47108 GCA_036514535.1 bacterium
CATTTTTTTATCACAACCGGAATTCTATTTATCAGACAGAGCGTGAGATTTATAAAAAAAACCATGTAAAGCACTATAAACGGCATGGTGATTGATATGTTCCGCACCGCCAAAGGCAGTGATGTAATGCCCCAGACAAAGAGAAAAACATAATAGACACAGGCAACAAGAAGAAGGTGTATTGACAGTTCGTACGAAGAAAGAAATTTTAAAATCTTATCTTTCATCTGGCACCTTCACGTCGGTTATAATCCACGAATTTTCTTTTCTGAAAAGTGTATAACTAACTTTCAAATAGTTCGTCTCTTCCATCAGAGTTTTATTTTTAATGCCAGCAACCCATGTCTCGTCAGCAACAGCCATCACGGAATCTTCAGCTAAAAAGATAAAATCTTTTATCTCAGAATCTTTTTGTTTTATAACAATTTTTTCCCCTGTTTCAATATATGTATTAATATCAAATTTAAATTCATCCTTCACCGCTTCTGTAGCCGGAGCGGAATCAAGTTTAGTCTGATCAAGTGAATCATATGCCGCGATAAGCATTTCGTTGAATTTTTTAATGCTTGCAACGGACTCTTCTTTCAATCTTTCATAGTCGGTTGTGCGTCCCCCGTCTATAACAGGCAGGAGAAAAGTCTCGTATTCCTGGATAAAAACAAGGATAAAAAACATTGCTATCCCTGTAAAAATTGAAATTAAGATCCCTTTCATTCCCGTTTCTTATTTTGTTTCTCCATACTTTTTATAATTTCCTCATACTCTTTTTTGTAATTGCGCCTCTTTTCTGCCACAGCATCTGCAAAATCCACATAATCAACCAGCCACTTGCCTCCTTGTTTAACAAGAGTGTAAATCATTTTGTATTCCTCGGTTTTCAATAAATCAACCGCTGATTTTGTTTTTATATCAAGATGCCGGAATTCCCATTTTTCCTCTGTAAACACCTCAACAGTATTATCGTCCTTTCTTTTTATACCCCCGAAGGTCAGTTCTTTAAGTTTTGCGTCAAGGAATTTATTCTCTGTGCGCATTGTCAGTATCAACACATCAATTCTTTTCTTCTCTTCCTCTGCGCAAACCTCGTCAAGCCGTTCAATATTAAAATCCCTGTACACATCAACAAGCGTCGCAAGATATTTACGGACTGAATTTTTGAGAATTTTCTCTTCGTATTTTTCCTGTTTGTCAACGCAAAAAGTAAATATCAGAATCGCAAACAAAAAAATGCTTTTTCGCATTTTAAAACCTTTTGATTATCATAGCAGGCCTGCGTGCAGGTCTGGAATCAGACCAAGACCGAAGTAAGTTATTATAACCGTGCCCAAACATAAAACCGTCACAATCGCGCCTCTTAATCCTCTCCAGCCCATAGTAAGCTGCAAATGGATGTTCAATCCGTATGCAAACCATGTGATAAGCGACCATGTCTCAACAGGATCCCACGACCAGTATGAACCCCATAAGCCATAAGCCCAGATTGCGCCGGCGCCTACCATAACAGTGTGCGCGATAAACCCAAAACCAATAAGCCGCAGATTGATATCATCAAGGCCCCTTTTTCTGTCTTCATTGCCCACGACCCCGGAATGGATTAGGATATAATAAACTGAAACTCCAGATGCAACTGCAAATGAACCGTAGGCAAGCCACGCAAACAGAACATGCACTGCAAGCCAGGGGCTTTTGAATGACGGGGAGAGGGATTCATAACTGCTGCCGTGCATCAGTCCGTTGCCGAGCATAAGTAAAGAAAATGGGAGTACCAGGAGTAAAAAATACCTTGCAACCCTGTATCTGAAAGAAAGCAAAATTGCTATCAAAATTACAAACCACGCTCCTGCAAGGCTGTTTTCGTAGCCGGCAAGAACAGGCGGATGGGATGTTGCTATCCACCTTATGACACCTGAACAAGTGTGAAAGATAAATCCCGCTGAGGTTATATAAATGACCAACGGAGAAACCTTTTCTTTTTTGAATATTACGAAAATCAGCAAAAGGATAAACGAAAGAATGTAAAAAAACACTCCGATCCAGAAAAAGAATGTCTCAAAAAAATTCATATTATTTTTCTTATACCATTTTTTAGCGCATCAATCTCGGATCTGAAGGTCTCATTAAAATATCTTGCGCAACCATAAAGAAGCAGATTGTCACCCTCAATCTTAATAAAGAGATTTCTATCATAGTCAATAAATCTTACCATAAGCCCCGCTATAATCAGAATAAAACCGGTTATAAAAATTCTTATACCGCTGTCCTTTGAGACCTCAATCTCAACCCAGTGTTTTATGTCTTTGACCGAAAACATGAACTCTCCGAGTGTTTTTACTTCGTCTGCATAAAAAAACTCTCTGAATTTTTTGTTGTTTTTATCCTTAACCTCAAGCAGAAATCCGGGTCGGCGCCATTCCCTGCTTACTAAAAATGGCGTCCCGTCCCTTATTCCCATCTCAGGAAAGAATTTTGCATAGACGGTCATTCCCGCTGCATCTACATTGAACATGTCAAAAAAATCCCCTTCGGTTATAAGGTTCACATCCGCATCAAATATTATCCTGTCGCGCTCTCTGTCCCTTATTATAAAATATGGAGTCACTCCATGCCTTTGAAGAGTCGCCTGAAAACCTTTGTATTTCAATGGCTGGTTGATTGCTATTTTTACCGGTCTTATATTTAAATCTTCGTCCTCAAAAATAAAACTGGACGAATATTCAACCGGTGTTCCTCTTGAATCAAAAGTTGCGGCATAATGTTCAAGGGTCAAAAAAAACTCCGGAACAGCAGGATTAAACCTGGGCTTCTTCAAAATCCTGATAAATCCTGATTCTGCTAATCCTGTTCTGTGCCCCTGGACGAAAAGAATAGAGCCACGAAAGCCATACAGGGAACTGGTGATAAATCCAGCAAAGGCAATCAGCATCCCTGCGTGAAAGACAATTGAACCAAGGAAGCCGATTCTGCCCTTTGATGCGGATAAAATATTATTTGAAACAGCGGTAAACCATCCAGATTTTTCAAGGTACGCGGTAATATGTTTTAGAGTAATGCTTCCGGTCAATTCAACGATTTTCTCCCAGGAATTCCCAGGGACAATTATTCTATTCTTAGTTTTTAAAAATTCTTTTATCCTTTTCAGAGTGCATAAAAAAATACTGAAAAACAGAAACATGGGAATCAGCTGGAAAAACCAGGAGGAAGTAATATTTTGAACGCTCAATTTTCTTGATATCCAGTAAATTCGCGGATGCTGAGAAACAAGTTTCATTGCCTTCTCAGGCGTCAGAAGCGAAGGTTCCGGAAGAATAACTCCAAGGAACAGAATGAAAATAATACCTGACATTGTATAGATTGCAACCTTTCTTGATGAAATAAACTGGATAAATTTAAAAAACATTTTATTATTTTATCACTACAGCAGGACAGATACACAACGATAAAATTATAACCATCCGGTTATCTATTACAATTAAGGATAGGTATAATTAAAGGAATTTCCTCCGGTCCTGCCACTTGTATGATCTGTACAGATGGATAACCGCTGATATCTCGTATCTGTATTATCAATTGTAAAACATGTTGGGTTAGATCCTGCAGCGCCGGCAGTAATACCCGTCCAGGTTGCGCCATTAAGCAATCTCCTTCCCTGAGGGGTTGTTCCTTCGCCAATACCCCTGTTAGAGCCGTGCATGCCCCCGGGGCTATCACCGCCATGGCAATGCATGCAGCCAATTCCCCAGACAGTATGACGGTCGTCGCCGTTTGGTCCTGTATCAAATGTATCTGTCCGGCCATCAGGGGGATGGTTTATCCTTGATAAATTCCTGTAGTATGGTGCCCCTGAACCGGTGGCACTTATGTCATACACATCCCATCTATGACAATTGTAGCAGAAGTAGCGGTCTGATTCCCAGCCGGCGGGAATGTTTGTAGTGTTATTTACAGAGACAACTGTGCCATCAGCAATCGTAACTGAGACATTTCTATCCACGCCTTTCAGTATCCATTGATTCGCAGAGCCGTGCGGTCCCTGTGGGTCGGCTGCGGCTCTACTTTCGTGGCAGTCATTGCACGTAACAATGCTTGTAAATTCCCATCCATCCACAAAGGTGTTGCTTATATCATTGTATGTATTTGTAGTCCCAGGTATTCTTTTCCTGCCTGCAGAACTGCTCCAGTTTCCATTTGTACCTGCTGCTGGTCTGTTGTTGCCTACCCCCATCACAGGATGAAATCCCAATTGATTGGGATTAAACTCAAGAGCGGAATCGGTTCCCGGTTTTGTCTCAAACACAACAGTATAATTGCTGCCAAAATTTGTATTAAGCGCAGGGAAATCAGGGATGTTGCCAGGCAGATCGTCGTATCCATAATTTGAATGACACTTGAAGCATACCTCGGACTGCCGGCCCGCTTCCTCCACCCGCTGAAATGTTATTCCGGCAATAGCATACCTGCAGTTATTCATGGCTATTGAGTTATTGTTTCTGTCTTTAGGCGCTTCATAGGGCTGATTGATAACCAGTTGAGTGTCGCTATTTCTTGCAGTAATCCTGTACCATCTGCCAAGATAGTCTGTCTGCCCCGTTGCTGTTTCATAACATCTTATCCACTGCCCTACCATACCTGCTGTCCAGGTCGTACCGGTGCCATTAACAGTTGTAGCGCTATTTGAAAAACTGGCGGTCCCCGTATTGTAAATGGCGCTGTAACTCGGAACAACGCCCCATGTCCCCCTGTTTGCTCCTCCGCTTTCCGGCTCGCGTTCCTCGCTTCCACCCCTAACAGCACTGTGCGGATTATGGCAGTCTTCACATTGAATATGCCTGTCAGACGCAGGATTCCAGTTGGATGTCTGCCCTTCTATTGGAGCATGCCTTGTTGCTGGAACATTTTGTATTTCATGCCATGAGCCAATTTTGTAAGTTTCGTTACCAGGTGCGGATGCCCAGGCCTGGAGAACGGTCAGCCTGGTGGCGGTATTAGCGCTTATCATTCTTATCTGTCCTGCCAGTGGACCACTTGTAACGGTTACATAAGAACGCGCAAATGCGTCTTGTACCCAATTCTTTGCAGTATCGTTCAACGTAGTTGTTGTATTCCCGCCTGTTGATGTCCCCCACAATTCCGTAAATTGCCTCTGTAAACTCCTCGCGGAAGCAGTCATTGATGAGGCTCCATAGTAATCATTTCCCGCTGTTCCTCCTGTATGGCACTGATAGCAAAATGATTCCTCAAGCGGATCTGCGGGTGAAAGGATTCCAAGTGGAGCAAGTATTCTTCGTAATATTGACTGATGATTCCCAAATTTATATGTTGATGTCTGGGCGTTAAAGGAACTCTTTGGGGACATGGTATCGTTGTGACACTTGGAACAGTTCGCATAAAATGTTGATGAATCTGTGCCAAAGGTTGATGTCACCTTGTATTCATGCGAGGATCTTTTGTAATCCGCAAGATTTATTATAGGTGTCTGGGTTGTGCCATCCGGCTGAGCATACGACTTAGACTGCATATTGTAATGACATGAGCCGCATATTCCGGAAGGGCTTGCCGGCAATGATGTAAAAGAAGCGCCTGACATTGTTGCACCGGCGTATGCACTTGATAATGTAATCTGGGTTGCGGAAGAAACGCTATTTATAAGATACCATACACCATTAGAATCGTTCTTGATATACCAGCCATTCATGGATGCAGGCCATGATGTGCCATTGCCAGTAACAGTGGTTGAGCCATTGGTAAAGTTTGCAGTTGGATTGCCTGCAGCATATAATGTGTATGCTTGACCTGAGGCAGTAGATCCAAAATATGCAGTTGTTAGTGTCAAGGAGGTATCGCTTGCAACAGATGCAACCGTGTACCAGTTCCCATTTGTATCAACCCTGAACTTCCAGCCAGGCTGAACTGTATTGAGCCAGGTTGTGCCTGTTCCTGTTACACTTGTGTTATTGTTTGTTACCGCCACTGTCCCGGTCGTATAAATTGACGATGCCGCAATATACATCACATTTGTAAGCGTTGCTCCTGCATTGGCGGTCAGGGTCAATTGCGTATCGCTGTTTACTGCATTAACTGTATACCAGGGCAGATTATTCCCAGCAAGCGGTATAATCCTCCAGCCGGTACTGATATTATCCAGCCATTTAGTTCCTGTTCCAGTAACAGTGGCAGAACCACTTGTAAAACTTACTCTGCCAGATTTATAAGCCCTGTTTGATGAGATGTTATCCTGAGAAACAGCCACATACCCTCCGGTATAATTTGCTCCGGCATAAGTTGATGCAAGCGTTATCTGTGTGGCGTTATCAACCGTTGATACCTGATACCACAGATCATAATTGTCGCTCCTTATATACCAGCCAGCCATGCCTGACTGCCAGTTTGTTTCGGCGCCTGTTACTGTTGCGCTGCCGTTTGTAAATGTCGCCGTCCCCCTTGTATAACCATAATCTGTGTTCACAAATCCAACATCCGTGCTGGCGCTCGGCTGTTCTCCCATGGATGTTCTTAAATTAGTCGCACGCGTAGCCTCGGGATTCAAATCAGGACGGAATATGTCGTGGTCGGCATGGCAGACCAGACACCGCCTGTCTTCGTCAGTCGTCGCACCAGGTTGCCTGTCCGATGGATATTTCGTCCCTGACGATGCTACATTTGTAACCTCGCAATTGTTGAGATAATGGTGATAATTGTTCGTGCTGTTCATCTCTGCCCATAAATCCGAATGGCACGAGCAGCACGATGAGCCTCCGCTGCTCTCTGACGGCTTGAATGCCTTTGTGTGCGGATGGCAGCCAGTGCAATTCTGCGTATCCTTGTTATGCGCCTGAGGCTGAGTTCCATCATTCCGGTAATACTTCGTCTTTGTATGGCATACCTCGCATATCCCATCCCTTGGCGCTGCATTGTCCACAAAATTTGTCACCGACTGGAATGTTACTGCTTTTGAACCGCTGTTCGGTGTGTTTATGGATGAATTAACCAAATAAATATTCCCGCCTGCATGCGGCGAATGACAGTCCCTGCAATCCAACTGCCATGAACCATAACTCGTACTTTCCATGCCGCCGGACCCATGATTCGGCAGATTATGACAATCATTGCATATCTGGCTGGAATTCGTCCGCACAAGAAGATTTCCCTCCCCCTTAAATACCTCTCCAGCAGTATCTACAGATGCCGCAATATCGCCTCCATAAACCCAAACATTCGGTGTTGCGTAACCAATATTGCTTCCTGAATCCGTTGCCCTCACAGATATAACATGCACTCCTATATTTCCTGGCGCCCAGTTGTATTCGTAAATATAATAACGGTTGCCAGCATCATCGTAGTTCGCATTCCTCGCCATATTCGTCCACGCCCCGCCGTCTATTGACACCTGCACAACGGTATCAGCAAGCGGATTCGCATCCTCAGGCTCCCAGACCGATGCCTGGATCTTGTACGGATACGTTGCATTACCCGCTACTCTCGTGCCGCTCGGCGGCGCAACAATGCTCACCACTGGCACAAAACTACTACCGCATCCGGATGCTATCTGCGCGCTCACAAGCGGATTAGTCCCGCTTATTCCATCCACATCTGTCTGCGTTACACGAACATAGTAACTGTTTGCAGACAGGTTCAGCCCGGTAATTGCGCATGTCCTCGGCGATGTCCCGGATACACTCCCGCACGCAGTCGTCCCGGGCCAGGTATTTGTTGTGTTATATTCAAATTTCGTACTGCTGTTAAAATTCTCGTCTCCGGTATATGTAAATGTCGCCGTCATCGTATCGCAATCATTCTTCACCGCTGAGATGCTCCCCATTGTGCTCCCGCCAACTCCTATGTCAGATCCGGTGGATTCAAAAGGTAAATTGTCCCCTGAACTGCTCCCAGGCGAAACAAAAATAAACGCATCTGCATTAAGCCTTGCGCCGATATTCGCACTAGTGCTTGCTCCTCCCGCAATATCATAAACTATAAAATAATAATTCGTCACCGCATCGGTAATCGCCTGATCCGTTATATTAATCGTTACGCTCCCGCCGGAGAATGTTCCTGTTCCTATCTGGGTGTCCCCGCCGTCAAAAATTGCATTTGCTGATTGATAAACCCTTACTGCGCTCACTGTTGCATCCGCAGAATTTAATCCAATCCGCGCAACTGTAACCTGATCCCATGTAGCGCTTGACCCTGCCGGCGCAAGAAGGTAAAAGCGGATCATTGCAACTCCGGTCTGCCCCGGAACCACAACAACAGGCGCTACATCCGACGGATATACGCTAACAGGCGCTCCAATAGCAGAAGACGCAAAAATAGAAAAAATTAATATCGCGCAGACAAGTAAAATCACCTTAAAATTCCCCATCTGCATACCTTAACCTCCGTTAAGTAAAAAGTTCAATAATTCCAGGATCCATGCTTGTCATAGCATCAGGGATATCTCTCGTATCTCTAAATCTTTCTCTCATTATCTCGCCAAGATAAGAATATTTAATCAGAATCTTCATAACCTTCTTCATAAACTCCTGTTTTTCCGGAGAGAGTTTTCCAAGATTCTGGAACTTCCACTTGAAAAATTCCTCAGTAGTTTTCAATAGGCATTCTTTTAATTCATCAACCGTCATATTTTCAGGCGTTATCACCGGTTCAATAAGATTATATTTTGAATAGTCATAAGTAAAGATATACGGCTTCAATGTTGTGTAAATCTCTGAATAAGGCCATGGTGCAATAGCAAGAAAAAACGCCATATCAGGATTATAGTGCTTTGCAAGTTCCAGGGTATTTTTTATACTTTCCAATGTATCACCGGGCATTCCCAGCACAAAAGAGGTTTCCGAAATCATACCGTGTCTGTTTATTATATCTATCGCCTTTTTTGATTCCTCCACCTTTATGTTTTTATTAAATTCATTCAAGGTTTTCTGGTCCACAGATTCCACCCCCACATAAATGTGAGAAATCCCAGCATCCCTGTACTTACCCATTATGCTCTCATCCCGCACTATATCATCAACCCTGGTTTCCATCAGAAGGTCAATACCGGGACGCCGTTCTATAAGCTGATCAAGTATCAGTTCCCATCTGATTCTGTCCGATGTTGGAAACTCATCGCAAATCATGGCAACATTTACACTAAATCTCTCTCTGAGAGATACAAGTTCATCAACGAAATTTTTCGCACTGCGGGCGCGCCAGGTCTTTTTCCAAAACACCTGCTGGGAGCAAAATAAGCATCCCTGAGTACAGCCTCTTGATGAACTGACAATAGCAAGAGTGGAATTTTCCTTCACTCTGTAATTATAAATCTTCCAGTTAATCAGATCCCATGCCGGAGACAAATTATCAAGATTCTCAATAAATGCTCTGGCAGGCGTTACAACCGTTCCTCCGTCACTCCAATATGCAATGGATTTTACCTTTTGAAGATTTTTTCCTGAATTCAAACAGTCCAGCAATTCAACAAAGGTAATTTCTCCCTCACCCCTGACTGCAAAATCCACAAAGGGGCACCTTGATAAAATATCCCTGTAAAGAAAAGTCGGATGAATCCCGCCAATTACAGTAACAATTCTTTCATCTATATCCTTCGCATCTGAGAGAATTTTCAATGAATCATTCACTGCTGCAGTGAATGCGGTTGTCGCCACAACATCAGGCTTTTCGTCCAGTATCCGTTTTCGTATCTCCTCGTGGTTGTGAAATTCGCTCATAGCATCGTAGATCACGGGCTCAAAACCAGCATCTCTCAGCGCTCCCGCAATATAGACAAAGCCGAGAGGAAGCCACCTTCCGGCGCATTCCACCACCCCCGAGTGGTAAGGGGGTGTTATGAGCAGTACTTTTTTTATTTTTTTATTACTCACCTTGTATTCACCTTAAATCCACCGTACCTGAATGTGAGTCAGTGTAATGCACCCAGTGGCAAGTCATGCAATTCAGCTGACTTGAAGAATCAAGTATAAAATTGTTTGTCCAGTTTGTATCACCAGTGCCATTGTCCTTAAAACGGGCGCCTGTCTGTGCTGCGCCATTTGCATCAAGCGGCGCAGCCCTGACGGTTGTTCCAGTCAATGGTATCCGCACCGGATGGCTGTTGTAATTAGTATTCGCACCATCATTGTTAACAGGGCTGGTGCTCGTTACATCCTGAACATCCCTTGCCCAGTGGCAGTTCCTGCACATCTGGTTGGAGTCGTTCACGTATCTCTGAAAATGCCTGCCGGGATCACCGGAGACTGACGAGGCATTCGGATCAAAGGGGGTATCCGTCTGTTCGTGCTGGTCATGGCATGTGGAGCAGTAGTGCCTCCAGGTATTATCATCCGCTGCATTTTGTTTATCAAGACGGAGATTCATATAGTCTTTATCGGCTGCGCCCTGGGCTACCGGCACCCTGCTTCCATAGGAGCTATTCTTGACCAGTGCGTCCCATCTGTGCGAATTTCCGCTTCTTTCGGGTTGTGCCTGCTCAGAATCACTGAAGGATTTTGCGCTGGCCTGACCAGTTGCGGTATGGCAGGATTTACACAATGCAGCATTTCCCCTCACGCTCGTCAGAGTCATTCCAGCAGCACTATGGACAATATGGCAATCAGAACACTCAATCTGGTTTGCTGAACAGGTCCCCTGGAAATTATGGGGACAATTCAGAGAATAAGCATCAATTTCAAAAAATACTACAAAAAGAACAGGTAACAATGCCTGATGCCAAAATTTTATTTTCAACACCATTCGCCTCTCCCGAGGCTGAATTTTTTCATTTTTACAAACGCAACCGCAAAAACAACGGATAAAAATCCAAACAATGCAATTTTGCCCATTGTATAGTTTATTATCAGCCAGGCAAAGAAAATTTCCGGAAGCAAAATAACTCTCGTGAGCATTTTGAGTTTTTCCGAACCGTCTATACGCTCTGCGATTTGCGGGCTAATTTTATAATACCAGTTGACAAATTTCCTTCCAAAATAATTTTTCAGCAGGAATTTGTCCCTGAATCCTCGGAGTATTTGAACATAACGATTGTCGGGAGAATTAAATGCCGCAGTAGCAATAAAACATCTGCGATCAGAAGAATTCTTTTCTTCAGCGGCCTCTGTAAGAAACGCGTAGGTGCCGCTTGATTTTATCTTTAAAACAACCTGACCATTTTTCCTCTCTTCCGGAGTAATGATTTGCCATCCATTTGCTGAATCGTAAAAAGCAGGTTTAATATTAATATTATCCCAGTTTTTAGTATTAATCCTCAGCAACGCTTCATTAAGAAAACTAACGCCCTCAGGAGCGACAAATACCCCGTCGTCTATTATTTTGAAACCCTCGGGAACCGCAGCAAGATTCTCACTCTTAACCGCTCCTATTCCAACAATGGTATCATCAATTAAAGCATTTGCCGGCACGAACAGATCAATGCCCTTTGTGTTGTTTAGTGAACCACCATCCGTCCGCCTGATGTCAGTCCATACCATGTTCTTATCAGCAACGCTGACAGTAAATTCCTCATAAGGGCTGAGCAATTCCCCATTATCAACAATAAGCCGCAAGGAATAACTCCTGCCACTAATGGCATTGGAAAGATTCAGAGATCTGTCTGTATAATCAAGGATATCAATAAACCTGCCTGATCCCAATCCCCACAAGTAGTATAAAGACAGCCCGTCCGCGGAAAAGCTCTTAGAACCATCAAAGGAAATAACCGGCTGCGCCTTTGCCATGAGGCCTTTCTGCACAATTGCCACGGGCGGACTCATGCCGTTTCCATTCACAAAAGCATATGCAATTCTTTCAAACCTCTTGCTGTTATCTTTTATTTCGCTTATTTTAAAAACATAACTGCCTGGCAAATAAGGATTAAAAATTACACTGCTGCCGGAATTTATAACCGGGGTATCCGGACCCGAAACCTGTTCTGTGACTATTTCTGTTTGCTGATCCGCTGACACTGTTAACTCTATCTGATTTCCAACATCATTCCATACCACTGGAACTTTTGCTATGAACGGTATTACCTCGCCTTCTTCCCGCACAATTACGTTTACTGAATCCTCAGGACTTGTGAATTTCCCATCATAAACCGAGAGGACAAACCTGTAAAATCCAGGCCAGACAGGAACAAGGCACGGGGTTGGCGTATTTAATTTTTCAACATCCAGATTAACACCGACATCTTGTCTCCAGTAGAAGAACAGATCATTTCCATCAGCATCCGAGCTTCCTGTTCCATCAAGGCATATCTTCTCTCCTGCAAGACCAATTCTGTCATAACCGGCAAATGCATGAGGAACATGGTCGTCTGGAGCATCCACAATAAAACTCACAGGCTCCGCCGGCGAGGAATTTACGCCATCAAAAACAACAAGATCAAAGGAATATATTCCCGTGTCCTGCGGCGTAACAGAAATCTTATCAGTTGAACCATCTGGCAAATTAACCGGCGCGCCCGCTGTCTGCCTCCAGGAGCAGGAAAGCGGTTTAGCCTCGGGGTCAAGACTGAGCGTAGCATCAAGAATTACCTCAGTGCCGGTATTGATCCTTTCTGGAACCGGCCTAATCACAGCATATGGCGGCAAGTTTGTGCGGTCTATGGCAAATACATTCACAAAAATCTTTTCACTCTCGTTTACGCCATCGGATACATATAGAGAGAATTTGTAGTACCCGGCAACAGAAGGAATAAAGTATGGTTTTGCAGAATTGGCATCGGAAAGTGCTATCTGAGGGCCAGCCTCCTGCTTCCAAAAATAAAATAGAGCATCGCCGTTGGAATCCTTGCTTAACGAAGCGTCAAGCGCAGCGTCCTCCCAGGTATAAACTGTTTTATACACCCCTGCGTCTGCGGTAGGCGGAACATTATTCACCCGCACAAGAACTGTATCCGGTTTGCTGTTTAACTTACCGTTGTTGACAATGAGGCTGAAACCATATTCAGCGGCAGTTCTGGCTATGAAGGAGGCAACTGGCGTAAAAGTGTTTTTCAACCCCACATCCGGGCCGGAAATCTGCTTCCATGTATGGGTAAGCGGCAGTCCAGCAGGGTCATAACTCGCTGAGCCGTCAAGATAGACCTGAGTAGGATTCACGACCTGGTCGCTTCCTGCTATTGCGACAGGAATTATCTTAGTGTCTGATGGATTTGTGCCTCCCTTTACCTCTTCGCCATCGGGTATTCCATCGCCATCGGTATCAGGGTTTGTCGGATCTGTTCCTGCAAGAAATTCCTCCAGGTTAGTAAGACCATCATTATCCGGATCTTTAGAATAATCCGATGGGTCATCGGGATTCAATCCGTAGATTATTTCCCAGTAATCAGGCATGCCATCGCAATCCCTGTCCCCATAACAAACAGGTGCTGAAGCGGCAACAAACTCAAATACATCCACCCGGGCATTCTGTGTGTCCGCAACCAGCAGGCGGTTGAATTTATCAATTGCTACATCCGATGGCATCCTCATCAAACCTCCAGAGCCACCGAAAGAACCAACATAGGCAAGGTGTGAACCAGACGGGTTAAACGCCTGAACCCAGCCCTCGTATTGATCTGCAACAAAAGCCTCGCCTTTTGAATTAACAGCAAGCCCCTGCGCTCTCACACTCTTGCCTGCAGCAGGAGAAGTGGAATATGGAGAGAATGACCTTAGCAACCCGCCATCGGGACCATAAACCATTACATAATCATCAGTGCTTCCGCCTGCCCCAAAAGAAACAAATATTTCGCTGTTGTCTGGATTGACTGAAACGCCTACAGGAAAGCGCTGGAGCATTATTTCATTTATTTTATTGAATGAATAATCATAAATTTTTAAGGAATTAGATCCTGCATCTGCAACAATAATTCTCTGTTTTTTCCTGTCCACGGCAATATCTATTGGAAAAAGAAAACCGCCGGGAGATTCCAAATACCGCAAAAATTTCCCGTATTGGTTAAAAATACTTACTTCCCTGTATTCCCTGTCACCCACATAAATTCTTCCTGTATCATCTACAGCAATGCCAAACGGCGCAGTATTGAATTGAAGGCTTAGTCTGAGGAACCCATTGGGGGTAAACGAAATAACACGGTTTAATTTCTGATCAGAGAGATATATATTGCCTTCTCCGTCAACAGCAATCCTGCCCGGATTTTCCATGCCTGAATTTATGGAAAACATAAATTTGGCAACCACCGCAGAAACAGCCGTGCTTTTTGTCGCAACAAGGCCGTTTATGTCCTGAACCTTTACTGTAATCGTATAAACGCCGCCAACAGAAGGCGCTATCCATTCTATCTTATTAGGAGTATCTGTAGTTTTTATAATTCCTGCATCTGCGGTCCAGGCAAATGTAAGTGGGTCGCCGTCCGGATCGTATGCCTGAGCGACTATTGTTGACACCCTGTTTGTAAATACAATATTGGGATCTGCAACAAGGGATGTAACCACGGGAGGTTTGCCAACCGCAACAGACAGAGGCATATCGTAAGATATGGTTTGCCTACCTCCACAGAGCCATGAACCGCTGTCAGACAAAGAAAGATGAAATATGTATGCCCCTGTAGCAGAAGGCGCTGTCCATGTAACTGAAGTTGTATAAGGGCTGCCGCTTACACCGTAATTCAAGCCTGCAGTAATACTGGCTGTATTTCCATTTGGGTCAGTAATAGCCCACCCTGTAAGATCACTCCTCAGATAAAGCCCGCACCCCGAAGTACATGCACCAGAACAATCAGGATCATGAGCGGTCACCGTGATGGTTACCTGCTGGCCTGGATTTATTACATTGGATGGATTACAATCCGTAGAATCAACTACGGGCGGCTGATTTGCAAAAAGGGCTGAAGAAAAGATAAAAAACAGAAAAATATGGTATAAGATATATCTCATTCCTTCATTATCTTAAAGCAAATTTTATACCAAAAAAATTAAAATGTCAATGAAAATTATCCCTTCACTCGCAGGTGGGGGAATTATCCCCCATTATTTATTATGGCATTCTTTGCAGAGATGATTAAAGTCGGTCCTCAACATTGCCTTTTGTTGTGTCTTGTTATGCTGGTCATGGCAGGTATGGCACGCTACCTCTCTATCCATCTCCAACGGCAACCATGTCTTAATTTCCCCGGATAGTTTAACCCCCAAGGGATGATCATTGACACCCATGGGGTGACAACGAATACAGAGTTCGGACGTATTAACATAAACTTTCTGTGTATTTCCCACATGACAAACATTGCAATATTTTTTTTCAGAATCGTTATGGGGTAAAATTTTGCTGTCAACACGGGGCAGAACAAGATTAGGAGTCAAGCATCCAGCGAAAAACATTAAAAAAAACAGCAGCGGACATATGAAAAATTTATTTATTTTAATACTCCTTTGGATTGTGGTCCACACCATGGCAGGCAAGGTAACATTCCCCCTTGAATCTGCCTTTGCGAAAGTATTGCAGCCTGCCTGAGCTGCTGGGACCAACTTTTGTAAACCTCGGGTCTTTATTGAACCTTATCAATGCAGGGTAATCCCTGCTGCTGTGTGAATCATGACAGGTATAACAGGAGGTCTGTTTATCCAAAATATGCTTTCTGTGATATGCAAAACTCCGGTCGGAAAGGATGTTCTCCCTGAGATGGCATTTATAGCATATTGCATAGGTAAATTCACTTTCGGGAATGCCGTCTTCAAGGGTATAATTCTTGCCGAGTATATAGGGATAGACAGAACCATGGGGATTGGTGCTGCTGCTTTCATCCCCGGAATGACAGTCGGTGCAAGATATAATGCTTGTTGTATTGTAAGGAGGTATAAGGCTTGGAATATCACTGCCTCTGCCAATTTCCTGGACAGGATGAAAGGACGGGTTGCTTGAAGAAAATTCCGCCGATTTATCTGTGGAAGGGTAAAGGATCGCTGCACTCTCCGCATGGCATTCATAACAGAGCTCATATTCATATCTAAATTTAGAATTTGTACTTGCTTTTCTTTTGAACTCCTTTGAATAACTTCTCTGATTCAATGCAATTGCTCCATGCGCAGGATGACAGTCCACACATTCAGAATGCCTTTGTACATTTCCTCCTGTTTTTCTGAGCAACTCCTTTTCTTTATGCACACCTTTAAGTTCTATTGGATGTCTATAAGGCTTGCTGAATTCTTTTTCAATATCAGCAAGAGCGATCCCCGATGCTATTAATCCATTTGTAACCGCAGCATCTCTTTTTCTGCTGTCACCGTGGCATAGAAAGCATAAGTTTTCTTCATTTTGTATGAGCATTGGGGTCCTTTTCAATCCATGCCCCTTATGGCAACTGCCGCACAGATTAGGCAGTGTTGAACTATTCTTGTGTGCCGCATCAGGTATGCTTACCGCTAACGACTGGAAATCATGGCAGATATAGCATACATCCTGCCAGGTATTTTTCCTCCAGAACGGAGCCTTTGCATTTTCTCTGAAGTCGTCTTTATGGGGATCATGACAGGCTGTGCATTCAAGTCTCCTTTTATCCAGGTGAAACTCCCTGTCGGCAATTTGAGAAGGTATCTTCAACGGAAACTCTCCCTTGCTATTGTTGTCCAAAGCCAGACCATCTGTAAACGCGAAAGAGACAGGATGACTGCCAGACAGATCGGTTCCAATATAGCCCGGAGACGATACCGAAATGGACTGATCAGGATCAATGCTTTTACCCGATGTATCAATCATGCGGATTTCTTTTGAACGGTTAAGCACCTTGCCGAGAGCAACTGTCCCATCATGGCAGCTCAAACAGAGGCTTGTGGCTCCCTGGGGCCGACCTGGCAGAAACGATGGTTCCAGTGTCTCTGAAAAATACGGCGTATAGATAATACCTGATTGATATTCAAGTGACCGTCCCCATAAGGGCGCTATAGGATTGGCATTGTGCGGAACATGGCAGAATATGCATATCTCGGTTTCAGTTGCAGCCTTAATCTCACCTGGACCAGATACCGAAAGATTATGTCTGGTATCCGCGACCCCGCTAATTGCGGCATTATGCGAAGAAAGTATGAAAAAAATCAAGAGCAGAATAATTAACCTGAAATATCTCATTGTTTTTTCTCCTCAGTTAAAAATCTAAAAACCTGAACTCGGTGATTATACAT
The DNA here is from genome assembly GCA_036514535.1 of bacterium. GTDB lineage: Bacteria > JAMCPX01 > JAMCPX01 > DATBWZ01 > DATBWZ01 > DATBWZ01. Next base: position 17,091 of record DATBWZ010000073.1, read on the forward strand.
ATCAGAAATATATATATAATTATCTGTTGTTATAAATACGCCTGCTGGCAGAAGAAATTGGCCATTGTTAGATCCGGAACCGCCTACGAACATAAGAAATTTACCATTATTATCAAAAAGTTCAACGCCATTCATAACAGCATCCACTACATAAATATTACCGTCTGAATCCATAGATACAGCCTTAGGCCTGGGGGTATCTCCATAAGCATCTCCATTTTTTCCGAACTCATTTAAGAATGAACCATTGCTGTCAAAAATCTGAATTCTGAAATTCAATGTATCGGCAACAAATATTTTTTGAGAAGAATCCACCCAAAGATCCGTAGGGTAGTTAAATTCACCCTTCCCCTTTCCCCGGATGCCGAATTTCATGAGGACCTCACCGCGATTTGATGCCACTACCAGATTGTGCTCAAGCGTATCAACAACAAATACCGTGTCTCCGTGACAGAAAAGGCCTGTAGGCCTTTGAAATTGAATATTGGAAAAATCATACCGAAAATTCCCCCCGCTGTCAAAAACAAAAACAGCCGCAAGAGCAGAATCAGAAACATAAATATTCCCTGCCGGGTCACAGCATACATCAACAGGAGAAACCAGAACTCCGTCTTTTGCCTTAGTAATTCTCTTTATATTTTTTTTCGGGACATCGTATATAATAACAGCGCTCTGTTGAGTGTCTGCAACATATATACGGCCTTCTTTGTCAACCCATATCCCATGCGGGGATATCAGTTTATTAATCTGATCGCCGCCTAATATTGCGCTTTTCATCCTTTGAAAGAACGAAGCCTTAATACCTGCTTCATCGGGTGTATTGAAACTTCTCACAAATTCTATTCTTGGCTTCTCTGGCGGCGGCGGCCAGAAAAGAACGGCTTTCTCTCCTCCGGTATTTAAACGAGTTGCGCATGACAAATTCACCATGATAATCAGAAGAACCAAATTGCGGCGGTATGCGTAAAAATATGCTGCGCCTTTTTTAAATATCATTATTATTTTATCTTCCATATCCAAGGGCGAAATTCCGTCTAAGTTGCGCTACAAGCCTGGTCTCTCCATAATCGCTCTCTATACCGCCATGCCTGTACTGATAGGTAAGGTCAAAATATAATCTTCCAATAGCATATGATAAAAATCCCTCTGCCCTGATGCTCCTATCCAAAGCATTTTCATTGTTCCATATCCATTCCTGTCTGACTAAAACAGTATACCTAAGATTATAAAAGATATTGTATCCCATTTCCACCTGGTATCCAAACATCTCGCCCGCGGACCCATTTATATAGCTTCTTGCAAAATTAACAGAGTTCCGCACATACCCCCTGCTGAATGAGTATGTAATATACAGAATATCGTTTAACCTTTTATTCAGGAGCATGCCTGTAGAAGGATATTCTCTGCTTTCAGAATAGAGTATCTGATTCCATATACGGAGGAAATTGCGGGGGCGAATTTCACAATTCACCTCTGCTTTCCACTCATCTTTATCGTTTCCAACAGATGATTTATCATCTGTCGTGGTATATACAATATCGCCAGCAACATAAAATATACTCCACGGAGAATAAGTAATGCCTGCGTTTGCTGAATGGATTAAAAAATATCCATCCTCGCCAGGCTCAACCTGATTGAACCCGGGGCTGAAAGAATATAACAAAAGGTAATACACCTTTGGCGTGGGCTTGGCATATTTAAAACTCAGATTAGCGCCCTCTGAAGAGATGATATAATTTTCTGAATTTGCAATATTGTTTGTATAAGAAAAAAATATACTATCATAAGTAGAAATATTCCTTGTTACTGCATAATAAATATCAGTACTTGCCTGATGGGATTCTGTGCTGGAAATTCCGCTCCTATTGATTGAAGTTGAATAATTATAATTATTTATGAGATCCGGCAACGGGGTATAATTAAGCCTTAAGTTTGTGCTGAGACCTTCTCCGGAAAAGGAATAATTCTCTGTTCTGGAATACCTTTTTGAATAATTTGACAGCAGTGAAAGCCTAAGGTCTTTTCTTAGGACAGTCCCATTGGTCGCGGAAAGTATGTGCTCTTCAGAACGCTGGTCCAATGACAGGTAATCCGAATTTACAAGCAGATATCTCAGCTGCATATCCGAATTCCGGCTGCGTTGATTGATGTTAAAACTAATTCCGTCCTGCAGCATCTTGTTTTTCTCTCCGGATATGCTCCAGTCCCTTATCAGGCGATCAGCCGAGATTTCAACAAAAGGAAATCTTGCATCCCTAATGCTCCAATTTGCGCCAAAGTTTGTATCCGTATATTCCATGGACAAAAGATGGAAGTTATAATCAAACTCCTGTCTGCGCGCATATACCCCGAGGGGAAACGCGTTAAATGGAAGTAAAGTTGCGCTCAGTCTGTAACCGTAATCCAACTGTTTTGAATTTTCTTCATTCAACAGATTATAATGCGCTATGTTAAAACCCAAAGAATAGGAAATAAATTTCGGAGAATTGAGATAACTTGACATATCCATAAGCAATCCTTCTTCCAGAACCTGATATTTATTTACTGTATCCCCCCCATACCAGCTGACATAATCCCTGAAATTCAATTGACCCGCACCTGATATGCTGAAGCGCACCGCATGAAGTCCGTCTTGCAAAATGAAAACTAAAAAGAATAAAATAATAAAAATTTTCAGACAAGTATTTTTAATAGCAGTCTGCATAAAAATTAAGATAAAATTATCATATATCCTTTAACCTGAATTTCGGAACAGGGTCCTTAAATTTCGGCTTTTCCTTAATTTTTTCTTTCTCATGGATATCGCCGGTGTACGGGTGGGGATCCTGATAGTCTAGTATCCCATCGGAATCAATGTCTCTCTTGGTTAAGGAATAATTTGAAACCCTTATCCCGATCATGCCTGTGTTGCCTGATATATCAAAATTGTTTTCGTGCCGGAAGGCTATGAATAATTTCACCTCATCATTCACTAAAGCAGAAAAACCTATATCAGATGATGATACTTCCGGCGAAAATGCCGCTTCTGAATACAGCGACATTGCATTCGTGAAAGCATACTGAAAGGCAGCGCCCCACCAGGTTCCTTTGCCAAGCGGTTCCTTATCAAGCACATACCCCAGAAATACTGTTATTGAAAAATTTGCGATTATTTTTTCAATAACACCGCAAATCCTGAGGTCGTCTTGTGAAAAATGCTGTCCTGCTGAAAATAAAAACGATAGTCCGGGATTATAAAGTCCCTGACGCATCAGGAGCACATTTGAATTCACATCTATATTGATTTCAGAACTGACAAGGCTGTATTCCTCTATCTTTATTCCTATATCCGCGCGTCTCATTATTCCGGTCCGCAAAGAGAGGGTGGAAAACTTAAACTTTGAAGTCTCATCCGATGACAGGTATCCAAGAGACGATAAAAACAGAAACTCCCCGCCATAAAGGATGGATGCGGATGGCACTGTCAGGAAACTGACAGTGTCATTAACAGAAGAAGAGGCAATCCTGTTCTCAAGAACAGTTGCGATTAACAACATATATATAATCAGTCTCCTCATCACAAAAAATTACCACCCATTTTTTTATAGACTAAATTAAATAGTAGAACAAGTCACTCTTTTTTTAACATTTTTAATTCTTCTCTCGCCCGCCGTGACCAGTGTCCTCCCGGCGCAAGATTGACATATAGTTCCCAATGTTCAATTGCTTTTTCAATATTATCCTGTTCCCGGTATACCAATGCCAACCCATAATGCGCCTCAGGATAATTAGAATCAAGTTCTACCGCTTTCTTAAATTCTGCAAAAGCCATTTCTTTAAATCCGGCATCGTAATACAAATAGCCGAGGTTGCTGTGAGCCGCAGGATTATACGGATTCACTTCTATTGAGATCTTGTATTCCTTCATCGCCTCATGAGCATTGCCAAGCATAGAAAGGCTCAGGGCTCGCTTAAAGTGCGATTCCCCCCCCGAATGCATCTTTGCCTTTAAATAATCACTTTTAAGTTTCTCAATCTCTTCTGCTTTATCAAGAGCAGTATATACCTCAATGAGTTTTTGGTAGGCGGGAATGAGATTGGGAGACAGATTTAACGCTTTTCTGAACAAGGTTGCGGCATCTTTTAATCTGCCCTGCAATTTATAAACAACTCCAAGGTTATAAAGCGTCTCCGGATCTTTGTGGTATTTTAAATACTTTTTGTAATATTTAACGGCATTTTTATAATCTTTCATATTATAATATGCGAAGGCGCTGCCAAGATAGCCCTTCAGCAGTTCAGGAGATTCCGGATGAGATAACAAATTTTTGAATGTTTCCAGAGCATCTTCGTACATTCCAAGTTCATTGTAAAGGTATCCTAAAAAAACCCTTGTTTTCATACCATCAGAATTTATTTCAAGATTGCGCTTTAACTCCTTTATCGCCCCATCAAGATACTTTCTGTCATCCAGAAGGCTCAGAAAATACCGGACACCATTTGCAGGTTTTGCATATCTGTACGCATCCCGTTCAACAATTGATTTAAATTGCCCGTCTTTTCGCAAATATACCATGCCCGCATCATCCCAATATACCAGCATCCAGTCCTGGGATGTGAAGCCGAGGTCAACACCCTTCATATCCTCATAGGACAGGATGATTTCGTCAGTGGGATAATCCACAATCACAATATCAAACCTATACTCTTTCTCCAGATTCTGGAATGTTTCAAAATTCACCCTTGCAGTCAATGCATTGTCAAGAAGCCCTTCCGGAAGGTATCCGCGTCCATCCATGAACGGCTTTCTTTTTGGAAATTCCCTCCAGATAATATATCCACCGTAATGATAAGTATTAAATATGTTTCCGTAAATTCCGTTGCTGTCAATATACCGGAGAGCGCCTTCGGGAAAATTAATTGAATTTATGCCAAAACCAAATACCCTGTCCCTCTTTCCAATCGGGGGAATTCCCCTGACAATCAAAATCTCAACAACGAGAATTGTAACAACCAATGCTATTTTCAAAAAGCCTGAGATGCCTTTGGGAATCGGGATTTTAAATTTCAACTTCTCCTTCACCTGTTCCCAAAATGCTGAAAAATTTCTTACCATAACAGGAGCGGCAAGCACGCTGTAAATGGATACATATCTTGCCGCGCTGTGCCCCATGTAAGCAAAAGGCAGTAAAAGCAAAAGATGGAAGAGTGAAAACCGCCGGAACGACAATAAAAAAGAAATTGCCAAAACCGGAGTCAGAACGAACAGGAGCTTGAAATTTTGCCATGCAGGCGGCTGCAATTCGCTTATCTCATCCTTGTAAACCTGCGATGCTATAAATTCAAACGGGGCAACAAAGGGTTTCAGGAGGGACGGATTTAATAAAGAAACCGCAATGGAGATTAACAATACAATAAAAACCGGCTTTATATATTCACACGGAACAATATCAACTGCATTTAATTTGATTTTATTTCTTAAAAAATGTCCTGCAATTCCTGCGAAAATAAACACGCCAAAAATATAGAATCCGAGCACGAAACTTGGATGCATATTAACCCATAACAGTTGAATAACCGGAAACCAGAGAAATAGTTTTTTCCTTTGATAAATGGCGATATCCAAAAGATACACCTGTATTGATATGAATAAAAAAAGGAAGATATCAGGCCTTTCCACAAAGCGGTGCCGCATCAACAGCATGGTAAAGAATAAAACTGCGAGGCTCAGGAATCTTCGTCTGTACGGAACAAAAGAATCAAGGGCAAGAACAGCAAAAACCATAGCAATGATAAATGATTTAAACAGAACTACCACTTTAAAACTTCCGATCAGATAAACCGCATACAACGCCAGGTCAAACAACCATTCAGGATTCCAGTAAGGCAGATTCAGACTCGGATAGCAAAAGATCTCCTTATCGGGTAATCCGCCCCTGTTAAAGATCTCCCTCCCTGAAGCCAGGTGGAACCAAAAATCATAATCGTAGATATAAATTATTGATGCAAGGAATGCGAGAAGCGAAATAAAAAAGACAATTAATAAATCTTTCTGTTCAATCTTATGCAAAAAAGATCGCATATTAAGATCCATTAACTTTTCTACTTCTTATCCCCATCCCTGCCCGCATTAAGAAGCGCTATTTCCTGGGAAAGATTCTTGACCTGGTTTGTAAGCTTTGATATTACTGTTGAAAAATGGATATTAAGGGCAAGAAGAAACAGTATTGAAAAAATAAATAATGTGGTAGTGGGCGCTATAGCGCCGATCATATGCGTAACAAAAACAAGAAGATCATACCATACAGTAAAGATTATCATTATGAATCCTGTAAAGATCCACAGCCATGAATACTCCTCCTTCAGATTCCGCCTCCTTACCAGTTCAATGATAAAGAGAAACACGGCAACAGAAACAATAACGGAAAATATCTTTTGCTGCGGTGTCATCCTGCACCTCCTGTCAGTATTTTTCCTTTCTCAACAATGTTAAAAAAATTGAAAAAAACATCTTGAAGACATAATACAATGGCTTTAAGCCCCCATGCATTGATTTATTCTTTGATGATGGATGCATCCGCACCGGAATCTCCATTATCCTGAATCCTGAACGGTGGAGCATGATTATTACATCTGCATCCGGATAATCAACCGGGTATCTGTCGCCGGAACAGAAAAGAAGAACCTTTCTGTTCAAAGCCTGGTATCCGGATGTCGGATCAGTAATCTTCTGCCTGATAAAAACCGATGCAAGGGTTCCAAAAATTCTCATCCCTATTTTTCTGAAAAACGGCGCGTTATAATCACCCATCATAAATCTTGAGCCCACAACAACATCGGCATCTCCTGATTCCACGACCTTTAACAAATCCCTGATATGGGACGGATCGTGTTGTCCGTCTCCATCTATTGTGCACGCATACTCGTAACCAGACCTTATTGCATATTTAAATCCAGTCTGCAGAGCCACGCCATAACCGAGGTTGAAGGGATGATTTGCTACCCAAGCTCCATTGGCTTTTGCAATCTCTTCGGTCTTATCTCCGGACCCATCATTCACCACAAGAATCTGCGCTGGCAGGTATTTTTTTATGGATTCTATCACGGTGCCTATATTTTTCTCTTCATTGAATGCCGGAATAATTATTAATGTATTGCTCCCCATTGATCTATTTCTCTGTCTTTTGGAAGATACCGAAAATCAGTATGCCCTTAAAGTTGCCCCGGAACAGAAAATCAACAAAGAAAAACATATATATAATCCTTGATACGAGTTTAACAAAAAAAGAACCTGCTTCTTTTTCTGCCATCTTAATCGCCCTGTTATGAAATAGCGGGAGCAGTTTATAGTAAATTCTCATAAAAGGATAACCAAGATCCGAAAGCCACTTAACTTTAAATTTGTTTCCGAGCATATCAACCAGATTATTCTTTGTAAATCGGATAAAGTGGCCCACTTCTTTATCCACAGAATTATATAGTTTCATATCCTCGGGAACGCTGATCAATAGAATACCGTCTTTTTTTAAAATCCTGTAAATCTCGTTTAGAACCGCTTCCCTATTTTCAATATGTTCAATCACATCCATAATCATCACAATAGTAAATGAATTATCCTTAAAAGGAAGGCTATCCGCACTGCTGACAGCACATTTAGGATTGAGAAGGGCATTTTTTGCTTTCTTCATAGCCAATAGCGACAAATCCATTGTAACCACAGAATTGTTCACCTCAAGGATGCGGTCAAATCCGCCGCTTCCCGCGCCAATATCAAGGACCGATTCACCCTGAATATCCTTCAATATGTCCCTTATAAAAACATTTCTCGCTCTCACCGAAGGCCTGAAGTCCTCTTCAAAAAAACCAGCGCCATGTAAATTTTCGTAATCAACCTTCATCGCATCCTTCCTTTAACAACCGTTCATATAATACAATATTTTCCTCAAGGCATCTCTCCCGTGAAAAATTTTTCACGGGGATAGGGTTTATCTTTTTGTTATATACCCTCAAACACGCTTTTGCAATAGCATCAGGCATGGCTGGCGGCACAAAAACAACCTTACCCCATAAGACCTCCGGCAAGGCGCCGGTTTCCGTTGCCACAACTGGCACCCCCAGCAAACAGGCTTCTGCTGCGCTCAACCCGAACCCCTCGCTCAATGACGGTATCACCACGCAATCAACAGAGGATATTATCTCAAACAGTCTTACCCTATCCACAGACGGCATCAATACTATATCTTCATTCAAGTCCACACTATCAATAATCGCCTTGATTTTCATGAATCTTTTTAACGGGTCTTTAGTCAGAATCAGCAGAAATTTTGAACCAGGGATACTGCTGCTGATAAGGGGAACTGCTCTGATAAGATATTCAAGCCCCTTAGTCGGTCCTGGCCTGCCATAATACAAGTACAAAAAGTCCTTGTTCTTCATCCCTAAGGTATTCTTTAAACTTTTTATGGATTCTGATATATGGTCAGCGGTATTTTTTAATACATCCAATCCTGGATATATTAAAGAAATCTTCTCTTTTGCAATTCCAACTTTTTCAAGAGATCTGAAGGTATATTCGGATATTGAGTGGTATCTGTTGAATCTGAATTTCAAAATAAGTCTCTCAAAAAAATGAGCTAATGCCCCCTTAATTAACCCGACATCAGGGATCTGTTCCCACTTTTCGCCAACAACCTCAAAAACAGTAAGAATAGATTTTTTCCTCAATAATCTTGAAGCTATCCATGCCGGGATAATCGCTGTATATGTCCTGGCATGAATTATGTCGCAATCCCTCGCTACGATTAGCGCCCTCCAAATTGAGAAAACCATAAAAAAATATCTGTCAAAAATGCCCGGAACCGGTACACGGAAAACCTGTACGCCGTTTATTACCTCAAAAAACGGAGTACCTTTCAATGCAGATGTTACGACGCTGCACTGAATGCCCTTTGCTGCAAGCCCTTCTGCAAGGGACTGAAAATATATCTCCCCACCGCCAATGTGCGGGTAGTAATATTCAAGAACAAAGCATATTTTCAGTTTTTCCATTCTCTATTTTAACATTTCGTCGTCTTAAAATAAAAAAAGGGGGAAATACTCCCCCTTTCAAAGTCAACATTAATCATAAACCCGCGCCTTATTTGTTGTGACAGGTCGTACACATCGCGCTGTTGGAATTGCTCCTTCTCAAAAGCATTCCGTTGGTGTTGTCGTGCGGATTGTGACAGGACGCGCATTCCAGATTACCACTCCTCAGCAATCCGCTGATTGTGGTTGCTCCATCCCAGCCGGAAATTGCCGTATTCGCAGGATTAATGTCGGAATCAGCGCCTGAGGAAGTCGCATAAACAAAACCGACAGGATGTGATGTGCTGAGATCCGTGCCAAGATTGGTCGGAATTCCAGCATTCAATGAGTTGGTGCCATCCAGTCCTTGTATAGCCGGATCAGTTCCGGCGCCAGAGCCAGGATTGTTAACTATGTCATTAAGAGCGGTTACGCCATCATGACATGACAAACATGCAAGGGTAGCCCCGCCAATAGTCACTGTTCCGCCATTAAATGTAGAGCTGTTATACGGAGTGAAACTCTGAACTGATGATGTGTGGTTCCATAGAGGAACCAGCTTGTCTGAGTTTGCCCCATGCGGTGTATGACAAAATGCGCATATCTGATCATACCCTGCTGTTGTAGCCCTGATAGTCTCACTGCTGCCTACGGACAAGTTGTGCTTTGTAGCCGCCACATTGTCGGAAAATGCTTTTGTTGCTACATAAAGAGACATCGTAAGAACAACTGCTAAAATAAATCCACTTTTCATCTTTTATCACCTCCCTCTTCTATAATTTATCATAAATTAAAATATCATAATGCAAAAAATATGCCAACATTGATTTTTAATTAAAAATCAACTCATTTCTCCTGACACACTCAATAAAAACTAAAAATTGGGCGAAATGCCTACGATAGATAGGGGAAATAACCCAAAATGGAGATATATAGCTCACTCATTTACCTCCTGAATACTGAAATTCCTGCACCCTTGTATTTAATTGATCCACAACATATATTCTGTCAAGTCTATCAATGAATATGCCTGCTGGGAGTATAAATTGTCCTGGCGCCTCACCATTGCCACCAATAAAGAGCAGCAGATTTCCCTTCCGGTCAAATATCTGGAAATTGGCAAACGCTGCGTCCACAACATAAATATGTCCATAGTTATCAAGGGCAATTCCCTTTGGCCTTGCAAAGGATCCAGGCACATCACCAAGTTTTCCAATGCTTTTTTTAAAACCGCCCTTTTTATCAAATATCTGGACTCTGAAATTCATTGTATCAACAACATAGATACTATCCCTGTCTGTCCAAACATTAGCAGGAAAATTAAACTCGCCATTTTCCACACCCCGCCTTCCTATCTCAAACAATCCCTTACCTGCTCCATCATGCACAAAGACCTTATGCAATTGGGAATCAACCACATAAAGCCTTCTGTCATTCTCATCAAAAAATATTCCGGCAGGATTTTCAAATTTTTCTTCTGCACCCAACTCCCATATGGTCTTTCCTTTTTTGTCAAATCCAAAGACCCTGTTGAGCGTAACATCCGACACAAAAAGGGTAGATGTCATATTGTCGTATGCAATTCCGACAGGGGTGCGCAGGGAAACTGTCTCGGGCATGAAGACTCCCGGTCTGTGCTTTTTAGGATCTATTATTACAATGCTGCCTATTGTGTCGGTTACATAAATTATTCCGTCATTTGTAACAGCAACACCATAGGGTTTTCTGAATAAAACCCGGGGATTTCTCCCCGTAAGTTTTGTAACAAACCTGTTCCATTTGGATTCCCCCAGGTCTTCCACATATTTATACGAAGCAATAAATTTTATTCTCGGTTTTTCCGGAGAAGACGGCCATACAACCTCTGGCCATTTTTTTGGCATAACAGCACAGGACGTTATTCCCAGCAAGAGCACCTGAAACACAATTACAATGCCTCTGCTCATTCCCATACCCCGATTATTCGTTTCCATTTTAATGGCACCTCTTGCACATGGACATTTTATCATTACCTTCGTAAAACAACTTTGGATTATCTGAGGAGTGCGGATTATGACATGACACGCAGGCAAATACCTTCCCATTACGCTTCGGATCCTTTGGACCACTTACAGGATGCAACTGCTGTGTAAATCCCCTGAAAATATGCGCACCATCCTTTTTATCCCTATGACATGACTCGCAGAGAGCGTTTAAAGGTTTAACCAACAGGGGGGCATTATCCGACCCATGCGGATTATGGCATCCAGTGCATCCCTTTATCTTAATTGCCGCATGGACAACCTTTTGTGAATCTACCTTATCATGGCAGTTGTAGCACAACTGCGGCGGCTCTTCTGTCAAATTTTTCGCATATTTTGATCCATGGGGCGAATGACAGCCCAAACAATCCCCCTCTCCTGCCGGCGGATGAACAGACTCTCTTCCTGTCAGGTCATCGCTGTGGCACTGATAGCAAAGGTCTCCGTGCCTGGCAAATCTCAGAAGTTTTACATTATCTGACTGATGGGGATCGTGACAGGCTATACATCTCCCTGTTTTTACAGCGCCGTGTATGAATATATTTGGGGAGTTATCGTTTGTTCCTCCCCATTTTTTGGAAGTTATATAGTAAACATCTTTATTCTTTTCTGATAGTTTTTGGGAGATCCTGGTTTTAACCCCGTCAATTGATATCTTATCATGACAATCACGACAGAGCATGGTTGAAGGTTTCTGTAGGAGATTCTCAACATTAGAACCGTGAGGCTCATGGCAGGTAATGCAATTACCCCTGGCAAAAGGCGCGTGCTGGTTGGCTTTACTGGGGGTCTTGTCGGGATGGCACTGAGAGCACACTTCTGTCAGTTTAAGAGATTTCTGCGCTCCGGGCTTTGTTTCTCCTTTGTATTTTATCAATTTTGAAAAATCCGATGAATGTGGATTATGACAAACAGTGCACTGCTTCATCGCTACCGCGGCATGGACAAACTTGGATTTATCCTTACGCTCATGGCAAGCATAGCAGAGCAAATCCTGCTTATCTCTGAGGAGCGCCGACTCAGGAGATGAATGGGAGAAGTGGCATGCCAGGCAATCACCCTCTTTTACCGGATAATGCACCACCGCTCCAGCACCCTTGTTCTCATGACAGTTATTGCATAAATTCGGAACACGTGCCTTTAAATTTTTTGAAAAACCGCTTGAATGAGGGTCGTGGCAATCAGTGCATGTTCCCTGTTCAAGAGCCGGGTGTATCTTCTCCATGGGTTTCCTGGGATTTTCATGGCAATTAAGGCAGAGCGATTCCCCTGAAGCAAGCAGTTTGAACGGGTGATCTCCGGTATCCGAAAGATGACAATCAGTACACCCTCCGCTTTTCAGCGCACTGTGAATAGATTTCTGCGAAACGAGATTAGCGTGGCATTTTGATGTGGTACAATTAGCTGCCTCTGCCGGGATGCGCGCGCAGATTGCAAAAAATAAAATGAGACAAAAGCAGACGATCTTATAATTCTTTGATACTGCTTTATACAGAATAATATCACGGGCTAACCTCATATTAAAACCTAATCCTTATTTTTGTCATCGGATTTTTGACTGTGACATCTTACGCATTTTTTATCATCAGTCGTAGAAAATCCAACTTGCCCATTATGACAGTTCTCGCAAAATGATTTCCCAATAGCATCTTTTAAAGGTATTCCCTTTGCTTTTGCTTTTTCAATATAGGAGGACAAAAATCCGGCGTGACAGATCTCGCATTTTATCTCCATTGAAACCGTGTGGAACTTGTGACTAAACAGAACATCCGGTTGGGTTTTTCCTTTAAAAACAACATCGCCCTTTCCAAATTGAGCGTAGGCTAAAGAAAAAACTGAAGCGCCTAACAAAAACAGAAGATACCTCATAATAAAACTAATCTGCTTTCTGGACATTCCCAATTATTTCCTGAACAAATTTTAAGATTTCGTCAATATTGTAAGGCTTTTCAATAATTCTGTTTATCGCGAGAGCGCTTGCCATTGTCTTCAGATCATCCAGATAGGCGTATGCAGTAAGTAGTATTACCTTGGTCCCTGGGTTTTTATATTTAATCACCTTTGCTACCTCAATCCCGGAAACATCCGGCATACGAAAGTCAGTAATCACCAAGTCATATCCATCGCTGTCTATCCTTCTAATTGCATCCCTGCCACTGGTAACACCCTCCACTTTTAAATCCAAGGTCTTCAGGGCATTTACCACTGACCAGACCACTAATGGGTTATCATCTACTACAAGGACCTTCATGTCAAGTTTTTTTCATAGCACACCATTAAAGGTGTTAATTTTCACCCATTCGCTGGGTGGAATACCCCTTTATAAAAAAATCCCTTTATTTTTTAACTATCCATATAACACCAACGAATATTTGTGCAAAAACTATACCATAAACAAACTCCATCAATTAAATTGACTTAACCCCCTTATTCATAAATAATGAATCAATGCTATGAAAAGGTTTCTTAACAGTCTGAAAGTAAGATTTATTCTGACTATTATCCTCCTAAGCGGTTCGCTTATTGCAGTTATTACTGTCATATCCATCAATATACAGAAAAGGTATATCGTAAAGGAAGAGACCCAAAAACTCGGCATTTTGTTGAGCCTTCTGGAGGCAGAAATAAGGAATAACATGCTGGAAAACCATGGGCTGAATGTAGAAGAAACAATAAGAAGAATGACCGATGAATTCCCCGAGGTGAACATAGCGCTTTATAACAAAGACGGTTTACTGAGATTTTACAGCGGTAATAGTGTAGAAAGCCTTATTGCTGAAAATCTTATGTCCAGAAAGCTGACATTCTTTGATTCAAAACACGCGCAGGAAAAATTAGGCAAGGAAACTTACTGGATATATTATACCGGACTTAAAGCAACGCAAAAATGCCTGGCTTGCCATCTTATATCAGCTGAAAACTATGTGGGATTCGCAGGCATTGCTCTTTCTTTTACCCCTTACCTGAGATACCTTAACCGTTTTGTTTATCACGGCGTAATCTTTACAGTAATCTTATTTATAATTATTATCTTTGGAATGTGGGGAATACTGTTACGGCAAATAGATACCCCGATATCCGAAATGATAGATGCGCTGCGCGATATAGAATCGGGCAAACTGAGACGGAGGATAAAAATAGTTAAATCCAGCGTAGAACTTAATCAACTCAGCACAAGCATAAACAAAATGGCTGCCCAGCTTGAAAAAGACCAGGAGGAATTACACGAACTCTATTATAATCAGCTGCAAAGAGCTGACAAACTCGCCTCGGTTGGAGAACTGGCTTCCAGTATTGCTCACGAAATAAAGAACCCGCTCGCAGGAATAAGCGGCGCCATACAGATACTTTCAAAAGATACGCCTACGGGAGACAGGAGAGCTGAGATCTTCCGGGAAATATTGAAACAGATAGAGCGGGTAAACAAAACAATCAGCGACCTGCTTTCCTTTGCAAAACCATCTCCGCTCGTTATAGAACTTGGCAATATAAATAAGATAATACAGAATACGCTCATATTGCTTGAACAACAGGCGAATCGATCCGGCGTAAAAATGGTTCTTAACCTTGACCCGGGCATGCCAAATTCGCGACTTGACGAAAAGCAGATACAACAGGCGCTTCTGAACCTCATGCTTAACTCAATACAGGCAATGCAGCGCGGAGGGACTCTCACGGTGTCCACGAAGGCATATCCCCTTGCTTCGGACAACTACATCCTGATCCACATCCATGACACAGGCGGGGGAATACCCAAGGAATATGCTGACAAGGTATTTGATCCTTTCTTCACTACGAAACCTAATGGAACCGGGCTTGGACTTGCAATCGTGAAGAGGATTATCCTTCAGCACAAAGGCACCATCTCAGTAGAGAGTACACTTGAAAAAGAAACTTCATTCACAATTAAACTCCCATGCATGGACAAAAAGGGGTAGATTATGGCGTTCAAAGTACTCATAGTAGATGATGAGGACCTTATCAGATGGTCATTGCAGGAGGCATTGAAAAATGACGGATACGGGGTATTAACCGCAAAAACCGGAGAAGACGCAATAACTATATTCAATGAAGAAAGCCCTGATGTCATATTAATGGATATTAAACTGCCGGGAATAAATGGAATAGAAGCATTAAAAAAAATAAAAGATATAGATGGATCAGTGCAGGTAATCATGATCACCGCTTTCGCTGAAGTAAACACGGCAGTTGACGCAATGAAAGCTGGCGCGGCAGACTATATCATCAAACCCTTTAATATTGAAGAAGTTAAAATAATAGTAGGAAAATGCACGGAGACCCTGAAAGTAAACAGAGAATTTTCCAGGTATAGAGAGGAAGAACAAAAAAAGGTTATAATACAAAAAATAGTGGGTAACTCACCCCAGATTAAAAGAGTTCTTGAATTCGTGGAGAAAATTGCTGCTTCTGAAGCAAACTGCATACTTGTTACAGGAGAGAGCGGAACAGGAAAGGAACTGATAGCGAGGAAACTCCACTTTGATAGTCTGAGGAAGGGAAAGCCATTCATGGAGATAGATTGCACGGCTCTTCCTGAAACCTTAATTGAAAGCGAGCTGTTCGGGCATGAAAAAGGGGCATTCACCGATGCAAAGACGCTCAAGCACGGTCTTCTGGAAATAAGCGATGGAGGGACGGTATTTCTGGATGAAGTCTCAGAGATGTCGCTCTCCTCCCAGTCAAAATTCCTGAGGTTTATAGAGACCCAGACCTTCAAGCGCGTTGGAGGAACCAAAGATATAAAGGTGGATGTGAAAATAATTGCTGCAACAAACAGAAACCTTGAAGAATACATAAAGAGCAAGAAGTTCCGTGAGGATCTCTATTTCAGACTCAATGTTATCCCAATCTGCATGCCTCCTCTGCGGGAAAGGCGGGAGGACATACCGCTTCTGATGGCGTTCTTTATTGAGCAATTCAACAAAAAATTCAAAAAAAATATCAGAGCAGCGGACGAAGACGCAATGGAATTTATAATGAACTACAACTGGCCAGGCAATATAAGGGAATTGAAAAATATAATTGAAAGAGCTGTCCTCCTTGAAAGCGCTGAATTTATAAAAAAGGAAAACCTTGTCATAAGTTCTACCATTGAAAAACCCGTAACAGCCAGTATTGATCAACCCATAACCACTGATAATCTTAATCTTGAAGAAACGGAAAAAGATATGATAGTCAGAGCCATTAATAAGGCAAACGGCAACAAGACTCTGGCAGCAAAATTACTCGGTATTTCAAGAGATACATTAAGATACAGGATGGAGAAGTACGGGATAGAGTAACCCATCCCTATACTTTTTCAATCGTTACCAGCGGTTCATACAGGCAGTAAGGCTCTTCATCCATGTAATTGTCTTTGTCGTAATAAGCCCTTGCACGGCAGCCCATACATAGTTTTCTGAATTCGCATCTTCCGCATTTACCTTTAAGATTTGACGGATCTCTGAGATTTCCGAAAATTTCTGAATTGAACCACACATCCCTGAAGCTCTGCGTCCTCAGCCTTCCTGTAACCAGAGGCAAATACCCGCAGGGCTGAACCTCTCCCCTGTTGGATATAAAGCAGACTGCGGTTCCAGCCAGGCATCCACGGGTCATAGCAGACATCCCGGAACTGGATTTCGGCAGTATTATTCCGTCTTTTTTCCCGCGCTGGTTGAGAATTCTGTAAAAATGGGGTGCGCATGTAGCTTTAAATTCCAACTCCGGATGGGCTCTCCACTGCTCGTAAAACCAGTTCAGGCAATTTTCGTACTCCTGCGGAGAGAGCATCATTTTATCCGCGATCTGCACACCGCATCCCACAGGAACAAGCATGAAGATATGCAGGGCATTGACTTTGAGCCCCAGCGCCAGATTGAGAATTTTATCCACCTCATTTATATTATGGCTTGCAATTGTAGAATTTATCTGGGTCTGAACGCCCGCAGCCTGGAGGTTTTTTATTCCTGCAACGGCTTCCCTGAAAGAACCAGTAATTCCCCTGAATCTGTCATGGGTCTCTTCCCTTCCACCGTCAAGGCTTATGCTAACCCGTGAGACTCCTGCCTCCCTGATTTTTTCTGCTGTTTGTTGATTTATAAGTGTTCCGTTTGATGCGAGCGCCGCTCTCATCCCAAGCGACACTGTATGGCCTGCAAGCTCAAAAATATCCTTTCTGTAAAGGGGTTCGCCGCCGGTAAGTATAACTATTGGTTTTGATACTTCTGAAATCTCGGTTAAAATACGCTTAACTTCTTCTGTGGTTAATTCCCCGCTCTCCGCATCACCTGCTTCTGCACGGCAGTGAATGCATCTAAGATTGCATCTTGTTGTCAGCTCAAAAAAAATAAGGCGGGGAAGAAATTTCTCCGCACCGCCCCTTAATTCATTAACTTTACGACTATCAGTGCTGTTCAATAATCCTCCGGTTAGCTCTTCTTGTGGCACTCATTGCACTTTGTGGGCGCCTTTTTGCCCGCTGTAGCTTCTTTCTGATGGCAGTCTTTGCATTTTTTGTGGTAAGCATCCTTCAGAACAACCTTTGCGCCCTCTTTATTGTGGCAGGATGCGCATGAAACAGGCTGCTCGCCCTCTTTTGTCGTATGATGACACTCCACACATTTTCCGCTCAACATATCCTGATGATTCTTATGCGGAAATACAACCGGTGGCTGCATCTTCTGGATAGTGCTTATAGTAATGCTGTCCGCGCCCTTGTCAATCTCGCTCTCTACCCTTGATCCCAAACCAAAAAGAAGAATAGTGCCCAGTAATCCTATTCCAAGAATCCCGCCTAAAATCTTTTTCATTCCTCTCACCTCCTTTTGATTTAATTACTTATATTTTTATGCTAACTCCTAACGAATACTGCTGTCAAGGACTTTTAGATTCTAATGGAGGCATCAAAATTTGACACAAATCTCCGTCTAAGACATAATTTTCCCATGGGTATTCTCAAAATAATAAAATCCAGGAGAATTGCCTGTTATTATTCTATTTTCCAAAAATCAATTCAGTAATATATCCTATAGCTATGGGAAACATAAAAGAAGAAATATACCTTGCGAACGCGAAATGCGCACCCAATATAGGGACCTCAAAGGTCACAAATCTGAATAAGCCAATAAGACCCCAGGAGGAGAGCAATGCAGCCATAGCGCCCATGCTTGCTCCCCCTTTATAGAAGACTGCAAGTATAGGAAAACTCACATAGGGACCGCCGGGCATAACAATACCCACTAGAGCACCAATAACGATCCCTTTGATTCCCGTATCCTTGCCAAGCAGCGACTTTATAAATTCTCTCGGAATAAGCACCTGCATAATTCCTGCTAAAACAAATGCAACCATAAGAACAGGAATTAACTGAAAGAACATGCTTACAGATGCTTTGATGCCCTCATTCAAAAGATTAAACCTGTAGGCAATTATTCCTGCAACAAAAGTAAGCCCAAGAAGAACAAAAAATGGTATATTCATAATTCCTCCCTTGCGTTTTACTAATATTAACAGAGAAGTTATACCTTAGCAATTTTTCCTTTTCTCAGAAACAAAATAGGATATAATAAAACTATGAAAAAATTAATTACACACTGGAAGCATACTCCCGGGAGACATTGCGGTTCAACAGCGTTGAGCAATTTGATGCACTTCTATGGTCACCCGTTATCCGAAGCAATCTGTTTCGGGCTGGGGGCAGGACTTGGGTTCTTCTATTTGAAGGGGGATTATTTTAATCCCACCAGGGCATTGATGACAAGGAGTGCGGGGCTTGAGCCAAACTTTTTTGAAGCCATAAGTGTACCATTTTCCTGGAGAGAGGAAGCGAATAATGCAAAGGCTCTGAGCATCGCGCAAAAATTTATTGACAGCAATATCCCTGTGATGTTACAGACCGATATATATTACATTGATTATTATAATTCAAAAACGCATTTTAACGGACATATTGTTGTTCTGTGCGGTTACGATGACGAAAAAGGAACAGCATATATTTCAGACACGCACTGGAATGAAATTCAGGAATTACCCTTTTCGTCTCTTGAGAAAGCAAGGACATCAAAATCCCCGCCAATGGTGCTTGAAAACAACTATTTTGAGGTGGATAAAATAAATAGTTCTTTTGATCTCAAGCCAGCAATCCGGACCGCATTAATAAAGCAAGCCGAAGACATGCTCGCAGATTCGGAAGCATTCGGACATTACGGAGTAGGAGGCATAACTGCGGTGGCAGACGATTTTGCGACATGGGCATCTGTAAAGGACTGGAAATGGGCGGCAAGGTTTTCCTATCAGATAATTGAAAAGCGCGGAACCGGAGGCGGAGCATTCAGGCTGATGTATTCTGAATTTCTAAAAGAAGCAGAGGAATATATTAAAGAACTCAAGAGTGGCGAAATGTCGGGAAAAATGCGCAAAATTGCGGACAAATGGACAAAACTGGCGGATTTGTTAAAGGCAATCAGCGAATCAGAAAAAGCTACAGGTTTTGACAAGGCAGCAACCCTAATATCTGAAATAGCTTCACTTGAAAAGAAATTCTATAAAGATATTTTGATGATGATAAAATAGAACGTTATTATCAACTGCCTTTGCGAAAAATCTATCCCTTCTCCGCGGGCGGCAGTTCGCTTTGGGATGTTATGCCGAGCATGCGGTCACTAAATCTGTTTAATCTGCGCTGAACATCCTCGTATTTGTTCATCGCATTCCTGATATGGCCGCCTACAACCTCAAATTCTTTGCCGAGATGTCCCATATCATTCTGAAGCCGTGCAATGCCCTCCACAATCCTCTTCGCGTTTTCTTCAATCTGCATACCTTTTAATCCCATTGAAAGAGTCAGAAGATAGGCAATAAAAGTATTAGGAGAAACAGGAATCACCTTCTTTTTTAATGAATATGAAAAAATGTCGTTTTCGCCGAATTCATCCCTTATTATCGTCTCATAGTAAACATTCTCTGCGGGAATATACATCATTGCAAAATCAACGGTTCCATTGTCCGGCCTGATGTATTTCTCCGATATATCATTCAGGTGCTTCCTGAGAACGGCAAAAAAATCCTTTCTTAAAACACGTTTTTCTTCTTCAGATTTCGCCTCCAGTATTTTTCTAAAATCGTCTAAAGGAAACTTTGAATCTACAGGAACCTTCCAGTCTTTGAGGTTAATCATAAAATCAACCTGTTTGCCATCGGGGAATTTATACTGTCTCTCATACCTTCCCGGCAATATCTCGTCAAGAAGGTTCTGGAGGAGCACCTCCCCCACACCACCGCGGATTTTCGGCGGCTTTAAAATATCCTGCAGACTGGATATGTCCTTCGCAATGTCAAAAATCCTCTTGTTAGCCTCGGAAATTTCACCAAGGCTCTTCTTAACTTCGCCAAAAACCTGCGCTGTGCGGTCAAGCCTGTCCCCTATCTGCCCGGTTGCCATTTGCAACTGCTGATTCACCGTGTTCATCTGCTGGTTCACCTGCGACAGAACCTGGGTAATAACCTGATCAATGCGCTGAGCTGTAGATGTCATATTCTCAGCAAAATTATTCCGAAGGGATTCTATCTGCTGATGGAGCATTAAATTTGAAACATCATCCCTTTTTCTGTCCGACGAAATTATAAGATAAAAGAGCAAAAACAGTATAAGCGCAATGCCTGCCGTTACAGCGTATAGCATGATTGAATTGTATAGTAGTATATTAAATCCCGGGTGTCAATTTATAATACCCCGGTCTATCAAATGCACCCGCACCTACCTGCTTATATCAATGGTAGGAGTAAGTTTAACAGGATTTTTCAATGTATATACCACAGGGCACCGCTGGATAGCCAATGCTTCCGCCTCTTTGATCTTGTTCTCAGGAGCATCACTGACAACATGGAGTTTGACTTTCACTTCTTCCATAACAGGATCCTCATTTATACCGAAAACCCTGGAAAAATTCATATTCGCCTCCACTCTCACCTTCAGACTCTTTATTCTTATGCCAAGCATTGTTGCCATCGTGGCAAAGGTGGCGGTATAGCAGGATGCAAGCCCGTAGAAGCAGTAGTGCATTGGCCCTGGAAGGGTTCCACCCCCGCCCATGAATGTGGGGCTATCAATCTTGAAAGTGGTCTGTCCGCCTTCAAAAGTAATGTTTGACTGAAACTGCGGATCGCCTTCCTTAATCAGCCACTCTCCCTCTATTACCTGAACTTTTTTTGCTTTTGATGGATCTGCTTTAATCTGTTCGCCAAAAGCCTTTACCTTTTCAATATTAACATTGTTCATGGCCATAAATACCTCCTACTGATCAGAATGTTTACCTAACTTATATTATTTATAATCTTAACCAGTATTTTTGTCAAACCAAATCCAAAAAACATTAAAATTTTGTTTGACTGTGTTATTGTGCCGTGTTAAGTTAATATGTACAGGAGGTTGTCCCAATGGCAATGAAAATAATTGATACCTGCATCGCTTGCGGCGTCTGCGAACCTGAATGTCCAAGGGGAGCGATAAGCGCAGGAGACCCGCTCTATATTATTGATCCGGTCAAGTGCACAGAATGTCAGGGAGAAGACGGTGGACCAAAGTGCGTTCCCGTATGCCCGGTTGATTGTATAATAAAGGCAGAATAACGCCTTAAAATAAACTTAGCGGTTTGGCTCTTGTCGGAAAACATAGAAACTACGATAAAAGAAATAACACGAGGAACAGTTGAGATAATTTCCGAAGGAGAGCTTAGACAAAAGTTTCTCCGAAGTCTTAAATCAAAAAAACCGCTCCGCGTAAAAGCAGGGTTTGATCCTACCGCGCCGGATATCCATTTAGGACACACTGTCCTGCTGGAAAAACTGAGGCAATTTCAGGAACATGGGCACAGGGTTATTTTTTTAATCGGCGACTTTACGGGAATGGTTGGAGATCCCACCGGGGCGAATACGACCAGACCCATGCTATCCTGCGAAGAAGTGATAAAAAACGCGGAAACATACAAACAGCAGGCATTCAAAATACTCAATCCTGAACAAACCGAGGTCAGATTTAACAGCGAATGGCTGGGGAAATTTTCTGCTATTGAAATGCTGAGACTCTGCAGAAGCGAAACAGTGGCAAGAATGCTTGAAAGAAATGATTTCAGCATCAGGTTTAAAAAGACCAAGCCAATTTATATACACGAATTTATATATCCCCTGCTCCAGGGCTACGATTCTGTTGCGCTTGAAGCTGACATTGAGATTGGCGGCACGGACCAGAAATTCAATCTTCTCATGGGCAGAACCATCCAGAAAGAATTCGCTCAGAAACCTCAGGTAATAATAACCCTGCCCCTGCTTATGGGTACTGACGGGATTAAGAAAATGAGCAAAAGCACAGGAAACTATATCGGAATCAACGAACAACCTTATGATATTTTCGGAAAAATAATGTCCATATCCGACGAACTGATGTGGAATTACTATGAACTGCTTAGCAGAAAAAGTATGGAAGAAATTTCAAGAATGAAAAAAAATGTCAAGGATGGAGGGATTCACCCCCTTGAAGCAAAAGAAGCGCTGGCACATGAAATCGTAACACATTTCCATTCAAGTGATTATGCTGACTCGGCAAAGGCACATTTTGAATCTGTTTTCAGAAAAAGAAAAGAGCCGGAAAGCATTCCTGTCCTTGAATTAAAAAAATCGGACGGCATACAGGACATACCCTCAATTCTGACCATGGCCGGAATGGCGCAGAGCAAATCAGAGGCAAAAAGACTTATCAGGCAGGGCGCGGTTGCGGCAAACGGCAAAAAAATAGGGTCTGAATCTTTCAAACTTGAAAACGCAGGAGAATACCTGCTCAAGGTGGGGAAATTGCGTTTCCTCCGCGTAATTCTCAGGGAAAATTAAAACTGTAAAGAAGAACAACACCATTTCCGTCTGAATCAAGATTAAGCACAAGAGCGTTTCCGTTGCCCTTTTCATAATTGAGCATACCATCAACTATTCCATAAATATACATGCTGATAAAAGAGGCCCCGGCAATTATCTGAATATTTTGAAAGCGTTTTGCTCTTGACAGATCATCGGTTAAATATTTCCCATCCTCCTCTAACGCCTTTCTCGTAAAATAACTCCCAAGGTTTATTGAAAGCGCCGCTGTTTCAAGCCCCAGGAGAATGGAGCCTTTTATATACTCATGGTTCTGGAATTGTCCGGCGCCAAACGGTAAAAAATTCAGGAGAAGCATTTTCTCCCTCCGTTTGAAAAGCAACGGAGCAGAAGATAGTTTTAGTTCGTTAAAAAATTCAACAATCTCCGGAGGGAAATATATCTGGCTCAATTCATATCCTGGTTCATTCTTTAGAATTGAGAGAAACCACCCTGAAGCAACACCCTTTTTATCCAGAAGAAAATTAGCAGCTCCAAGATAGGATTCAGCAGTCAGAATTTCATTTTTTTTTAGTTGACCTGAATCTAATATTTTTTCAAAAGCAGTAATTGACTCTGCGTAATTTTTATTAAAATAAAGGGATACGCCTTCATCAAGTCCTTCTGCCGCCAAGGGAAAGGAGAGAAAAAACAAAAAAATAACCATGGGCATTATTAATTTTTCCAAAAGACCGGCTCCCGCACAAGATCAAGGACAAGATCCGAGGACATACCTGCTGTAATATCCACTGGCATTTCAACAGGCCTGAACCCATCCTTTTCAACCCTCACAGCATGCTTTCCCTGCATCAGAAGAAGACCCGAAAAATCCCGGCCTCTGCCTATAAGTTTTCCATCAATGTAAACCGACGCATCTTTATTCAATTTTATGCTTAATTTTCCTGGAAAAAGCTGTAATGTTATATTTTCCTCATGAAGCGCCCCGGGATTTATTTCTATCTCTTTTTTAAAAACATCTGCATAGGGATTTCTGGCTTCAAGGATATGCTTGCCAGGGGATAACTCAATCTTATCCAGGAAGGGTGTCCGGCCGACAAACCTTCCATTAACATACACATCAGACCATGGGTTTGTCCTTACAATAAGCCTGCCGCTTTCCTGGGACAATGAAATCTCTGACAGGGCTTGTATTTCCGCAATAGATTCTGGCGAAGAAGGGGGGGGGACAATAGGCATCTGTTTTGCAGCCTTTACAGGCTTAGTTACAGCCTTTTCTATTGAGACCGCTTCCGGGCTTTTATTCTCTGTCACAACCGTGATAATACCTTTCTCTCTGATTGCTGAAAAATGCACCTTTTCGTAAATTTTAATTCCGGAGAACACGAGAATCACACTTGCCAATGCTGTTATAGGGTATAACCACAACCTCTGCCGGAAGCGGGCAGAATTCAACATGTTCTTCACTTCCCTGTCCTGAGGACCAAGGGATAAAGCCCGGTTCAGCAGATTGATCACCTGATGGTGAGCTCTGACCCTGCGAAATCCCTTTGCTGCTTCAATCAGCCTTGAAGCAAACATGCCTTTCCGCAAATACAGGTAATCAGCAGGGCTGGCATAAAACAGAGATAGTTCCATTTTTTGGTTCTCAATACCAAATGGCTTCAGGTATTCTCTCAACATTGCCCTTATCCAGTCCACAGCCTTAGGCCTCTTCTTAGGATCCTTCTGAACACATTCCATAATTAGCCTTGATAATTCCCTATCCACAGCATTGTTAACCCTTTCCGGTTCTGGAGGAACCTCGCTCAACACAGCCTTAAGAACCTGGGCAGGGTTATTACCCTGGAATGGGAATCCCCCTGTTAGAATGCGGTAGAATAAAACACCGATGGAGAATATATCGGAGGATATACCGGCAGAATCACCCTTTATTATTTCCGGCGCAATATAATATGGAGAACCAATCAGCGCGCCTGGGAGAGTCATTTTATCCCAGTCAAAAATGTGAGCAATACCAAAGTCAGTAAGCTTCACTGTTCCATCCTTTCCTACTATAACGTTTTCTAATTTTATATCGCGATGGATTATCCCGTGGGAATGCGCATAATAAACCGCGTCAGAAAGTTCAAAAACGATAATTGATGCCGCCACCACCGGTAGCGGATCTGCCTTTTTCAACACCTGCGAAAGATCAAGCCCGTCAACGAACTCGCTCACTATATAGTGGATGTCAGAGTCGGGACCGGAATAATCGTAGATCTGAACAATATTAGCATGCTGAAGTTTGGCAACCGCATGCGCCTCCCTGTGGAACCTAAGGATATTCTCCTGTTTTGAGGAAAGATGGGAGTGTAAAATTTTTATTGCAACATCTCTGTTCAGATTCTCATCCCGTGCAAGGCAAATAGCGGCCATTGCCCCTGAACCAATTTCACTGACAACCCTGTAACGCCCTATCCTTTCCGGAAGCACGGATTATATCATAACAGAATACTATCATCGTTTCAAACAACGCAAACGGGCATAGTCTGCGTGCCAATATTCTATTTGTTGGCAATAATTCAAAAGTATAAAAGCGTTATCCACCCGGACAGGGGATAAACTTGACTATCCATTGATATTTATCTAAAATATTCTTTAAAAGAAAATGAGAGGATAATGTCAGGTATCGGTGTCATTCACAATCCAAACGCAAAAAAAAACAGAGGGAAAAACCATATTGTCCCCTCCTTGAGGAAAATTGTGGGTAAATCCGGTATTGTGGAGGAGACAAAGCATCCTGACGAAATCCCGCGGGCAACAGAGAAGTTCAGAAATATGGATATTGATATCCTTGCTATCAATGGAGGCGACGGGACAAACCATCTGACCCTTACTCATTTCCTGAAGGTTTACGCAGGCCAACCCATTCCCCCTTTTATACATCTAAGGGGCGGAACAATGAACACAGTGGCGAATTCCCTTGGCATTAGCAGAGAACCAACAGAGCAAATTTTAAAGAAGATTGCCGATAAATATACAAGAAGGGAAAAAATGGATGTAATAAAAAGAAATATAATGAAAATAGGAGATAAATACGGCTTCATATTCGGCAGCGGGCTTGTTGCAAATTTTCTTGAGGCTTATTATGAAGGAAGAACCACCGGGCCGGGAAAGGCAATAAGAGTAATTGCTAAAAGCATAATCTCTGCAATCTCCAGAACAGAATATATAAAAAAGCTTTTTATGCCTGTAAATGCAAGGGTGTCAGCCGACAGCAGAGAAATACCATTGCGGTATTTTACCTTGCTTCTCGGCGCTACCATAAAAGATGTAGGACTTGGATTCAAACCAACCTATCTTGGCGACAAGGCTGGGACATTCCACCTGCTCGCTTCTGATATAAGCCCTATCCGGGTAATTCTCTCCCTTCCAAAGGTATTAAAGGGCATCCCTCTTGGGTTGAAAAATGTTCATGATCTGCTTGTCCAAAACCTCACCGTAGAACCAATGAACGGAGTCATGCGCTACACAATTGACGGTGAATTATATTCAACTAATAAAAAATTTGATGTCCAGATAGGGCCTGCGCTTACAGTAATAAGGGGGTAAATTGGGAGCAGAGTCAATACCGATAAAAAAATGGCCATCCTCTGAAAGACCGAGGGAGAGGCTTATGGAATCAGGGGCTCAGTCCCTCTCAGACACCGAACTTCTCGCAATCGTAATCGGAAATGGCAACGCCCTAACGGGAATGAATGCCGTGGAAACCGCAAGGACATTATTGGGAGAATTCGGCTCCCTGAGAAAACTGTCAGAAATAAGCCCCCAGGAACTTAGAAAGTCAAAGGGAATAGGCAATGCCAAGGCGGCGACTATATGTGCAGTATTTGAAATATCCAAGCGCTTAAGTTCTTCAAAGATAAATCCGGGCAACAGGATACTCTCAAGCATGGATGCCTATGAGTCTCTGCGCGGCTACCTCACGGATCTTAAGAAGGAGCATTTTTGCACAATTCTGCTTAACGGCAAAAACAGAATAATTAAAAAGGAATTGATCTCTATCGGCTCCCTCACTACAAGCCTGGTTCATCCAAGAGAGGTATTTCTGCCAGCAATCCGCAATTCCGCTGCGGCAGTAATATTCCTCCATAACCATCCAAGCGGAGACCCTTCACCGAGCAATGAGGATTATCAAATTACACAACGGCTTGTGGAAGTAGGGGAACTACTCGGCATCAGAGTACTTGACCATATTATAGTTGGAAGTGACACTTTTTACAGTTTTGCAGATAATCACAAATTAAATAATAAAAAACTACAGGGGGTGAATTAACATGTTAAAAAACATCATCTATTCTACGATAATTGTTTTGCTTTTTATGCCCGGACTTTTACACGCAGGCAAAGTAGCGATCCTCCCATTCAAGAATATCTCCAGCGACAGGGCGCTTGAGCAGCTTTCAGAAGGAATCCCGGAGGCAATTTCAGTAGAATTGCTTAAAATTCCCGCTGTTACAATAATTCCTAAACAGACGGTGTCACGCGCCTTTTTGCAGCACAGCAGGGAGGAACTGACGCCTATAATCGGTAAAAAGGTCGGAGAAGCCCTTTCTGCCGACTTTTCAGTAATAGGAGATTTCAAGAGGATCGGAGACCAGATAGAGGTAACATCTTCTGTAATCCAGTCCATAGATGGAAAGGTTGTCAAAAGTTTCAAGGAATCAGGCATGGTGGACGACCTGTTTATTATCCAATCAAGGATAGTCCAAGCAGTAGCAGGTTTTTTCAGCAGGAATCCTGTGCCATCCGCTACCCCTGCTCCAAAACCGCGTCCAACCCCCTCTACATCCGCAGAAGATGAAGCGACCCGCAGGCTTCTGGAATCAATGGCTGGCAGAACCAAGGAAGATGAAGCAACAAGGGCGCTGGCAGAAGGCAGAACAAACGAAAATGCCGCAAGATGGTACAATAAGGGAGTTTCCCTGTCGGATAATTCGCCCGAGGAAATATCCTATTATCAAAAAGCAATAGAAATAGATCAAGCATTCGCTCCCGCCCACTATAATCTTGGTTATATATACTTGTATAAAAATATGAAGCAGGAAGCAACCAGCCATTTTATTGAATTCCTTAAGTATACAAATAATGAAACAGACAGGAACAAGGTTAAACTAACACTCAAAGAGATGGGAATAGTCCTGATAGATCCACCGAAAACGGGTAACGCCGCTTCTGACTGGTATAATAAGGGGACGCAATTAAATGATAATTCTGACGAGGAGGTTGCTTATTATAAAAAAGCAATAGAAATAGATCCAACCTTTGCACCTGCACGGTATAACCTGGGGATTTTATACTACAGGAAGAAGATATACGCTGAAGCTCTGCCTCATTTGCAGGAATATCTGAAATACACCTCTGACCCGGAGGAACGAAAGACACAGGTAAAGCAAATTATTGATTATCTCAATAAAGTAACAGGAGCGTCAAAACCCGCGCCACAAACACAGACAATACAACCAATGGATAATTTTAAGGAACTCCCTCAGAATAATACTACACCGATGAAACAATCACCCGGTCAGTGGGATATACCGTTGGAAAACCCTTAAGATTTTTTTACCGACGACATCCACCAGCGGAGAATGTCAGAAAGCGTCTTTTTTAATTTAATATCAGGAGCCCATCCAATGGCGCGCAATTTTTTATTATCTCCGTAGAATTTAGGCATATCTGTTTTTCTGAGCAATTTTTTATCAACCTTCACACTAATTTTTCTTTTCGTAATGCTAATCAATTCATTCAAAATATTCCTCAATCTGACAGCCCGGCCGCTGCACACATTATAGACTTCCCCGGATTTTCCCTTTTGCATAATCAACCAGTACGCCCTCACCACATCCATGACATCAGTAATGTCCCTGTATACTCCAAGATTCCCAACATTAATTAGAGGGGTGCCTTTACAATTGAGAACCTCAATAATCTGCCTGGCAAAATTTGACACTGCAAAATCAGGGGACTGCCTTGGTCCGATGTGATTAAAGGGGCGGACAAGATATATCTTCATCTGATACGAATTTAAAAACTGATGAGCAAGCATCTCTCCTGCAGCTTTGCTCGCGCCATATGGCGTCTCCGGATCCAAAGGATGTGACTCTTTGACCGGCAAGGCATTTCGATCAACATTGCCGTATTCATGGGCAGAACCAACATACAATATCTTTGCATTTTCACAATACCTTCTCGCTGCATCAAGAAGATTAAAGGTGCCATTAAAATTAACCTCGTATGTAAAGCCAGGCATCCTGAGCGACCCGGGAATTGAAGCTATGCCTGCAAGGTGATAAATTTCATCAGGTTTATAAATTTTCAATAAAGAGCTTACCCGTAAAAAATTTCTTACATCGCATTTGTATAACTCAATGTCTTTTCTAATTCCTTTAACATTTTTAATTGTATTAGTTTCTATAAATGTTCCGCCAACGATATACTTTTTTTGTAATAGAAACTCTGCTAAATGCGAGCCTGCAAATCCGCTAATCCCGGTTATAAACGCCCTTTTCATTGAATTCCCTGAATTTTATTTTGTTCTTCTTTTTCCATTTGCTTCTTTTTCAATAAGTTCCATATCCGAATCCACCATCATTTTAACAAGCTGCTGAAAATTAATTTTCGGTTTCCATCCAAGTATTTTTTTAGCCTTTGAAGCATCTCCAACAAGACAATCGACCTCTGCCGGCCTCAAAAATTTTTTATCTGTTTTTACAAACTTTTTCCAATCCAGACCAGCATGGCTGAAAGCAATCTCTGTAAATTCCTTAACCGTGTGAGTTTCACCTGTAGCAATAACAAAATCGTCAGGCTTATGCTGCTGGAGCATCATCCACATAGCCTTTACAAAGTCTCCGGCAAATCCCCAGTCTCTTGATGCCTCAAGATTACCAAGATGCAGGCTATTGCTCAGATTATGCTTTATCCTGGCAACCCCATAGCTTATCTTCCTTGTAACAAACTCCTTTCCCCTCCTCGGTGACTCATGATTAAACAAAATTCCTGAGCATGCAAATATTCCGAAACTTTCCCTGTAATTAACCGACAAATA
>DATBWZ010000074.1:0-3906 GCA_036514535.1 bacterium
AATCCCCAGGTGTCTCCCGACGGAGTCAATGTTGTGTTTGTGAGAGGCAGGATGGACGGATCCCGTGAAATAGGAATAATGGACATTGGCAGCAGAAATATTAAGGTTATTGACATTCCCGGAGCCTTCCATTTTTCCCCACAATGGACTCCGGATGGCGGTTACATTATCTTTTCATCGGATATGGAGGGAAGCCAGCGGCTTTATGCCTATTCTGTCCAAGGGGAAAAACTCTATTCTTTGGGAAATATAGATGCCACTGCCTATGAATCTTCCATTTGGCCGGATGGCAGCGTAATCTTATTCACTGGCTATTCGGCGGATGGATTTGACATCTATGCGGCGGATTTATCGGAAGAGTTTTTCATTGAGATTCATCCTGATGCGGAAAAACATCCGGAATCAAAACTTGAGATAGGGGCTGAAAATGTTGTTAAAGACAAGCGCAGATATTCGGCTTTTTATCCGCTTCTGCCAAAATTCTGGATGCCCCTTGCCTTCTATTCGTCCGATGCAGGCTGGTACCTTAGCGCTACGACATTCAATTCAGATCCGCTTGCGAGGCATTCATACAATATTATGGCGGAATACTATCCCTCCTACGGGTATTCGGGTGTTTCTTTTTCATATCAGAACGATCTTCTCATGCCCTCTCTCGGGGTAAGATACCGGTACATTCCTGTGCGGAGAGAATGCAGCAACTGTTCGGGTAATAAAAATTACTGGTTGAGAGAGCAGGGCGGAACAGCGTATGTTCAACAATTATTCCGGAGGTTCAGGTATTCCTGGACGCTGGGATTGCATTATTCATTTACAGGATATAACTTTATTGATCCACCCGTTGGAGGATTGATAGAATATGCCGGAGCAGGGGCTGAAGTATTCTTTGAGAATGCCAAGTCTTATGATTTTACCCCTGGAAGGCAGGACGGCAGGATTATTGCGTTGGGCTTCAGAAAATACGATAAAAGCCTTGGCAGCGATTTTGCGTTCAACAAAGCGGTGCTGGATTACAGGGAATACCTTACCCTGGGCCGCAACAAGGTTCTTGCAATGAAGATGATCGGCGGGTTTATCTGGGAGTCCGACAGGGGCGGGGATAACCTTTTTTCTGTGGGCGGAATTACGCCGAGAATGGACGAAACCCTGTTCGGACTTGACAGCGCCTACATGTTTTTGAGAGGCTACCCATACAATGTTGATGTGGGCAGCAAAGCTCTTGTATTTTCTGCCGAATACCGTTTCCCCCCGTTAAAACTGGATGCAGGCATTAAAACATTCCCGTTCTTCATGAGAAAATTGCATTTCTCCGTTTTCGGCGATTATGGCAAGGCATGGGATAATACTGTTTCAATAAGGGATTTCAGGGCCTCCGTAGGAGTTGAATTTAAGTGGGATAACACTATAATTTATCATTATAATATAACGCAGTCTCTTGGTTTTGTAAAAGGGTTTAGCAGGGACGGCATTTCGCAATTTTATCTTTTGCTCGGGAGTTCATTCTGATGAAGATAATTGCTGATTTTCACATACATTCAAAATACAGCAGGGCAACCAGTCCAGACATGACCGCTGATAGAATAGCGCACTGGGCGGACATTAAGGGCATTAACATAATAGGCACAGGGGATTTCACGCATCCGTTATATTTTAATGAATTAAAGCAGAAACTTGAGCCGTCGGAAAATGGATTGTTTAAGTTGAAGCAGGGGACGCATTCTGCGAGGTTTGTTTTGACTGCTGAGGTGAGCAATATTTTTGACGCTAATGGCAGGACAAAAAAGATTCATTCGGTAATTTTTGCTCCAAACCTTACCTCTGCAGAGAAGTTAAATTCAAAACTCAGCGGATACGGCAAATTGTCAGCAGACGGAAGGCCTATTTTCACATTCCATGTAAAAGACCTCGTGAAGATGTCAATGGATATTTCAGAGGATTTCTTAATAGTTCCTGCCCATGCCTGGACACCGTGGTTTTCAGTATTCGGGTCTAAATCCGGGTTTGATTCAATAGAGGATGCTTTTGGTAGCGAGAGCAGGTTCATATACGCTATAGAGACAGGGCTTTCGTCCGACCCGGCGATGAACTGGAGGCTTTCAAAATTAGATAAGGTTGCGTTAATCTCCAACTCCGATGCCCATTCTCCCAGGAAGATAGGCCGCGAGGCTAATGTATTTGACTGCGAGTTGGATTACAAGTCCATTGTGAACGCAATAAAATCAAGGGATAAAAACCGGTTTCTTATGACAATTGAATTCTTTCCTGAAGAAGGCAAGTATCATTTTGACGGTCACAGGGCATGCAATGTTTTTCTGCATCCCAAAGAAAGCATAAAGAATGATAACAGGTGCCCTGTCTGTGGAAGACCTCTTACAGTCGGTGTCCTTCACAGGGTTGAGGAACTTGCGGACAGGGCGGAGGGATGTGTTCCGGAGGGGGCTGTTTCACAGCGGAACCTTGTGCCTCTTGAGGAGATAATCGCTGAGGCTTTCGGGGTCGGGACAGGGACGGCAAGGGTTGAATCTGAGTATAAAAAAATGGTATCCGTTGTCTGTCCGGAGTTTACCATACTTATGGATTTGCCATTTGAGGAGATCAAAAGGATTTCAGATTCCAGAGTCGCAGAGGGAATAATCCGTGTTCGCGAGGTGAAAGTTCAGAAAACACCCGGGTATGACGGCGTTTATGGAAAGATTTCAGTTTTTTCAGGACAATCAGATACAGCATCATCTTCTTTCAAGTCAGATGATCAGATGAAATTATTTTAGGTAATCGGCTTGCCTCCAACCCTGTCTGCAAGATGCTAATCTATGCCGGTCTTAATCTTTCGCATGGCACTTGTTGCAGAGAGCCCTCTGGTATGCTGCGAAATTGGTTGCCGGGTGCTCATAGAGAGCCTTCTGAAACTCTGCTGTTGTCCGGCCCATTGCCTGCGCAGGGTTTGCGGTTGGGTCAGGATATATCGGTGTGCCTGTTCCGTCTGCTACGGTCATAAACTCGTTTCCAACAGGAAATCTCATTATGCTGTCCCATCCGGATGCATGGGCTCTGTGGCATGACATACAGCTGACATTCGCATTTGCAGCATTTGGACCATTGGGCTGAGAGTCATTGCTCACCGCATTTCCTTTGAGCCGGGTATAACTTGTTGTTGTATGGTCAGCCACGCCCTCTTCAAAAGGAACCAGCGACAGATATGATTTAGCGCTTATGCCAGAAAGATCGCCAGTTTTTTTATAAGCATTATAGTTATTTACTGTGGAATCTTGAAGTTTAGCGTTATTTCCTGCCGGGTGACTCAGATTTCCTCCAGAGCTTTCATTGTGAGTATTTTGATGACAGTTTGCGCACCACTCTGACATGCCTCTTCCGTAAGCAACGCGGGTCTGAGTGCTTGATTCTGCCCTGTTATAGTCTGATGGGGCCACTGCAACCGGAGGATCATTTACAAAAGCGCTTACAACGGAACTTAAAGAATATGGAACATAATTCTTTCCGCCCAACAGCCTGTAAACACCAACCGCAGAATTGGCATCCGGATTGGGGCTATTGTTATATGAGCCAGAAGCCTTTATGGGTTTGCTGTCTCTGGTTAAACCATTGTTAAGTCTTCTGTGTTTCCCATGCGGATCATGGCAGCTGATGCATGAGAGATTTTCAGCGCCGTATGTCCCACCCGGGGCTGCAGTGAGTGTGGTATCTGCTACATAACCGAAGTCAGCAGCGATTACGTTGTGCCCATGTCTCTCTCCGTAGCTGTACTCCGTTGCAGCTCCTGCTCTTGGGACCCAGCTGTAGGTCTTTTTCATCCATCCGAAATCTCCGCCAGGGGAGAGCTGCAACGGCGCAGTGCCTGCCGGCATGTCAGAGTCTGCTGTGCTGATGTGATAACCTGTTGGGCCCGTG
>DATBWZ010000075.1:0-7433 GCA_036514535.1 bacterium
ACATTTTCACCTATGTTGATTTCTGTTGCCATATTTTCAATAATTTGATAGTATGTAAGTGATACATTATTGTTTTAATATAACGATACCAAATAAAATAATTTTTAGCAAACAAAATTTAGGGAGTTCCTTGTCGTTGCCCGCGCACCCCGAAGGAGAAACTTCGTTTCCCTACGAGGCAGGCGGGAGGGTTGGGGCAAGGGCGACTTCTCTTTCTTTTCTTCCTTCGGCCCCGCCGCCGCCCGCAAAATTCGCAATGTTTAGATTGGTCGGGGCGAGAGGATTTGAACCTCCGGCCCCCTGGTCCCGAACCAGGTGCGCTGCCAGGCTGCGCTACGCCCCGTAATCTTTGATTTTTTTATTATAATTGCTTTGCCGGTAGATGTCAAAACTAATTATGGTATATTTTGGATCTTGAATCCCATTGTGATGAGCAGGGTGTAAGTTTCTTCTGTTACTTTGTAGGTGGTATCGCGCGTGCTGATAAATCCGCCCCTTTTCTTCAGAAAATTAAAGACCCTGTCAGCATCGGAAAGGTCCGGCAGTATTTCAACAAGTCCTGTGCCGTCAATAAATGCATTGATTTCATTTTGCGTTAGTTTTTTCACTGAAATCAGGATTTGTTGGATTCAGAAAACTTCTTTTCTGCCCAGGCTTTAAATCCATTCAGGGTTTGGGGGAGCGTGAGATCTCTGATTGACTCGCGTACCTGCCGGGGAATACGCATGCCCGGGTTCACCATAATTGTAAATGTCATCGCGCACCGGTCCGCATCAACGGGATTAAAAACAGCGTCGCCCTTGATCTCGGCAAAGTCCCCCTTAACATTCTGCCAGAATAATTTCTTCTCAACATCGTTATAAATATAATGAAGCGCAAAATTTTTGGCAGTGATAAGGAGTTTTGTGCTGAAGTTTACTATCTTTGGTCTTTTGTCCGGATACCTCTCTGCTATCTTCCCAATGTTTATCACATTCTGCCATTCTGGCTGTTTTTCGCAGTCGCACATCAATTTGTATGCAAATTCCGCAGGAATAGAGAGCTCCATCTTAATTTCTTTTGAACCTGCGGCAGTGTTTTTAATCTCCGCGGATGCTGCCGGCTCACTATCAGCCATAGCGCGATCATTAACATGCAACTCTACATACCGCTTTATAATTTTCCTTTCCTGTTCTCCAATATGAATGAACTTCACTCCAATTCCAGGATGTTCTGTGTCCTGTAATACGGAAACAATCTCTCCAACAGCCAATATTGTGAAGATGTCTCCCGGTAGCGCAAATTGCAGCTGCAATCTTGTTCCTATAGTTAGAGGATTTTTGGTTGTAAGAAAAATTCCTTCCTCGCAAATATTTTTTGAGTAATAAAAAGGGACATTTTTATTTGATGTTTCCTTGACCAGGGTCTTAAGAGAAACCCTGGGATACCGCCTTACCTTGTTGAAAGAGCGCATAATACACCATTTTTATACCAGAATTATGATTATTTGTCAAATTAGAACATGCTCTTAATCTTTTTAAGCATATCAATTAGTTTGTTTATCTCATCCACAGAATTATAAATGTAAAAACTGAGCCTTACAGCATTATCCATCCGGAGGAATGTCATAAGCGGCTGAGCGCAATGATGCCCGGAGCGAACAGCAATGCCCTCCTCGTCAAGTATCCCCGCAATATCATGCGGGTGAATGCCAGCGATATTGAAGGAGATAACTCCGAGCCGCTTTTCTGTATCCTTGTGTCCGTAAATTGTAATGCCCTCAATTTCCTGCAATCTCTGCAATGCGTATCCGGTAAGCACCAATTCGTGGTCATGGATATTCGCCATGCCGGTTGCATTCAGGTAATCAACAGCTGCGCCTAATCCTATTCCTCCGGAAATATTCGGAGTTCCAGCCTCATACTTCCAGGGGAGTTCGTTCCACTCGGCAGATTCCGTAGTTACCTTTTCAATCATATCGCCGCCATAGTTGAATGGCTCCATCTTCTGAAGAAGTTCTTTCCTGCCATAGAGGAATCCGGTTCCGCTGGGACCAAGCATTTTGTGCCCTGAACCCGCAAGAAAGTCACAGCCGATGGACCGGACATCTATCTTCATGTGCGGAAGCGATTGCGCGGCATCAACAAGCGTAATCGCGCCGGCATCCCTTGCCAATTTAACAACATCGGCAACAGGATTTACTGTTCCAAGGACATTGGAACAATGAGTTATTCCAACAAGTTTTGTCCTTCCGGTAATCAATCTTTTTGCCTCTTCCATTATCAGATCACCATTATCGTGAACAGGCATAAATCTGAGAACGCTCCCTTTTAGTCTGCTGAGCATCTGCCAGGGGACAATGTTTGAGTGGTGCTCTGCAAGCGTTACAACTATCTCATCCCCTTGTTTGAGATTCCACATACCCCATGCGTATGCAACAAGGTTTATAGCCTCTGTTGCATTTTTTGTAAAAACAATCTCCCGCCAGCTCTGCGCACCTATGAATTTTGCAAGTTTTTTGTGCGCTTCTTCGTAGAGAACTGTTGATTCGTAGCTTAATGTGTGGACAGCGCGGTGTATGTTTGCCGTCATTTCCTCATTGTACCTCCGGATAGACTCAATCACCTGTTTAGGCTTTTGCGTGGTGGCGGCATTATCAAGATACACAAGCGGTTTGCCATTAACAAGCCGCTTAAATATGGGAAAATCAGCCCTTATTTTTTCTATGTCCAGAGTTTTTCTGTCAATGCTCATAATCATTAATCCAGATCCACAAATATATCATCCCCTTCAACAATGGTATTGAACTTTTTAAGCGGCGCTGCTGCAGGCATGGAGATGACCGACCCTGTCCTTACATTAAACCGCGCTCCATGCGCAAGGCAGGTGAGTTCCTCTCCATTGAGTATTCCGATGGAAAGGGGATATTCCATATGGGTGCAAATGTCCTCAAATGCATAAAAATTCCCGTCTATTCTGCATATCGCAACGGGGGCGCCGTTGTGCTCAAAGGCTTTTATCCCGCCAGGATTTATATCAAAGGTTTTGGCAATCTTTACTTTCATCATCCGTCCGCTTTTATTCTTCCTCGCCGGGCCATTCTTTTATTCCGTAAATACCGGCTTTCAGGATCTTGAGCGCAAGCAATCCGCATTTCAGCCTCATGGGGCTCAGGTTAATTCCGAGGGCATTGAGCATGTCGTCCTTGGAAAAATTTTTCACATGTTCCAGGTTCTGCCCCTTTATCATTTCTGTCAGAATGGACGCTGCAGCCTGGCTGATGGTGCAGCCCTTACCGGAAAACTTTGCGTCCTCAATTATATTATCCTTGATCTTCAAATCTATTCTCAGGACATCCCCGCAGGAAGGGTTTCCTTCTTCATGAGATATGTCTGATGGTTCAATTTTTCCATAATTTCTCGGATTTTTGAAATGGTCAAGGATAAATTCCATCTGGATAGTGTCATCAATAAAGCCCAATTATGCTGCCTCCCATTTTTTCTCAAAAATTTCCCAGGCGCTGTTTTTGAACGACTCATGCGGGATTGCTTCAATTGCCGGAGAAAGGAACCCTGAGACAATGGTCTTCCGCGCCTCTGCTTCGGGCATACCCCTGCTCATGAGATAAAAAACCTGCTCCTCGTCAATCTGTCCTATGCTCGCTGAATGCGATGCCCTGACCTGGTTTGCTTTTATCTCCAGTCCGGGAATTGAATCGCCCCTTGCGCCGGGGGTCAGGAGCAGAATGTGATCTGACAGAAGCGAGTCCGCATTCTGAGCATCCTTGTCTATCAGGACATTTCCGTAAAATACTGAACGCGCTGAATCGCGCATGGCTCCCCGCACAAGGACCTTTGCCGTTGTATTCCTCTGCCTGTGCATCAGGTCGGATGTAATATGCAGGTGTTCTTTGCCTGTCAAAAAGAAAACCTGGGTTTCGCTTGATGTCGCACCCTCGCCATCAAGGGAATTGCAGATCCTGCCTGTTGAGAGCCTTCCTCCAAACCAGCCAAACCGGCAGTCTATCGTTGAATCCTTCATAAGGTTTGAACGAAGCGTTGAAAAGGAAAATACATTATTGCCCAAGTTCCGTATGCTGATGTAATCAACCCTTGCTGACTCCTTCACAAATACAGATACTGCCGAAACAAGCAGGGATGGAGCGTTCATTTCCCCTTCGGATGCGTAGTTGTCAATGATTTTTATTTCGGATCGATCTTCGGCAATAATCACAACTGGAACAAACATTGCTGCCGATCCCCCGGAAACCGTAAAGGATGATAATAACGGTTCCGTCAGCCTCACATTCGCCGGAACATAGATGAGCAGCCCGCCGGCGAAGAATCCTTTTAGCATTGTTTCAAATTTATCACCCTGACCGCCGGGCTGTAAAAAATATTTATGGAATATCTCGGGGTGCTTGCTGAACGCCTTATTCATATCCGAAACAATTACTCCTTTTTCGGCAAATTCGCCTGGCAGATTTGCCCGAACGATTTCTGAGTTTACCTGAATAAAATGTGCAGCGCCGTTTCTGACAGCCGGAGAACCCTTGCCGTTTGCCCCTGCAAGCGGGTTCAGGCTTGCAAGCGAAAGCCCCTTGATCCGTGTGTGCCTGGTTTCTGGCAGGGGCAGCAATTCCGACTGTCTGAATGCTTCAAACCTTGCCTCTGTAAGCCAGTCCGGCTCATGGCGCTTCTTTGAAAATTCTCTTATTCCGTCCAGTGAAATATTTACCTCAGCCAACTGCCCCCTCCATTTCCAGCTGGATAAGACGGTTGAGCTCCACTGCGTATTCCATTGGCAGTTGTTTTGAGAAGGGCTCAATAAAACCAAGGACTATCGCTGTTAATGCCTCTGCTTCGCTGAGTCCCCGGGACATGAGGTAGAATATCTGGTCATCGCTTATCTTCCCAACGGTTGCTTCATGGCCGATTGAAACCCGCTCTTCCTCAATCTCCATTGTGGGATAAGTATCCGAACGCGAGATATCGTCAAGAATCAGCGCATCGCAGCGGACATTCGCTTTCACATTCACAGCGCCCTTGTGCACTTTGAGCAGCCCCCTGTATGTTGTTCTTCCTCCAAACTTGGAAATAGACTTGGAAGTTATTGTGGAAGTGGTCTCAGGCGCAGCATGGATAACCTTGGCTCCAGCGTCCTGATGCTGATCCCTGCCAGCGTAAGCAATGGATAATACCTCTGCTTTTGCGCCCCTTCCGATGAGATATATACATGGATACTTCATGGTCGTCCTGCTTCCCATGTTTCCATCAATCCATTCAACAGTAGCATCCTCATGGGCAACAGCGCGCTTGGTCACGAGGTTGTACACATTCTTTGACCAGTTCTGTATGGTCGTATAGCGCACCTTTGAACCTTTTTTTGCAATAACTTCAACAACCGCAGAGTGGAGGGAGTCTTTGGAATAAATCGGCGCGGTGCATCCTTCTATGTAATGCACGCTGGCTCCCTCGTCTGCAATAATGAGGGTGCGTTCAAACTGCCCCATTGACTGGGCATTTATGCGAAAGTATGCCTGCAGCGGAATATCCACTTTAACGCCCCTGGGCACATAGATAAAACTGCCGCCGCTCCATACTGCGGAATTGAGCGCAGCAAGTTTATTGTCTGCGGGCGGGACAACACTGCCGAAATATTCCCTGAATAAATCCGGGTAGAGTTTCAAAGCCGAATCTGTATCAATAAAAATTACGCCCTTCTTGGTAAGGTCATCGTGAAGACTGTGATACACAACTTCGCTTTCATACTGTGCACCCACGCCAGCAAGGAATTTCTGTTCTGCCTCCGGAATTCCGAGCCGTTCAAAGGTCTTCCGGATATACTCCGGCACCTCATCCCAGGATTTTCCCTGTTTATCCATAGTTTTCAAAAAATAGACATACTCATCAAATTTTATCTCGCGAAGATCGGCTCCCCATGCGGGCATAGGCTTTGCGAGAAAAACACT
Source organism: bacterium (assembly GCA_036514535.1). Classification (GTDB taxonomy): domain Bacteria; phylum JAMCPX01; class JAMCPX01; order DATBWZ01; family DATBWZ01; genus DATBWZ01. Next base: position 5,951 of record DATBWZ010000075.1, read on the forward strand.
GAATGAATCCAGCCTGAATTTAGTCATCCATTCCGGTTCGCCCTTTATCGCTGATATCTCCTTTACTACACCCTCATCAATCCCCTTCTTTGTTTTATAGACATATTTTTCAGGATCCTTGAAATCATACTTGCTGTAATCAATGTCCAGAAAACTTTTTTGCGTATCCGACATTTTTGCTCCTCAATTTATTCCGGAAACAATATTGTCATAGCCGTCCCTTTCAATGACATCTGCAAGGTCAGCCCCGCCTGTTCGGACAATCCTCCCGCCAGCCATAATATGCACGCGATCCGGCTTTAAATAATTCAATATCCTGGGATAGTGCGTAATGATCATTATCCCTAATCCGGAGCTCCTGACAGAGTTTATGGCGCCTGCCACTGTTTTCACAGAATCCACATCAAGCCCGGAATCTATCTCATCAAGAATGACGATCTCGGGTTTCAGCATCAGCATCTGAACTATTTCGGCGCGCTTCTTCTCTCCGCCGGAAAAGCCTACATTAATGTGTCTCGTAGCAAATGACCAATCCAGGTTGAGGGCTTTGAACCCGGCCTCAAGCGTCTTGCCGAATTCAACTGGATTTTTATAAAGATTCCTTCCGGTAGATCTCTGATTGGTTGTCGCAGCGCCCCAGAGAAACCTGTTGAAGGGCACTCCGGGAATCTCAAGGGGGTACTGAAATGCCAGAAACAGCCCTGCCTGAGCCCTTTCATGAGGCTTAAGGGTGAGTATATTTTTATCCTTAAACATTGCCTCACCAGATTCAATTTTGTACTTCGGATGGCCCATAAGCGTATTTGCCAGGGTGCTCTTGCCGGAGCCATTGGGTCCCATAATTGCTTGCACCGTTCCCTTTTCTATTTCAAGGTCAACGCCGTTCAGAATATCCTTACCGTCAACACTTACTCTCAGGTTGCGAATTGTTAAAGGATTAGGCATACTTTTTCTTACCTCCGTTCCTTATTATGTCATTCAGCTTTATTTTTTTCAATACATGCGCCACTGCCTCCTGAAGTTTTCCCCAGACAACAATCTGCCTGCAATTTCTGGAGGATCCACACTCAAATGCGCTGTCAAGGCAGTCTATGATCCTCAGCCTGCCCATTACACATTCATACGCATCCATGAGGGAAATATCCCGCGTCCTTTTTGCAAGCACGTAGCCGCCATCGGGACCAACGCTGGAGCGGACAAGCCCGCGCTTCACCAGCTGTGCCATCACCTTTGCGAGATAGTTCTTGGGAATGCGGGCATTATCAGAGATATCTTTCATGTAGACCACCTTATTGTTTTTCTGCAGCCCGAGGTAGATAAGGGATCTCACCGCATAATCAAGCGTTTTGCTCACATGCATACAGTATATCCTTGACTTCGTGTATCCACGATAGTAATGATAACATACCGCGCATGCATGTCAAGGAAAACACAAGGCAATCCCTAAAACACTTGACTTGCAAAAATAAAAACAGTATCTTAT
>DATBWZ010000076.1:0-2758 GCA_036514535.1 bacterium
GAATCAAGATAAACTGCCAGGTCCATGGGCGCTTGAGGAATTGATATTGTATCTGTCAGTGGAATATCCCTGTCTTCTCCTGTAAGGAACGCGAGAAGATCTCTTGCAGCCGCCAGCGCCCTTTTCAGGTCTTCAATATCAGCCTCAACAACAGCCAGCTGGCTTTGAACAGAAACAACCTCAGCCTCGCGGGAGCGGCCTATTCGCACCCTATCCCCAAGCTCCCTGATCCTGTCCTTTATAGAATTACGCTGTGACTGTGTTATTTGAATCTGATTCTCAATCTGAATCACGGCCCAAAAAGACTGAGATACATCAAGATAGAGAAGCTGTTTTGCCCGCATCATTTCATTCTCGCGCTGCTGCGTGAAAGCCATGGCAGACTTCAGGGCGGCAAATTCCTTGTAGAAGGTAAGCGGAGACAGCCGAACCTTAAAACTCCCCTGCGGCTGCCTTGCTTTAAAAAACTCACTGGCATACGCTGGAACTGCCGAGGTATCCTGCCATAATTCCTGCCATCTGAACAGAATTTTTGGGGAGACGGAAGCCCATGCCTGATTTAATTGCTCTTCTGCCTGAACTACCGTCTCTTCGCTTATTGCAATGGTTTCACTCTGCTTTAGTGCACTCTTGTAACAATCTCCGAGATCCATAGCGTTTTGTGCAAAGGTATCAATCTTACCGGCAAATACTGAAAAAAACAGCGCGAAAATAATTATACATATTGCTTTATCTGTATTTTTCATTGGTTCTTTCTTTGCCATATTTCAAAAGGATATTTATAAGTGTATCCATTGATTTCATAAACGCTTTACGTTCTTGTTCTTCCAAGTTAATTTAATTACTTATTTAAATATATAAAATAATATTGTCAAGTAGTTTTCCAGCGGTTTCATTTTTGGATGTCTTTTGATAACGGGGATGAATCTGCTTTCAGGAGAAAACCGGCGCCGATTTTTGCAAGCAGCCCTCTTTGAGTGATAATAATCAAACGGTTAATTCCTTTTATCGCGAAACAGAAGGCGCTTCCATTCAATTCCCTTGAATCCCACTGCTTTCTGTGTTAATGTTTACTGATGAAAATCACAAGGGATGAGGTAAAACGCATTGCCCTCCTGGCGCGGCTGGAGCTTACAGAAGAGGAGATAGAAAAATATACAAAACAGCTGAACGATATTCTCCTCTATATGGAAAAACTTAACCAAATTGACACGAAAAACATAGAGCCTTTATCGCATCCTTTTTTTACAAAAACGGTCTTCAGGGAGGACAAGGTAAAACCATCTCTTCCGCAGGAAAAAGCGGTTGAGAATGCACCTCAGAGTGCAAAGGGATTCTTTAAAGTCCCGCCGATTATAGAAGAATGAATCCCGCTGAACTTGCCATTTCTGAAGTAAGTAAAAAATTGCAGTCCAGGGAAATAGGGGTTACCGAACTTCTGGATTCGGTCTTTTCTCAGTTAGAGAAATATGAGCCGGAGTTGGATGCTTTTGCTACGATTTTAAAAGAAAAAGCTTACAAAAAGGCAGAGGAATGCCAGCATGGAATTTATAAAAAAAGAAACGCTACTCCCCTTACGGGTATTCCCATCTCTGTTAAGGATATATTCTGTACAGAAGGGGTTCTCACTTCATGCGCCTCAAAGATCCTTGAAAATTTCGTCCCGCCTTATGATGCTACGGTGGTGGCAAAACTAAAGGATTCCGGCGCGATTATAATTGGTAAAACAAATATGGATGAATTTGCCATGGGATCATCCACAGAAAATTCGGCATTCAAAAAGACAAAGAATCCATGGGATATTTCCAGGGTGCCAGGCGGATCCAGCGGCGGCTCTGCCGCTTCTGTGGCTGCCTGCATGGGGTTTGCTTCGGTGGGAACTGATACCGGCGGCTCAATCCGCCAACCGGCGTCGTTTTGCGGGGTGGCGGGACTTAAGCCGACATACGGGCGTGTCAGCAGGTATGGAATGATTGCCTTTGCCTCTTCCCTTGACCAGGGTGGCCCCTTTGCAAGAACGGTTGAAGATTGTGCAATTATGCTTTCTGCGATAGCAGGGCATGACCCGATGGATTCAACATCGGCTGATATCGCAGTCCCTGATTATCTTAAAGAGATTACGCATGATATAAAGGGTCTTAAGTTAGGTATTCCTAAGGAATATTTTATAAAAGGAATAGACAATGAGGTGGAGTTATCAGTTAGAAAAGCAATAAAAGAACTTGAAAAACTTGGCGCAGAAGTTACAGAGATAACACTCCCAAGTACGGAATATGGACTTGCAGTTTATTACATCCTTGCGCCGTCAGAGGCAAGCAGTAATCTTGCGCGGTATGACGGGGTTAAATACGGCTACAGGTCCCCCTCGTTAAACAATCTTATGGATATGTACTGCAGAACAAGGGCAGAGGGATTCGGTCCCGAAGTAAAACGCCGGATAATGCTTGGAACCTATGCTCTGTCTGCCGGCTATTACGATGCTTATTATAAAAAGGCGCAGCAGGTCAGAAGGCTTGTGAGAGACGATTTTGAAAATGCTTTCAAAAAGGTTGATGCAATCCTTACGCCCACAAGTCCGACCCCGGCATTCCGGTTCGGGGAAAAAACGCAGGATCCGCTTACCATGTATCTCTCCGATGTGTTTACAATTCCTCTTAATCTTGCTGGACTGCCTGGCATTTCAGTTCCATGCGGATTCAGCACCGGCGGGCTTCCTATTGGATTACAGATAATAGGCAAACCGTTTGACGAGGGAATG
>DATBWZ010000077.1:0-21672 GCA_036514535.1 bacterium
AGATTTTTTAAGGCATTGGTGATATCCTTGTCCTTTTTTGTCACAATTCCCTTCTTTTTTATTTTATTTTACATATTCAAAAATGGCATAGCATCCATAAGCTGGGAATTTATAGTTAACCTGCCCAAACCCGTTGGAGAAACTGGCGGGGGAATAGCGAATGCAATAGCAGGGACTGTCCTTTTGATAGCGCTTTCGTGCGCTACCGCTGTACCTCTGGGGGTTGCAGCAGGTGTTTTTCTATCAGAATATAAAAACAGTAAACTGGCAGAGTGGCTAATATTATGCGTAGCGGTTCTGCAGGGAATACCCTCAATTGTTATTGGAATTATTGCCTACACATGGATAGTAATACCAATGAGGCATTTTTCCGGGCTTGCGGGCGCAATTGCATTAGGAATAATGATGCTGCCGGTAATAATAAAATCAACAGAGGAAACCCTTAAGCTAATCCCGGATACCCTAAAAGAAGCCTCGTTAGCCCTGGGAGTGCCATATCACAAGACCATTCTCATGGTTATTCTGCCCGCTGGCTTAAGCGGAATCGTCACGGGAATTCTCTTGAGCATCGCCCGGATTGCCGGGGAGACTGCACCGTTGCTGTTTACTGCCTTTGGAAGTCAATTTATGAGCCTTAACGTTTTAAAACCAATAAATGCGCTGCCGCTTCTGATTTTCAATTATGCCAACAGTCCATACAGTGAGTGGCATTCCTTAGCATGGGGAGCCTCTTTTGTATTGATAACATTGGTCCTGGTATTAAATCTGACTGCAAGGTTGGTGACAAAAAAATGGAAGGTACAGTTCTAAAAATAGAAAAACTTCATGCCTATTATGGCATGAATGCGGTTTTGACCGACATAAACCTGTCTGTTCCCAAAAACATGGTAACAGCAATTATAGGCCCATCGGGTTGTGGTAAAACAACCCTTATACGCTGCATCAACAGGATGCACGAACTTATGCCCGATACAAGGGTCTCCGGTAAAATCCTTCTTTATGATGAAGACATTTATCAAATGAATCCCATTATCGTTAGAAGAAAAATAGGCATGGTCTTTCAGCGGCCAAATCCATTCCCCACCATGAGCATACATGAAAATGTGATTGCAGGATTTAAGCTAACCGGAGTAAAATTAAGCAGAATTGAACAGGACAGGATTGTTGAGGAATCTTTGAGAAAAGCAGCGTTGTGGAATGAGGTTAAGGATCATCTGCACAGAAAAGGATCCTTTTTGTCGGGAGGACAACAACAGAGGCTCTGCATCGCAAGAACTATTGCAGTTAAGCCGGAGGTAATACTGTTTGATGAACCATGCTCCGCTTTGGACCCTGTTTCCACAGCAAAGATTGAAGAGTTGATTGAGCAGTTGAAAAAGGATTATACCGTAGTGATAGTAACACACAATCTCCAGCAGGCGGCAAGAGTTTCCGAATACACCGCATTTCTTTATCTGGGGAAATTGATTGAGTTTGGACACACAGAGAAGTTATTTACTGTGCCGGAGCACAAAAAAACAGAGGAGTACCTGACAGGGAAATTTGGATAGGAGGAGATGATGCTGCAGAATAAAATAACCGATTTGAAAAGGCGGCTGGTTGAATATGCCACGCTTATTGAAAGTATGATAGAAAAAAGCATAAAAGGACTATTGAAAAAAGAAAAAGCGGTTCTTGCTGAGGTGATTGAGAAGGACGAAGCAAGCGCAAATGCCATTGAGATTGAGATTGACGACCTCTGCGCAACCATGATTGCAAAATTTGAACCCAAGGCTGTTGATCTGAGAACAATATTAATGGTTATGAAGATGAACAACGATATAGAGAGAATGGGCGATCATGCTGTCAATATTGCAGAGAGCGCGCTGTTCCTGATAGAAAGACCTTCCGTCAAACCGCTTATAGATACCCCAAGAATGGCTGAGGAAACGGTTAATATGCTGAAAAACAGCATAAATGCTTTTATCAATGAGGATTCAAAATTAGCAAAGAGCGTATGCAAAAGCGACGATATCATTGATGGTCTCAGGGCGCAAATACTGCGAGAACTGCTCACTTTTATGAGCACTGATCCGTCTACGATAGAACGATCCTTCCATCTGATAAGAATTTCGCAAAACCTGGAGCGAATAGCGGATTTATCAACAAACATTTGCGAGGACATAATATACATGGTGGATGGCCGGGTTATAAAACATCATAAAGCAGAGTAACTATTAAAAGATATTTTGACATACCCCAGGATATGGTTATAATAAACAGATACCTGGAAAAACAGATTATACACTTGAGGAGGTGGAGGGTATGAAGGATATAAAAGGAAAAATAGTTTTAATCACAGGCGGCGCTATGGGAATAGGCAGGGAATTTGCAATTCGTTTCGCCCTTGATGGAGCAAGGATTGTTCTTGTAGATATTAATAAGGATAGCCTGGATAAAACAGTTAAAGAATTAAAGGATTCTGGCGCAGACGCCTATTCGTATATATGCGATGTCACAAACAGAAAGAATGTTTATGAAATGGCTGAAAGGGTTAAGAAAGAAGTCGGGACAGTGGATATAATTGTTAACAATGCCGGAGTTCTGTTCGGTTATGATTTTTTGGAATGTCCGGATGAACTTCTTCAAAAAACCGTGGATGTAAACCTGAATGGAATCATGTGGGTCACAAAAGCATTCCTCCCCGACATTGTAGCCAAGAAAAAAGGTCACATTATAAATATGGCATCGGCCGCAGGAATAATAGGCGTTCCCAGACTTGCGGTTTACTCTGCAACCAAGCACGCAGTCATCGGGCTCAGCGAATCTATCCGGCTTGAGATGAAGAAAAAGAACCTTAATGACATCAAATTTACCATTGTGTGCCCGAGTTATGTTGATACCGGTATGGTTAAGGGGGTAAAGGCCCCACTGGGGACCAAACTTCTGGATACAAAAACAGTGGTGGATAAAGCATATAAAGCAATGAAGAAGGGAAATCTTTTTGTCCGCCTGCCGCTTATGGTAAAACTTACCCCGCTACTGAAGGCTATTACTCCTGTCTCGGTATTTGAAAAAGTAAGCTCTCTGCTAAAAATAGATAAATCCATGGATTCATGGAAGGGGTATGGTTGACAGAAAATGAAATAATTACCGACCTTCTCCTTGCCTTTTCGCTTCTTGGCAGTACATGGGTGCTGTATATTCTTGTTATTCTTAGCGTTGTATCTGTTTCGTTCATAATCGGCAAGTACCGTACATTCAGAAGGGAGAGGATTGATCTTGATAAATTTTCTTCAGAGCTTTTTTCTATTCTTGAAAAAGAAGGACACCAAGCCGCAGAAAGATTTTTGAATTCTTTTGAATGCACTGAATCCAGAATCATAAAAAGCATATTATTGAAAAGTGCAAATCCAGGGTTATCCAGGGAGGAGATTCTGTCTCAGTCCCTTTTCAGGGAAAGGCTTGCTCTTGAGAAAAATCTGTCTTTCCTCGGAACCCTTGGCAACAATGCTCCGTTCATCGGGCTTTTCGGCACAGTTCTCGGAATCATAAAAGCGTTTCATGACCTTGCAGCGAGTAACAGCGGAGGTCCTTCGGCCGTAATGGCAGGGATCTCGGAGGCATTGATTGCCACTGCAATTGGACTTCTTGTCGCTATCCCTGCTGTGATTGCGTATAACTATTTCCAAAGGCTAATAAAAGTCCGGCTGGGCTTTTCGGAGATGATCGCAAGGGAAGTCGTGTCGGTTTTGGAAAAAAACATTCATTAATGTCATTATGATACAGAATGATTCACATGACGACGATCTTATCACCGGTATAAATGTAACCCCGCTTGTTGACATAATACTTGTGCTTCTCATTATCTTCATGGTGACAGCCACATTTATTGTAGCGCCTTCAATACCGCTGAAATTGCCCAGAGCAACCACAGGCGAACCGACACCGGTTACCAACATTGCAGTGGCGATCGGGAGCGACGGGGAACTCTTTCTCAATGGTAATCCCGCAACCGAAAAGCTCCTCCGCAATTTTGTGAGTAACAGCAACCCCGGCAGATTAAATGCCATAATCAGCGCAGACAGGGATGTAAAGCATGGGAAAGTGATCCATATAATTGACCTCTTAAGAAACGAAGGAGTACAAAAATTCTCAATAAATATTGAGGCCGAGTGACTGGAATTGCTGACATAAGAAACATAACCTATTCGCTTGCCGCGCATCTCATATTTCTCTTTGCTATGCTTCTCATTGCCCCTGCCATGGATAAAAAGCATCCGCCTGTGGAGGTTGATATCATAATAAAAAAGGAATCAATGGCGGCCACTGAAGAAAAATTTATTGATCTTGAGCAAAAAGGGGCGCAGATAATCCAAGGTAATATTCACAGGACCAAAAGCGGAGTAGCCAAAAAAGAGTTAATGCCTGTTGTTGGCGCCACGGAGGAAACTGTTGCGGAATCCGGCGAAACGCAAGTCCAGATAGGAAACACTCTGCATGGCATGCCGGAAAATGAAATAACCAATGATGTTGAATATGCCCCCCTTTCCGGCATTACAAAATCGCCTTCTTTCAGAAGCCAGTTAAAACCCGTTTATCCTGAGTCAGCGAGAAAGATTGGAATTGAAGGTGTTGTCCTGCTTGAAGTCATAATATCATCTGATGGAAATGTTACAGACGTAAAAATAATTGAAAACCCAGGCTATGGAATGGGCGAAGCTGCAAGGGAAGCAATTCTTAAATCGGCCTTTTCTCCTGCAATGTCAGGAGAAACTCCGGTTGCAGCGAAGGTGATAATTCCCGTGCGTTTCAGGCTGGTGGATTGAAAATGGTGCCGAAGTGGGGATTTGAACCCCAACGAGCCGTAGCTCACCAGACCCTGAATCTGGCGCGTCTGCCAGTTCCGCCACTTCGGCAGCAGAACGGTATTATATTAATTAAATACTATTATTAAGTCAATAGTTTAACTTAATAGCCTTTGCAAAAAATCATTATTAAAAAACAACCATAAATTTTTGCTTGACATGATATGCCTGCTTTTATACAATGAATAGAAACATAAATAAAGGAGGTAATATGAAAATTAAAAAAATAGTAAAAACATCCAAGGGCCTCTGTAAGTGCAAATCATCCTGCTAAACAAAGGCTGTCCAATTCTTTAGATTCTAATACCCCTTGTAAAAGGGGTATTTTTTATGCTTGAAAAAGATTATCTTATTCTGTGCGGTGTTTTTTGCCGTTTTTACAAACCTTTCAGGGAACAACCGAGGAAATGTTTCGGGTTTGATATTCTCAAGGAACTTATTGAGACAAAAAAGATAGAGTTTAATAATATACTTGAAATCAGTATTGAGAATTTCAGAAATATGAATAACGAATTGCTTGGGGAAATTGTATGCATTCCCTGCCCGTTCCGCATTGAAGGATGTGATTTCAGGGATAACGCGGTTAAGGGTAAACATCCATGCGGCGGATATGCCATTTTGGATATTCTTCTGGAATCAGGCAGGTTGCATCACAATGACCTGAGAAAACCTTTATGAGTTAAGTTATTAAATATGGAGTCAACACGCACCACTTACAGGCTATCAGAAGATTGCTCGGTAAAATATCTTGAGAAGCCTTTTATATACAACAGAAAAACGGATGAACTCTATGAAATTGACAAAGAGGGGCTGAATTTCATAGGGAAACTGCCGGCTGACAAATCAATCAGGCATTCAAACGATTCTAAAAAATTTTTTAATTATCTCCTGAGGGAAAATTTAATTATTGAAACGGATACAGTAAAGCCAATACGGATGCCGGCTCAGGCGATCCTTCCATCATTAAGATATCTTGAACTCCAGTTAACAGCCAAATGCAACTTAAAGTGTAAGCACTGCTATCTTGGAAAAGCCAGCAATGCCGAACTGCCAATCAAGATTGCCACGAAGGCTGTCAAAGAATTTGAGCGGATGCAGGGCCTGCGGCTCATTGTCTCCGGCGGCGAACCCCTGCTTTACTCTCATTTTGATGAACTTAACGGATTTCTTTCCGGAAGCAAACTCCGGAGGATACTGCTCACTAACGGATTTCTGCTGACCGAAATTGATCTCGGAATGCTTAACTTTGACGAGATCCAGGTGAGCGTTGACGGCATCGGGGACTCGCACGATCGCATCAGGGGAAAGGGCTCTTTTAACAGGACAATGGCTGGCGTTGAAGCGGCAAAAAAGGCCGGCTTTCAGATCTCCATTGCAACAATGGTGACGGAATATAACAAAAACGAATTTTCTGAAATGGAGAGGCTTTTAAAATCCAAAAGCATAAAGGAGTGGGGAATTGACATGCCCTGCGTATCCGGATATTTGCAGGAAAATAGCGACCTGATGCCATCGCTGAGTGACGCTGCAAAATGCATGCGGTTTGCCTTTGACGGAGGCTATCACGGCACGGACGGAAAATCAGCCTGCGGAGCCCACCTCTGCACAATCACGCCTGAAGGGCATGTGCTGAAATGCGGGTTCTATCCGGAAAGCCCGTACGGGAGGGTCGCCGAGGGATTAAAAAATTGCTGGCTCAATGCAACGCATCTCACTTTAAGTCAACTGAAGGAATGCAGGGACTGCCAGGCACTTAAAGAATGCGCGGGAGGCTGCAGGTACAGGGCGGAAACCCTGTACGGAAAGGATAAGGTAATGTGTTATCTTTACGGGATGAAGGATTTGCTTGTGCCAGACATTTCGGGCAACAGATCAATTCTCTCTGAATAATTTATAGGGCAGTCAATAACATGAACACCCTTTCTCCCGATGCAATTATTCAATATTCTGGAAAAATCCGCTGTTGATTTAACTTGATAACCCTTTGCACCATAACATTCGGCATATTTTACAAAATCGGGATTGCCGAAATCCAGTCCGAAATCCTTAAACCCAAAGACCTTCTGCTTCCATTTTACCATTCCAAATCCATTGTCCCGCAGGATTACAACAACAATGTCCATGCCCAACCTGATTGCGGTTTCAAGTTCCTGCGAGTTCATCATAAATCCACCGTCTCCGCACACCGAGACAACGCTCCTGTCCGGATGGACCAGTTTCGCGACAATTGCTGATGGCAGGCCAGCACCCATTGAACCGAGGGCATTATCAAGAAGAACGGTATTCTGTCTATATGCAGGATAATCGCGGGCTATCCACAGTTTATACAATCCATTATCAAGTGCAATTATACCGTCCTCAGGAACTATTTTCCTCAGGTCGGCAGTCAATCTCTGAGGGCTTAAGGGAAAACCGGCAGAGGAGATCTTTATTCCCTTTATCTCTGAGGCGATTTTTTTAAAGTATTCAAAATTCCAGTGTGGCTGTTTTGTTATCTTTTCAGTGAATTGCCACAGGGTATGAGATATGTCTCCTATAACCTCATAGGCAGGGAAATAAACATCGTCAATCTTTGTTGAGTAAAAATTAATATGCAGGGTCTTTTTCCCGCCATATCCGAGGATTGCCGGCGGTTTTTCGGTTATATCATGCCCTATTGAGATAATCAGATCCGATTTATCAATCGCTCTATGAATAAAATCATTTTCTATAAGAACTGTTGTTCCTATATAGTGATTGTCCCGTTCGTCAATAACCCCTTTGCCCATCTGTGTAGTGAAGAAAGGAATGCTGGTTCTTGCAATAAACCGCCCGAGTTGTTTGGATACCAGATTACGGTTTGCTCCTGCAGCAATCATAATCAACGGATGCTTTGATTCTTCAATCATTTTAACAGCGGTTTTTACAGCCTTTGGATCCGGCGCCGGACGGCGGATCTTGAATCTTTTGAGCGGAACGCTGGAACTTTTCTCCAGAGCAATGTCCTCTGGCAACTCAAGATGAACCGCTCCCGGACGTTCCTCTTCTGATAATTTAAAAGCCTCCCTTACCATTGAAGGAATCCTGTCGGCGCTCACAATCTGCCGGGCCATTTTTGTTATTGGTTCCATCATCGCAACAACACTCACTATTTGAAATTCCCCCTGCAGGTTCCCTTTTATTGCCCGCTGTCCTGTGATTACAACGACTGGATATCCGCCGAGTTGAGCATAGGCCACACCGGTTACGAGATTGGTTGCACCTGGACCCAATGTGGCAAGCACAACGCCGGCTTTCCCAGTGAGCCTTCCGTAGGTAGCAGCCATGAAGGCCGCTGCTTGTTCGTGTCTTGTCAGGATAAACTTTATTCCCGAATTTCTTATCGCTTCCAAAAGATGAAGGTTTTCCTCTCCAGGCAATCCAAAAACATATTCAACGCCCTCCTCTTTAAGGCATTTTATAAAAAGATCCGCGCCTTTTATTGCTTTTATGTTTATTGAAGGGTTACTCTGCATTTTTTCACGTTTATCCGCATTATTTATTTTGTTCTATTATATAATTTATAATTAATGTAATCAATAGCACAATCATAATAGTATTTTTTAGGGCAGCCCCTTTCCCCAGAAATTGACTTTTTGCAGAAATCTGTTAGAATTTCGCCTGTGTATAATGAGATTCTAATAATTCTTTTTGCTTACATCCTTGGGTCAATACCCACAGGCGCTATCCTTGCAAAAATAAAAGGGGCCAATATCAGAGACTTGGGCAGCGGTAACATTGGCGCAACCAATGTTACCCGTACATTGGGCAAAAAATTCGGCGCAATAACGCTTCTTGTTGATGTACTAAAGGGCTTTATTCCTGTAGTCCTGATACAGAAATATTATCTGAATTCGCGCTATACCGGATTCTTTTCACCCGAACTCTTTCTGTGTGCAACTGGTATAACCGTTCTTGCCGGACATATATATTCGGTTTTTCTTAAATTTCACGGTGGCAAGGGGGTAGCCACTTCCCTTGGCATTGCGGCAGGAATTATTCCCAAAACCGCCGGGGTGGCTGCAGGGCTGTGGCTGGTGATCTTCTTAGTATCACGGATATCCTCCCTGAGCGCGCTAATTGCAGTTGCAGGAGCACCAGTTGCAACATACTTTTTTTACGGGCGCAGCACGTTTTTCTATTTTTCCATTTTAATACCCATTATTGTCGTATACACGCACCAGGAGAATATCTCCCGCCTGTTCAGAGGGAAGGAAAAGGGATTTAATAAAACGCAGGCTTAAATTTTATTGTACTGAAAATTGAGCAGGCTTTAAACATTACTCCCGGGTAAGTATTAAGGTCTCTCCTGTAAAAATCTTTTTGAATGTTTCCGCATCTGCCACACTGCCGACTATATCGCCCCAGTGTATTGGAATAACAACCTTCGGCTTGAATATGTTGGCTGCAGCGGCAGATTCTTTAGCAGTCATTGTGTAAGTACCGCCAACCGGCATAAGGGCTATATCAACCTTGAGGGCCTTCATCTCCTCAGTTGCATCCGTGTCGCCTGTCTGATAAATTCCGACCCCCTCAACGGTAATTATAAAACCAACCCATCCCCTTGATTTCGGGTGAAATTCCTTATCCAGATTGTAAGCAGGCACAGCTTCAATATCAAAACCGTTTGCGTTAATTTTATCGCCCGGCTTGACAGTTTTTATATCTCCCTTTAATTTCTTTGCACAGTCAGGAGTGGTGACAATTATTGTTTCCTTTTTCTGGACTTTTTCTACATCGATCATGGAGCAGTGATCGTAATGATCATGGGTTATAAGAATGATATCTGCCGGCTTGCTCCCCTGTTTTATTTTCCACGGATCTATGTAGATAGTTTTATCGGCATCAATTCTGGTTGCTGCATGTCCAAGCCAGTGGATCTTACCAAGCACTGTTTTCATATTGGCCTCCTCACTTTTTCCCTGGGCAAAAATAAGCCCGGAGAGAAAAAGCATAGCAAAAATTTGTGGGATAGTTCTCATAGTAAAATTATATTCCATTAAAAAGACTTGTCAATAATGTTTATAATAAAATAAGTTTCCTGAAAATGCGAGTTGCGCTCTAAATAAAAAGCCCTCCGTACGGAGGGCTTTTTGATATAAGGTCTGATAATATTCTTTGTTACAGCAAGGTTGCTTTTACGCCGATTGTGACCGGCGGAATTCCGCTAGCAGGAGCCTCTTTACCCATAAGAGGGACCCCGATTGGGAAGTATTCGCTGTTCTCTTTAAGGTTCAAAAATACTGAAATTGTATCATTGATATCATAAACCGCATTGACACCCACACTCAATACCTGAAAAACAGCCTCTTCAGTCTGAGTTACACCACCAGCCTCAATCTCTGTATCGCCTATCTGTTTTGCGAACATAATATCCAGTCCAGCATAGAGATTATCAAGGATCTGATACCCGCCGCCCACTGAGAGATCAAGAATATCTCCGGGATTGACATCTACGGTTATTGTTCCAGCCCCAGTTGACATATCAATATCTCTGCCAAGAAGCAATGTGTATCTGATGCCGCCATTTAAAACAATTTTATCAAAGGCTTTTTTGCCTGCAAGATTTATCGCAATGCCATGGAAGCCATCTGATGTCGGGTATTCATCCGCTGCTTCAAGCTCATCCTCTGATGTTCCTACATCAAGCAAAAATCCTGCGCCGACAGCCAGTTCAGGAATTACCGCATACTTTGCTCCAATAATTACATTCCTCAATCCAAATCCGCTCACAGCATCACCTTCATCCGGAGAAACGGCGTCTCTTACAAGAGAAATGTTCACGCCCGCTTCAAGGTTGTCAATAATCCCGTATGCGGCCGAGAGGTCAATGGGCATTGTTGAAATAGTTCCGCCGATATCCTGCGCCTCTCCATCTGCATCATAGAATTTGTCTGCGCTGCCGTATCCGAGGCTTAACCCAACACCCAGTTTACCCTTTGCCAGGGCGAGCGGGCTCATTGACTCTCCTGCCGATACAAATGATGTAATACCTGCAAAAACACAGACTGCCATAAACAATAGTGCACCCTTCTTCATACTAAATACCTCCTTTTTGGATTGTTTGTACATTTAGTTCATTATATATAAACTTATAAAGTTTTGTCAAGTTAAATTCTTCTTCTTGCTTACTCCTCAAACAACCGCCAGGAGTTCATGGGCCCCTGATTGATATAGATTATGAAATTCCAGAGCAGCTTTTTTAAATCCCTTTTTACCTCAAGAGACAGAATGTCGTAATGCTTCTCTTCCCTGTCCTCTATAAGATAATTTAAAAGAGACAGAGTTCCCGGGCTTATGATAAATCCTCCGTCTTTTTCCGTGTAACAGCCGCTGCACAAAACCTGTCCTTTTTCCGGGTCAAATATCACCTTTTCTTCTATTAGTTCCTTTTTGCATTTACCGCAGTGGCTTATGAGCGGTCTGTAGCCAAGAAAGGATAACAGTCCCGCCTCAAATGTCCGCACTGTAAGTTCATTGAATTTTTTGGAATTCAGTCTATTATGAAAAATCAGGAGATAATCAAATATTTTCTGATTTTCCTCTCCCTCTGGAAGAAGCTTGTAGATCAATTCAAGGGAATATTGAGAGAACACGAATGCCTCTACATCTGAATATATGCCGTCCCACCACTCTATCAGATCGCAGTAATCAATCATTGCAAGGCTGTTGGGATTCCTGATGGAGAGGAGGAAATTACCGTGGCTGGAAGGCTGAAGATTCGCGCCGAACCGCTTTCTGGACCGCTTGGCGCCCTTGGCTATGCAGGAAAGCCTGCCTGCTTTTTGGGTAAAGAGACTTACAATAATGTCGGATTCGCCAAAGGGCTTGGCGCGTAAAACTATTCCCTCTGTTGTTAATACATGCACTGGTTTATTTTAACTCATTTCCGGATTCATTCAATTATTATCCTGTTTTCTTAGCAACAATGCATACAAAAGATGCCCCCCTCCGGATCCAAGATGGATAAGGCTTGTTGCGCCCCAGTTCATCAATATCGCTCCACTCAACGGTCATGAACCCCGCAGCGGATAGATCCTCAAGTATTTCCTTCGCGGAGTAATCGTGAAAAAGTATTTTTCCTTTGCTGTGTGCGGCGCTTATAGAAGAAATATAAAAATCGTTGGGCTCCAGCCCTTTGTAATTTTCTCCCTTTAATTTAACATATATTCTTCTACACGTATTTCTTGTTATGTTGATAACCGTCCCAAGCACAACAAACGTCAATTTTCTGAGTATCCTAAATAGTACCGGCTCCTTGCTTTCAGTCATTACGGGATTCGCAGGTCCGGATGCCCGTTCTGCGAAGAATATTTTGCAGAAATGATTTGCAATGCGATACGGACTGAAACTGAAGGGGCTGAGATGGAGCGAAAGCAGGAGAATTCCCCCTTTATCTAAAATCCTGCCGGCTTCCTTGAGGAGACGCATTCTGTTTTTCCGGAAAGGGAAGTGCTGGAGGAACTGACGGAACATTATGCAGAGATTAAACGTTTCTTTTTTGAACCCTAATTGGAGAGCATCCCCTGCCATTAGAAAGCCCTTGTGATTATCCTTTAGCATTAAGCTTTTAGCTGAATTCAGCAGCGGAAGGCATATATCCACGCCATAGGCAGAGACATTCATCTTCTCAATACCAAAAACCTCCCGCCCCGCACCGGAACCAAGAACAAGAACCTTTTCCCCGCCCTTTATGTATTTTGCTAAAATCCATTTTTCCCAGTCAAAAAGCTCCTTTTCCGCCTCAAGGGTGTACTGCGCAATCTCCTCCGGCTGACTGTATTTTTCAATAATAGCCCTGCGGAAATCAAAATGCATATTACCATTATAATATTCTTTGGGTTTCTTACAATGCAAGATTGAGCGGGGCAATCGCATTTTGATGATAATTATCCGTTTTTATTGCACTCAATTTAACAGGGGTGTATAATTTCATAGAAAAATAATTGCAGGAGGTTATCTTGAATTTTCCAAAGGAATTGCGATACACTGAATCACATGAATGGGCAAAACAGGACGGGGACAGTCTGACCGTTGGGATCACAGATTATGCACAACATGAATTAGGGGATATAGTGTATGTGGAATTACCGCAGAAGGGAAAAACAATTAAAAAGGGAGAGATTTTTGGCGCTGTAGAATCGGTCAAGGCAGTGTCCGATTTATTCGCTCCGGTTTCCGGAAAGATTATTGAAGCGAATCAGGAACTGTCAGCCCATCCGGAATACGTCAATCATGACCCTTATGGCAAGGGGTGGCTTATAAAGATTGCGCCTGACAATCCAAATGAAATCAATACCATTATGGATGCTGCTGCATATGAAAAGTTTGTAGAGGAAGAGGCCGGCAAGTGAAACCGCACCCGTATCTACCGCACACAGATGATGAAATACAGGAGATGCTCGGGGAAATTGGCGTAAATTCCATATCCGAATTATTCAATTCCATAAAAAAAACGCTCCAGGAAACAGAAAGATTAAAACTTCCGGAACCGCTATCAGAACATAAATTAATCAAGGAGATGTTATTCATCTGCAAAAAAAATAATACCGGGGTTAACTCATTCCTGGGAGCCGGCGCATATAATCATTTTATACCGGCAGTAGTGCCAGCCCTGTTGCAGCGATCCGAGTTTCTGACTCCATATACGCCTTACCAGCCCGAGCTTTCCCAGGGAACGCTCCAGGCAATCTTTGAGTTCCAGAGCATGATTGCAGACTTGTTTAGAATGGAGATTGCAAATGCTTCAATGTATGACGGTGCTACTGCCCTTGCAGAGGCGGCACTGATGTGCATGAGGATAAAGGGAACAAAAAAGGTCGCTGTATCAAAAACCGTGCACCCTGAATACAGGGCTGTTTTAAAAACCTATATCAACGCTCTGGATGAATCATTGATTGAAATACCGTATAACCAGGAGGGTATTACTGATTTTTCTGCAGCAGAAAGGCTCTGCGGCGAGGGCGTGTCTGCGATCCTTATTCAGAATCCAAATTTTTTCGGCTGTATTGAACCAGCGGAAAATTTCTCGGCATTGTCGCATACAATAGGAGCACTCTCTGTTGTATCAGTAGCCGAACCAATATCCTTAGGCATTCTCAAACCGCCAGGCGCTGCCGAAGCTGATATCGTTGCCGGTGAAGGACAGCCCTTTGGCATTCCGCTGTCTTTCGGTGGGCCGTTCCTGGGGCTCTTTGCAACCAGGAAGGAATTTCTCCGGCAGATGCCGGGAAGGCTCGCAGGCCAGACTGTTGACAGGAACGGGAAAACAGGCTATGTCCTCACTATTGCAACGAGAGAACAACACATAAAACGGGAGCGCGCAACATCCAATATATGCACAAACCAGTCCCTATGCGGCATTGCTGCCGGCATCTATCTGAGTGCTATGGGAAAAACCGGATTGAGAGACCTTGCAAAAATCAACCTCGCAAAGGCTGAATATGCAAAGAAAAGGTTTAAAAAAATAAAGGGAATTCATCTCAAATTCTCATCGCCGACATTTAATGAATTTGTAATTGAGATTAAAAGCAACGCTGACAACGCAGCCAAAAAATTACAGAAAAAGGGTATCCTGCCGGGCTTGCCGCTTGGCAGGTATTATCCAGAACTTAAAAACTGCCTGCTCGTAGCGGTAACTGAGATGAACAGCAAAAAAGATATTGATATTCTCGCAAAAGAACTCGCAAGAATTTAACACCAGCTACATAAAAATTCATGAAAAATGTTTATGTTCATTATTATTATATCTTACCTGAGCACGAACAATGTTTTAACGATTCAAGTCTTTCCTGTTGCCTAATTTGGTTAAAGAGGGATCACAACCACCTCTTCCGCCTGAAATAAACGAGCATTGTAATGCCGATCATGGCCATTATGAACAGCGCTGCGTGATAGCCCCAGCGCCATTCCAGTTCCGGCATATATTTGAAGTTCATTCCATAGATTCCAGCTATGAATGTGAGCGGCATGAATATTGTGGTAATAATGGTAAGAACTTTTACAATCTGATTCGTTCTGTTGCTTATGCTGGATAGATAAATTTCAAGTATTCCGGAAAGCATCTCCCGGTAGGTTTCAATGGTCTCAATTATATAAATTACATGGTCGTATACGTCTCTCAGATGGATTTTTGTTGAGTCAGTTATCAATACAGATTCTGTTTTCTCTAATTTACTGATTACCTCCCTCAATGGCCATATTGATTTCCGTAAAAGCAGCATTTCTCTTTTCAACTGATGGAGTTTTTGCAGCGTATGCTGAGCAGGTCTTTCCACCAGTTCTTTCTCAAGGATTTCTGTCCGCTCGCCAAGGTTTTCAAGAATTGAAAAATAGTTATCCACTATCGTATCCAGCAGACTGTAAACAAGATAATCCGCCTTCATTTTCCTGATAAATCCCTTGCCTGTTCTTAGCCGTTCCCTGACAGGATCAAAGACATCTCCCGCTATTCCCTCCTGAAACGACATGACATAATTCTGCCCTAAAATCAGACTTATCTGTTCAGAAACAATCTCATTCTTCTTATTATCGTAATGAAGCATTTTGAGAACTGTATACTGGTAATTTTCAAAATCTTCCGTCTTGGGTCTCTGGTCGGTATTCAGAATATCCTCCTGAATGAGGGGATGGATCCCAAAATGATTCCCTATTTTTTCTACAATATCAGAGCGATGCACGCCTTCTATATTGATCCAGGTTATTGTTGTTTTATCCCTGAAGGGATAGGACTCTTCAATTGTTTTTACCTCTTTCTCTTCATAGTGAACTTCATCATAATCTAATACCGTAATCCTGACTTCTTCAGACCCTTTTTCTCCTATGTGAATAAGGCTTCCCGGAGGAAGCCCTGCTTTCTTTGACCTTCTTTTAATCAGCGCAGCCACAGCATCCCCCCCTTAACACTTCTAAAAAAACTGTGCTTGACATTTTTTAACCCTACCATACTCATAATTAAAAATCCATTAACCCTTTGACTTCTGCTCTTCCAGGATATAAAATTTTTACAATGCAATTTCCGGGGACAACAGGATTTAATTTCAACGAGCCTTTAATCTTTGACAGATCCAAAAATGGAAAGACGGGTTGTTCACTGCCCGAGATTGATCTGCCGCAGGTTGAACCTGAGAGCGTAATACCAAAAGAATTACTCCGGGATAAGGATTCAAACCTTCCCGAAGTAAGCGAACTGGACGTAGTCCGGCATTATGTGAGGCTCAGCCAGTGGAACTACTGTGTAGATGCCGGATTTTATCCGCTTGGCTCCTGCACGATGAAATACAATCCAAAGGTCAACGAGGCAATCTTTTCGGATAAGGGCTTTACAGAACTGCACCCATTGGCACCTGAAGATTTTTCCCAGGGTGCGCTGCAGGTAATTTATGAACTCGGTGAATATCTAAAAGAGATCAGCGGAATGTATGATGTTGCGCTATCCCCGTTTGCCGGCGCCCATGGCGAATTAGCCGGCATGATGATTGTAAAAGCATACTTTCAGTCCAGGGGCGAAAACAGAAAAAAAATTCTCATTCCAGATTCTGCCCACGGAACTAATCCCGCATCCTCAGCCATGTGCGGCTTTGAAGTGGTCAAGGTAGGCACTGCCGATGGCGGGATACTTGCACCTGAAACAATTGCGAGGATGATGAACGAAGACGTAGCAGCAATAATGCTCACGAATCCGAATACTCTCGGTCTCTTTGAGAAAAATATTAAGGAAGTCGGTGACATTGTTCATTCAAAGGGCGGGCTTGTATACTGCGATGGCGCAAATCTAAACGCGCTTATGGGAATTGTAAAGCCAGGGAATCTTGGCATAAACCTCCTGCAATTTAATTTGCATAAAACCTTTTCCACACCGCATGGCGGGGGAGGACCCGGAGGCGGCGGGCTTGCGGTAAGCAGAAATCTTGCGGAATTTCTTCCGGTGCCATCTGTAATTAAAAAGGGTAAAAAATATATCTTTGATTACCGCAGAAAAAAATCCATCGGGAGAATCAGCGCATTCTGGGGGAATTTTCTCGTAATGGCAAGGGCCTATGCATACATCCGGTCGCTAGGTCCTGATGGCTTGAGGAGAGTCAGCGAACTCGCTGTCCTGAATGCGAATTACGCACGGGCGAAATTGCGCGGACACTATGATATTCCTTATGATACGGCTTGCATGCACGAGGTAATCCTTTCTGACAAAAAACAAAAGGAAAAGGGTATAATCACAATGGACATTGCCAAGAGGCTTATGGATTACGGATTCCATCCGCCCACAATCTATTTTCCGCTTATAGTGCCCGGCGCAATGATGATTGAACCCACGGAAACAGAGTCCAAACAGACCCTTGATTCATTCATTAATGCTATGATAGCTATTGCAAAAGAAGCCATAGAGAATCCAGGGCTGGGCAAAAGCGCGCCTCATATCACAAGGCTTAAAAGGCTTGACGAGACAAAAGCAGCCAGAGAACCTGCTCTGACCTGCGTGAAATAACAACCTATAAAATTAATTCGGAAATTCCCACCCTTATCATCATGACTGCAATGGCAGCAAGCAGAACAGATATAACCTTGCCGAATGCGAGCGTTCCACCTTCACCGAGGAGTTTGAATATCTGACGGGCAAACGAAAAAACGATAAAGACAATGAAGAGATTTGCTATAATCGATATTGTACAAAGCGCATATCCGTAGATATCAACCATTAGAATCAATGTCGTAATTACTGCGGGACCGACAATGAGAGGTGTTCCTATCGGAACAACGCCAAGCATTGTGGCAGAACTAATTCTGGTCTTTCCGGGAAACAGCAGGTCGGTTATGGCAAGCACAAGAAGGAGCAAGCCCCCGGCTATCTTGAAATCCGCCACTGTAATTCCCAAAAAATTGAACACAGGCCTGCCCAGAAACAGAAATCCGAGTCCGATTGCAAGCGCAGTAATAACAGACTGCCTTACAATCCATGAGCGCGCTTTGCCGGATAATTTCTCCGTGATTGACAAAAAAAATGGTAATATTCCAATTACATCAATCGCTACAAAAATTGGAACAAACACAAGGAAAAAGCGGTAGATCGCCTCATTCATGCGGTACCTCTGGTTGCTTCTTTTTACCGAAAAGCCATACAAGCAGCAATCCTAATTCATAAAGTATCCAGAGCGGGCCTGCCATCAGAAACAGAGTGATAGCATCGCTTGTTGGCGTTATTATTGCTGCTGCTACAAATATTACAACAACGGCATACTTCCGGTATTTGCTTAGCATTTTACTGTTAATAAATCCGAACCTCCCAAGCAGCAACATTACAAGCGGGAGCTCAAATGTGAGGCCAAATGCAAACAGCAAAATAACCGAAAGTGACAGCGCCTCCCTCATGGTAGGCATTGCCTTGACAAATTCAGAGGAATATCCGCTCAAAAGATACTTTGCTGCCGGCGGCAACACAAGAAAATAACAGAAGAACAGCCCTCCTGCAAAAGAAAGCAAGGATACAATCATAAAAGGTAAAACATACTTCTTTTCATAGGCATAAAGCCCCGGCGCAACGAAGAACCATATCTCGTAGAGGATTACCGGCATTGAAATCGTGATTCCTGAAATAAATGCTACTTTAATGTATGTCATGAAGGCCTCGGTAACGCCTATGAATATAAGCGTTGAGCCTTCGGGAAGTCCTTGTCTTACTGGAGAAACAATTATTTGAAATATCTGCTCGGAAAAAGCATAGGAAATGACAAAACCAGCAGCTACTGCTACAATACAGACTATGAGCCTTTTTCTAAGTTCAGTAAGATGGTCAAGAAAAGGCATGGACCTTTCATTATCCACCACTGGTTGTTCCATCATTCGTTTTCTTTTCTTCTTCTACTTCCTCTTTCAAGGTAAGTATTTCTTTCGTCACTTCTCCCTTAATATCATCAGCCGACCTTTTGAGGTCTCCAATCAATTTTCCTATAGTCTTGGCAATTTGAGGGATTTGCTTGGGTCCGATCAAAATAAGAGCCAGCGCAAAAATTATGATTAATTCAGGCATGCCAATATTGAACATATGTGATATTCTATCAGAAATATTTTTGGCATGCAAAACAAATAAAAAACCGCTTTCACTGTACCTTCATATTCCCTTCTGTATTAAAAAATGCGCGTATTGCGATTTTAATTCATATCCCATGCCTCCATTTGAAGGGTATCTTAACACCGTCCTGGAGGAGATAGCCTTTTATGGAAAATCTGTTTCCCGGCCTCTAAAATCCATATACATAGGCGGAGGAACGCCTTCCATCCTTAATCAGCTTTGGATAGATAAAATTTTTGAATGCCTTAACAAGCATTGGGCCATTGATAAAAACGCTGAAATTAGCATTGAAGCAAATCCCGAATCTCTTACATTGGAGCAGGCAATGTTTTTTAAAAGCGCCGGGGCCGGCAGATTAAGTATCGGAATACAGACATACAATTCCTTCTATCTCAAAACACTGGGAAGGGCTGCTACTCAAAATGATAATATAAAAGCGATAGACAATGCAAGAAAAGCCGGGATAGACAATATCAATGCTGACCTGATGTTCGGCCTGCCGGCACAGACAACCGCAGAGTGGATGAAGGATCTGAATACTTTGCTTTCATTCAATCCGGAGCACATCTCCGCTTATATGCTTACTGTGCCCGAAAATACTTTCAGGCGGAATCTTCCTCCCGAGGAAACTCTTCTGGAAATGCTTAATGCCGGCATGTCTATCCTCGAAGATAATGGGTTCAGGCATTATGAAATTTCTAATTTTTCAAAACCGGGGAGAGAGTGCAGGCACAATCTTAATTATTGGAATTGGGGTGAATACATCGGCATAGGCGCTGGTGCGCATTCGTTTTTGCAATTGCCCCCCCGGAATGGAAAATCCGTAAAAGTCGGCATACGGTGGTGGAACTGGACAGACCCATTCCAGTTTTCAGGTGCGCGATCAGGAGCAAGGATCCAGGGGTATGAATATATTTCTCCCCGCATGGCAGCAAATGAGCTCGCGATGCTTGGGCTTAGAAAGATTGATGGCATGGCACTATCATCAATTAAAAATATCACACCCTTTGATGAAAAAGTGTTTTTTAAAAACATACAATCTTTAATTGATAAAAAATTTTTAATCTGCCAAGGTGACAGACTCAAACTGACAAAAAAGGGTATTTTTGTTAGCAATTCAATTATCGCCGAGGTTGTACGCGCAACAGAGACATCATAGCATACAATCATTTTTGCCCAATTTAGCCTGTCCGCCTTTACAAGATCTGTTTTTTTTGGTAAACTTTTCAAATGGGTATAAGAGAAGACATAGAAAAATTCAGGGAGCAGATGGATGCGCTGAAAAAGGCATACGATCAGTATTTTCTCGGGAACACCCGGCTTCCGCCGAATAAACTCAGAGATGAACTGGAGCGTTTCGTTAGAACCTATTCCCTCAAGAGATCCGGGCGGAGCGCTGACAATTTCATTATAAATTCCGCATTTGCCACCTACGCAACCCACAGAAACCAATGGGACAAGATCATGAAGATGATAGAGGATGGAACATTTAAAAGAGGCGAAGATGTGAAATCGATGCTGAAGCCCGCAACATCGCAAAAATCCAGCGTTATAACCATAGATACGCCCGATAATGGAAAAATCAAGCAGCTTTACAAAATGTATGTAGAAGCAAAGAAAAAATGCGGAGAAGAAATATCAACACTGTCCTTTGAAAAGGTTTATTCGTCCATCAAATCCCAGATCCCGCAGATCAAACAGAAATTTAACTGCAACACTGTGGAATTCAAGGTAACAATAGAAGACGGCAAGGCAAAATTAAAGGCCGCACCCAAGTAGGGGCAGACCTGTGCGTCCACCGTGCGACAGGCGACAATGCGCATTGTCGCCTGGACATTGATGTAACAATATATTATTTTTTGGCAAACTGCTCGTATGCCTGTATGCGGACAATGGCTTTGTGGTATAAAGATTCTAATTTTGCGAATTCCGGGCTATCCAACGAAAGATCTTTCATCTCGTTCATTACCTTATCCCTATCCGAAGCGGCGACCTTGAAATCAATCCCTTCTGCTGGTTCTGCAGAAGAGATAATTATTTTTATATTATCATTTTCAACTACAGCGTAGCCGGAATCAATCACCATTCCTTTCCAAGCCCCGGATTTTCTGTATGCCAGCACACCGGTTTTTAAAACAACAAGGTATTCTGTATGCCCAGGCAGGATTCCAAACTCACCGTGAATACCAGGAGCTTTCAATTCTTCCACATTATCACTGAATAATACCCCATCAGGGGTAACAATATCCATGTGCAGTGGTTTATTAATCATTACGTTTCACCTAATATTTTCTTAGCCTTCTCTGCTGCTTCTTCAATTGTTCCGACCATGTAAAATGCCTGTTCAGGAATATCATCGTGTTTTCCCGCTGCAATATCCCTGAATCCCTTTATGGTATCCTGAAGTTTTACATATTTGCCCGGGGTCCCGGTAAACTGTTCCGCGACAAAAAACGGCTGTGATAAAAACTTCTGGATCTTCCGCGCGCGGGCAACCAGGAGTTTATCGTCTTCAGATAATTCGTCCATTCCAAGAATAGCAATGATATCCTGCAGATCCTTGTATCTCTGAAGAATTTTCTGAACCTCCCGGGCAACAGTGTAGTGCTCCTCGCCGACCACCTGGGGGTCAAGTATTCTGGATGTGGAATCAAGCGGGTCAACTGCAGGATAAATTCCCAGTTCTGAAATCTGCCTTGAAAGCACGGTCGTGGCATCCAGATGCGAAAATGTTGTTGCTGG